>NZ_CP108518.1:1806428-2107500 GCF_035989885.1 Streptomyces sp. NBC_01232
CCCCTGCGCCGCCCAGCAGGACAGCAGGCCCAGCGAGGGCGAGGCCGGCTCGTGGATGTGGATCACGTCGAAGGTGCCGTCGTGGAGCCAGCGCCGCACCCGGGCGGCGGAGAGGAACCCGAAGTTGAGGCGGGCCACGGAGCCGTTGTACGGGACCGGCACCGCCCGCCCCGCCGAGACCACGTACGGCGGCAGCGGGGTGTCGTCGTCCGCCGGAGCGAGCACGGACACCTCGTGGCCGAGGCGGATCAGGTGCTCCGCCAGGTCCCGGATGTGGAACTGGACGCCACCCGGCACGTCCCACGAGTACGGGCACACGATGCCGATCTTCACTACGGGCGCTCCTCCAGGTCGTCCAGCCACAGCCGCTGCAGCATGTGCCAGTCCTCCGGGTGCTCGGCGATGCCCCACGCGAAGACGTCCGCCACCGCCTGCGTCATGACGGTGGTCTTCTCGGTCCGGGTCCCGGTCTTCGGAACCTCCACCTCGGGGTGGATCCGGCCGTACATCCGGGGAGTGTCGCCGTAGTGCAGGGTGGCCGGGAGCAGGACCGCGCCGGTCTGCTGGGCCAGCAGCGCCGGCCCGGCCGGCATCCGCGCGGTGGATCCGAAGAAGTCCACCTCGACCCCGGAGGCCGACAGGTCCCGGTCCGCGACCAGGCAGACCAGGCCGCCGGAGCGCAGCCTGCGGGCGAGGGTGCCGAAGGCGGCTCCGCCGCTGTGCGGCAGGACCTCCATGCCCAGGCTCTCCCGGTAGGCCACGAACCGGTCGTAGAGGCTCTCGGGCTTGAGCCGCTCGGCGACCGTGGTGAACGGCGCCTTCATGTGGCCGATGGCCCAGGCCCCGGCGAGGTCCCAGTTGGCGAGGTGCGGCAGGGCGACGATCACTCCGCGCCCGGAGTCCAGGGCCTCGCGCAGCAGGTGCTCGTCCGTGAACTCGACGTCCGTGCTGAACCGTTTCGGATCCATGGTCGGCAGCCGGAAGGACTCCATCCAGTACCGCATGTAGGAGCGCATGCCCGCCTGCGACAGCTCGCGCAGCCGCTCCGGACCGGCGTCGGGCACCACCCGGGCCAGGTTCGACTCCAGCCGCAGCACGCTCTTGCCGCGCCGCTTCCACGCGAAATCGGCGATCCGCCGGCCGAGGGCCACGGCGGCCGGCTCGGGCAGCTTCTTGACGCCGGCCCAGCCGAGCCCGTACAGCGAGTCGACCAGCTTGTCCTGTGTGGCACCCATCAGGCCGCGCCGCCCTCGGCGGCGGCGGCCGCCGCGTCGGCCTCGGCCGACTCGCGCCGTACGGTGACCACCCGCTGGATCAGGGTGACGAGCGAGCCCACCGCCACGATCCACAGCGCGATCGGCAGCAGCACGCCGATCCAGGACGGCACCCCGAAGGTCTGCAGCCCGGACAGGCCGGCCGCGACCAGCGAGATCACCAGCCGCTCGGCCCGCTCGATGAGCCCGTTGACGGCCACCGGCAGCCCGATCGACTCGCCGCGCGCCTTGGTGTACGAGACCACCTGGCCGCTGGCCAGGCAGAAGATCGCCACCGCACAGAGCGCGTTGTCGTTCCCGGAGCCCGCGTACCAGAGCGCGAGACCGCCGAAGATCGCCGCGTCCGCCACCCGGTCGAGGGTGGAGTCGAGGAAGGCCCCCCACCGGCTGGAGACCCCGGCCTGGCGGGCCATGTTCCCGTCCACCAGGTCGGAGAAGACGAAGAGGGTGATCGTGATCGTGCCCCAGAAGAACTCGCCGCGGGGGAAGAAGAACAGCGCTCCGGCCACGACTCCGGCCGTGCCGATCAGGGTGACCGCGTCCGGGCTCACCCCCCGCCGGAGCAGAAAAGCGGCGAATGGCGTGAGAACACGCGTGAAGAATGCACGCGCGTACTTGTTCAGCATGGCCTTCCCGGAGGGTCGCTGGGCCGCACGGCCACCACGGCCACCGGCTGGCCCATCGTAGCCAGCGCGCCACCGCGCGAGCGCCGCGCACCCACCGGTTCGTGCCACGTAAGACGTACTTCACGCCGCGGACCCCCTCCGACGGGCCCCCGATCCGTCCCCGCGGCGCCCTCGGCCCGTGCTGCGCACGCCCTCCCGTACATCCCCGGTACGACGTATGGACGGGATGTGACACCAGTGCAAAGCTCGAAGAATCCCGCATTCCTCCTCCGGGGAGCAGCCGGGAGACCGATCCGGACACCGATCCTCACATCACCCCACCCTCCTCACCGTCACCACCGGGAGGCATGAGAACCATGGGAGCCACATCACACCAAGCCGGAGCCGCCGGCAGGGCACTGACGGCCGACCGCCCCTCTTCCCTCAGGAATGTCGTGCTGGTCGGCCACAGCGGATCCGGCAAGACCACGCTGGTCGAGGCCCTCGCCCTGACCGCGGGAGCGGTCAACCGGGCCGGCCGGGTCGAGGACGGCGCCACCGTCTCCGACTACGACGAGATCGAGCACCGCCGGCAGCGCTCGGTCCAGCTGTCCCTCGTCCCCGTCGAATGGGGCGGAATCAAGATCAATATTTTGGACACCCCCGGGTACGCCGACTTCGTGGGGGAACTCAGGGCCGGTCTGCGCGCCGCGGACGCGGCCCTTTTCGTCGTCTCGGCCTCGGACGGGATCGACGGCGCCACCCGCATGGTCTGGGACGAGTGCGAGGCCGTCGGCATGCCCCGCGCCATCGTCGTGACCCACCTGGAGGCCGCCCGCTCCGACTACACGCAGATGACCACCGTCTGCGGCGAGATCTTCGGCGCCGACGACCCCGACGCCGTCATCCCCCTCTACCTGCCCCTGCACGGCCCGGCCGGTCCCGACGGGCACGCCCCCGTCACCGGCCTGCTCGGCCTGCTCTCGCAGCGCGTCTACGAGTACGCCTCGGGCGAGCGCGTGGAGCGCGACCCCGACCCCGACGAGCTCTCCCTCATCGCCGACGCCCGCGCCCGGCTCATCGAGGGGATCATCGCCGAGAGCGAGGACGAGGGCCTCATGGACCGCTACCTCGGCGGCGAGGAGATCGACCTCAAGACCCTCGTCGACGACCTGGAGCGGGCGGTGGCGCGCGGCACCTTCCACCCCGTCCTGATGGCCGCCCCCGCCGTCGACGGCGCCCGCCAGGGCCTGGGCACCGTGGAACTCCTCGAACTGGTCACCGGCGGCTTCCCCACGCCCCTGGAACGCGCCGCCGTCACCGTCACCCGCCCCGACGGCTCCGCCCGGCCCGCCGTCACCTGCGACCCCGACGGCTCCCTCGTCGCCGAGGTCGTCAAGACCTCCTCCGACCCCTACGTCGGCCGCGTCTCCCTCGTACGCGTCTTCTCCGGCACCCTGAAGGCCGAGGACACCGTCCACGTCAGCGGGCACGGCCTCGCCGACCGCGGGCACGAGGACCACGATGTCGACGAGCGGGTGGGGTCCCTCTCCTCCCCCTTCGGCAAACAGCAGCGCGTCCTGACCCGGTGCATCGCCGGCGACCTCGCCTGCGTCGCCAAGCTCACCCGCGCGGAGACAGGCGACACCCTCTCCGCCAAGGACGATCCGCTCCTCATGGAGCCCTGGACCATGCCGGACCCGCTGCTCCCCCTCGCCATCGAGGCCCACAGCAAGGCCGACGAGGACAAGCTCTCGCAGGGCCTGGCCCGGCTCGTCGCCGAGGACCCCACCATGCGGCTGGAGCAGAACCCGCACACCCACCAGGTCGTCCTGTGGTGCCTCGGCGAGGCCCACCAGGACGTGGCGCTGGAGCGGCTGCGCACCCGCTACGGGGTCCAGGTCGACCCGGTCCCGCACAAGGTGAGCCTGCGCGAGACCTTCGGCGCCAAGGCCACCGGGCGCGGCCGGCACGTCAAACAGTCCGGTGGTCACGGCCAGTTCGCCATCTGCGAGATCGAGGTGGAGCCGCTCCCGCCCGGCAGCGGCATCGAGTTCGTCGACAAGGTGGTCGGGGGCGCCGTGCCCCGGCAGTTCATCCCGTCCGTGGAGAAGGGCGTACGTGCGCAGGCCGCTCGCGGGGTCGCCGCCGGATACCCGCTGGTCGACGTGCGCGTCACCCTCCGCGACGGCAAGGCGCACTCGGTGGACTCCTCCGACGCCGCCTTCCAGACGGCCGGCGCCCTCGCGCTGCGCGAGGCCGCCGCCGAGGCCCGCATCGACCTGCTCGAACCGGTCGCCGAGCTCGCCGTCCTCGTTCCCGACGAGTACGTCGGCCCGGTCATGAGCGACCTCGCGGGCCGTCGCGGCCGTGTCGTCGGCACCGACCAGGCGGGCCCCGGGCGCACGCGGGTGCGCGCCGAGATCCCCGAGATCGAGATCGGCCGCTACGCCGTCGAGCTGCGCTCCGTCTCGCACGGCACGGGCCGCTTCGCCCGCGCGTACGCCCGCCACGAGCCGATGCCGCCGCAGATCGCGGAAAAGGTGCGCGAACAGAACGGAAAGGGAAGTTAGTTGTCGTAGAACCGGGTTCGGCCGCCCACCCAACCAGCTTGCGGTGGGCGGCATTTCCCTGTCCCATGACCATGGGGCGAGATCCGCCGATAGGCTCATCGGCGCACCAAAAGAGCACGAACGCACAGCGATGGGGGCAGCGGTGGCGGACGACGGATTCGACTTCAGGCCCGGAGCGCAGGTCCCGCTGCAGGGTGGCGGGGGGCAGACGGCGGCGACCAACGCCCTCGCCTCGGCCGCGTACCGCGACGGCGGCAAGGACAGCAAGCTCGAGAAGATAATCACCGCCAACAGCGAGAACCACCCCGCGACGGTCAAGCCCCCGAAGATCTCCCTCTTCGAGCCCAGCCTGGGCGAGGCCTTCTGCCGCGCCGTGGAGGCACGGACGCTCGGGGCGGACCGCAAGCCGCTCATCCAGTCCTTCGGCGCCGATCCGCAGACGGTGGTGGAGCACTGTCTGGCCGCCTCGCACATCCGCAAGGAGCGCGACCGCCGACTCCGGCTGATCATGCTGGTCTGCGGTGTGCTGTTCCTGCCCGGGCTGCTGCTGTGGCTGGGCCTGTTCCAGCTGCGCAAGAGCCTCGCCTCCGAGGAGGGCCGGAGCTCGTGGCTGGGCACCGTACTCCTCGTCGGCGTCGCCGTCGTGGTGGCCGTCCTGATGTTCCGGCTGCCGCTGACCGGCTTCCTCGGCCTGTACGCCCGCGCCATGATCATCGCCCCGGCCCTGGGCTGGCTGCTCGCCCGCCGTACCTGCGAGGCCACCGCCAGGGACCTGCGCTCCCGCTGGGACGGGCTGCTGGCGGGCGGCGGGGTCGGCGCCAAGATCCCGGAGGCCGTGCCCGGCAACCCCGACGAGAAGGCCCGCGAGGACCTGCGCCACCAGCTCGCCAAGCTGACCGCGGAGGACCGCAGCAACCAGGTCTTCTACGCGGGCCCCAAGGGCATCCTCGGCATGGGGACCCGGTGGGGCAGCTGGCAGATGGCCGAGGAACTGGCTCCCAGGAGCGAGGGCATGGAGATCCACCCCTTCCGCAGCTGGGACGTCGTACGCGCGATCGACTCCCAGCTCCGCAAGCTGGAGCGGGGACCGCTGCACACCGGCGGCTTCCCGCCCGCCGCGATCCAGCACTGGATCGTCACCCCGATCGGCGAGGGCGCCGCCGAGGTGGCACGCCCCACCGGCGAGAACGTGGACGCCTTCCTCATCAAGCCGCACGAGATCACCCGGATCTGCAACGAGCAGCAGTTCAGCGCCGGCAACCGGCACTACCTGGGCATCCAGTACCCGCTCTGGGACGGCCAGCTGGTCATCAACATGCTGGTCACGGTCACCGTGCTGTACAAAACGCTGCGCGTGGACGTCACCGCGCACGCGCTGGGCCCCGTACACGGGCTGTTCACGACCAAGTCCGCGGCCCCGACCGTGGAAGTGCCCAAGAGCATCCGCTTCTGGGAGACGGTCGAGCGGCCGCTGCCGCTGGTGGACGTGCAGGAGGTGGTGCGCCTCGCGGTGCGTGCCCCGCTGACCTGGTACCCGCCGCTCCTCGACTACTTCGGCGGCAAGCTGGTCCTGCCCGAGCCCTTCGGCCTGCGTCACGTCTGGGCGAGCTCGATGTGGCGCCACCGGTTCATGGCGGACGACGCCCTGCGCACGGTGGCCCCGGTCCTTCGGTCGATCCACGCGGCGACCTTCAAGGTGCTGGAGGAGAACGGCGTCGACACCGACCGCTTCACCAACCGCTCCTCGATCATGAGCGGGCTCATCCAGGAGCCCGCTCCGCGCAAGGCCGACGTCTACGACGCGTAGCTAGGCTGGAGGGGCGGCCGAGGAGGGACCATGACCGAGCGCAAACCACCGGGTGTCAGCTTCGAGTCCTTCGTGGACCGGCAGATCCGGCAGGCCACCGAACGCGGTGACTTCGAGAGCCTGCCCGGCTACGGCAAGCCGCTGGCCTACCTCGACGCGCCCTACGACGAGCTGTGGTGGATCAAGGGCAAGTTGCACCGTGAGGGCTTCGCCGTCCTGCCTCCGGCGCTCGCGCTGCGCAAGGAGGCGGAGGACGCCCGGGAGAAGGTCCGCGGGGCCCGCACCGAACGCCAGGTGCGGGACGTCCTCACGGAGATCAACGAGAAGATCCGCGCGGCCCTGCGCATGCCCCCGCCGGGCCCGCCCCTGGGACTGACCGAGTTCGACGTCGAGGCCGAGCTGGAGGACTGGCGCCGGACGCGCAGGGACGGGCCCCGGCAGGATCCGGCCTGATCCGGCCCCTTCTGACTCGATCCGGCCAGATCGTCGAGCAGCTTCTACGACACCTAGTGCCGCATCAGACAACGTTCGCCCTGTATTACCGCTGGGAAACTCCTCGAAATAGTCTCCCCGACGCGGCCGAGGATGGTCCCTTTCTGGCCTCTGGTGGGTGCTTGGGGGGACACGGGGTCGGGGTCTGGAGGGGTTCCTTCCCTGCCTTCTCCGGGGGCCGTAGCAGCCCACTCCAGCCGTCGTCATATGCCGTCTGACCTGGCCTTTCATGCCCGTCGTTCCTATCATCGGTCTCGGTCGAAAGGGGGGCCGGATGGACCGGACCGTACGCACTGTCGAGGACGTTCTCGCGCTCTTGGACGGGCTCTTCGCATCTGAATCCGAGGCCGGCCGCTTGGCGACGGGCGACGGCAAGGGCTTCTGGGACCGCTTCTATGCCGACCGGTCAAGGCCGGTCCCGTTCTTCGTGTCTAAGCCGGACGAGAACCTGGCCGCCTATCTCGACCAGGGCCTGATCGCTCCCGGTCGGGTCCTGGACCTGGGGTGCGGGCCGGGCCGGAATGCTCTGTACCTCGCATCGCGCGGCTTCGAGGTGGACGCCGTCGACCTCTCTCCCGTTGCCGTCGCCTGGAGCCAGGACCGGGCCCACGCGGCTGGAGTCGACATCCGCTTCCTGTGCGGTGACGCTTTCGCCCTCCCCGTCACCGAGTTGAGCGGCCCGTACGACCTGGTCGTCGACTCAGGGTGCTTCCACCACCTACCGCCGCACCGCCGCGTCAGCTACCTGGCCCTCCTCGACCGCGTCCTCGCACCTGGCGGCCATCTCGCACTCACCTGCTTCGCCGCCGGCGAGGCGGGAACGGGGTCGGAACTCGCCGACGCGGACCTCTACCGTGAACGCGAACTGCAAGGCGGCCTCGCCTACACACCCGAATCGCTGCGCTGGATCTTCTCTGACCTGGTAGAGGTCGAACTGCGCCGCATGCGCGAGGAACCGCCCGAGTCAGCACTGTTCGGCGTGACGTTCCTGTGGACCGCATTGTTCCGTCGGGGTGCGGCTGCGTCAGGCGACGTTCGCCCTGTTCACGATCCCGCGTAGGCGCTCGTCCTGGACATGCTTGTTCCGCCAGATGATGTAGCGGCGGATCATGCTGCCCTGCTCCTTGTGACTGGCGTGGTCGGTGCCGTCGAGGCTGAAGTAGCGCAGGGCGGTGAACTGGGCCTCGATGCGGTTCAGCCACGAGGAGTTGGTCGGGGTGTAGGCGATCTCGACGTTGTTGGCCTCGGCCCAGTCCGCGACCCGGCGGCACCGCTTCGTGGTCAGATGCGGTGAGTAGTTGTCGCACACGATCGCGATGCGCTTCCCGATGGGGTGCAGGGAGCGCAGGTAGCGGCAGAACTCCAGGAACTTGGAGCGGTTCTTGGTCTTCTTGATGTGGCCGTAGAACTGGTCCTTGCCCAGGTCGTAGGCAGCGAACAGATGCCGGACGCCGTGCGGGCGGGTGTAGGTGGCCCGACGGCGTGGCCGTGGCTCCCGCTCAGGATCCTTGCCCTTACCGCCACGCTCGGCCCACTGGCACCCGGGGTGGGGCTGGAGGTTGAGCGGGCCGAACTCATCCATGCAGAAAATGATCTCGGGCTCGCCCTGCTCGGGGACGACCTCGCCGTCGGCGATCGCGTAGAGATGCTCGACCCGGGCCTTCTTCGCCTCGTAGTCGGGGTCGTTCGAGGCCTTCCAGGTCTTCACGCGTTGAAAGGAGACGCCCTCCTCGCGGAGCAGGACACGAAGGCCCTCGTGGCTGATGTCGTCGACCACCCCCTCGGCGACCAGGAAGTCCGCCAGCTTGACCAGGCTCCACGTCGAGAACGGCAGGCCGTGCTCGGCCGGCTTCGACTTTGCGATCTTCTTGATCTCGCGGCGCTCGGGCAGCGTGAAGATTCGGGGCCGGCCGCCCTTGTACTTCGGGTAGAGCGAGTCGAAACCGTCGGCATTGAAGTTGTGCAGGACGTCGCGGACCCGATCCGGGCTGGTGAACGTCACCGTCGCGACCTTGGCGGCGGACATCCCCTGCGCGGACAACAGCACCAACTGGGCACGCCGCCAGGTCACCACCGAACCGGTGCCCCGGCGGAATATCCGCAGCAGCCTCCGGCCTTCATCGTCGTCGATCTCCCGCACCCGCACCCGTTCGGCCACCTGGACAGGATGGCCGACGCGCGCCGTCCGGGCCGGTACCCGGACGGCGCGTCACAACGGGGCGAACGTTGTCTGATGCGGCACTAGTCGTTCGGCCAGGCGTCGGCCAGCATCTGGCGGGTGTCCGCGAGGAGTTGGGGCAGCACCTTGGTATGACCCACGACCGGCATGAAGTTCGTGTCCCCGCCCCAGCGGGGCACGATGTGCTGGTGCAGGTGCGCGGCGATGCCTGCGCCGGCGGCCGCGCCCTGGTTCATGCCGATGTTGAATCCGTGCGCACCCGAGGCCTTGCGCAGCGCGATCATGGCCCGTTTGGTGAGGTCGGCCAGCTCGGCCGTCTCCAGCGCGTCGAGCTCCGTGTAGTCCGCGACGTGCCGGTACGGGACCACCATCAGGTGGCCGCCGTTGTACGGGTAGAGGTTCAGCACGGCGTACACGTGCCGGCCCCGCGCGACGACCAGGCCGTCCTGGTCCGACATCTCCGGAATCCCGCAGAAGGGACAGCCGTCCCCGGCCTCCGGGCCGGTCGGCTTGTTCTCCCCTTGGATGTAGGCCATCCGGTGGGGCGTCCACAGACGCTGGAACGCGTCCTGCGTGCCCACACCGATCTGCTGCTCCGGCTGAGTCGTCATGGCGGCAAGCATATGACCTTGGCTTCGGGTACGAGGAAGGCCCCCGGGAAGTGATCACTTCCCGGGGGCCTTCCCGTGCCGGACGAGCCGGATCAGGCGGTCCGGAGCCGGTCCGGACGCTTCGTGCCTCAGACCTGGACGCGGTCCGCGACGACCTTGGCCAGCTTGGCCAGCGCCTCGTCCTTGGCGATGCCGTTCTCCTGCGAACCGTCGCGGTAGCGGAAGGAGACCGTGCCCGCGGCCATGTCCTCGTCGCCGACGATGATCATGAACGGCACCTTGAGCTTCTGGTGGTTGCGGATCTTCTTCTGCATGCGGTCGGAGGAGGCGTCCACCTCGACCCGCAGGCCCTGCTTCTTCGCCGCCGCGGCGAACTCCTGCAGGTACTCGACGTGCCCGTCGCCGATCGGGATGCCGACCGCCTGGACCGGGGCGAGCCACGGCGGCATGGCGCCCGCGTAGTGCTCCAGCAGCACGGCGAAGAACCGCTCGATCGAACCGAACAGCGCACGGTGGATCATGACCGGGCGCTGACGCGAGCCGTCCGGCGCGGTGTACTCGAGGTTGAAGCGCTCCGGCAGGTTGAAGTCCAGCTGCACGGTCGACATCTGCCAGGTACGGCCGATGGCGTCCTTGCACTGGACCGAGATCTTCGGACCGTAGAAGGCGGCGCCGCCCGGGTCCGGGACCAGCGGGAGGCCCTGCTTCTCGGCGACCTGCGCGAGGACCGCGGTCGCCTCCTCCCAGGCCTCGTCCGAGCCGACGAACTTCTCCGGGTCCTTGGTGGACAGCTCCAGGTAGAAGTCGGTCAGGCCGTAGTCGCGCAGCAGGTTGAGCACGAAGGTGAGGGTCGTGTCGAGCTCCTCCGCCATCTGCTCGCGGGTGCAGTAGATGTGCGCGTCGTCCTGGGTGAAGCCGCGGGCGCGGGTCAGGCCGTGGACCACACCGGACTTCTCGTACCGGTACACGGTGCCGAACTCGAAGAGGCGCAGCGGCAGTTCGCGGTAGGAGCGGCCGCGCGCGTCGAAGATCAGGTTGTGCATCGGGCAGTTCATGGGCTTGAGGTAGTAGTCGGTACCACCGTCGAGCTGCATGGGGGGGTACATGCCCTCCGCGTACCAGTCCAGGTGGCCGCTCTTCTCGAAGAGGGCGCCCTTGGTGGCGTGCGGGGAGTAGACGAACTCGTAGCCCTCCTCCTCGTGCCGCTTGCGCGAGTAGTCCTCCATGGTCCGGCGGATGATGCCGCCGCGCGGGTGGAAGACGGCGAGGCCGGAGCCGATCTCGTCGGGGATGGAGAAGAGGTCGAGCTCGTTGCCGAGCTTGCGGTGGTCGCGCTTCTCGGCCTCGGCGAGGAAGTCGAGGTGGGCCTTCAGCTCTTCCTTGGACGGCCACGCGGTGCCGTAGATGCGCTGGAGCATCGGGTTCTTCTCGCTGCCGCGCCAGTAGGCGGCCGCGTTGCGCATGAGCTTGAAGGCCGGGATGTTCCGGGTGGTGGGCAGGTGGGGACCGCGGCAGAGGTCCTTCCAGCACAGGTCGCCGGTCTTCGCGTCCAGGTTGTCGTAGATGGTCAGCTCGCCGCCGCCCACCTCGACGTTCGCACCGTCGTCGGTGGACGCCGAGCCCTTGATGCCGATGAGCTCCAGCTTGTACGGCTCGTCGGCCAGCTCCTCGCGGGCCGCCTCGTCGGTGACGACGCGGCGGGAGAAGCGCTGGCCGCGCTTCTGGATCTCCTGCATCTTCTTCTCGATGGCCTTCAGGTCCTCCGGGGTGAAGGGCCGGGCCACGTCGAAGTCGTAGTAGAAGCCGTTCTGGACCGGCGGGCCGATGCCCAGCTTGGCCTCGGGGAACAGCTCCTGCACGGCCTGCGCCATGACGTGCGCGGTCGAGTGGCGCAGGATGTTCAGGCCGTCCTCGGAGGAGATCTCCACCGGTTCGACGGTCTCGCCGTCCTGCACCTCGTACGCGAGGTCCTTGAGCTCGCCCGCGATGCGCGCGGCGACGATGGTGCGCTCGCCGGCGAAGAGCTCCGCCGCCGTAGTGCCCGTGGCCACCACGCGCTCGTCCCGCTCGGAATCGCGTTGGATGATCACACGGACGTCTGACACCGGTCTCTCCTGACTCAGGGGGTGCGCGGGCGAACGCCGCGCGCCTGAATCGTACCGAGCGGAGTGGCTGCGCCGCTAAACGGTTACCGGTGGGGTCCGGGCAGCGGGGCCGGGGGCGGCCCGCCGACGCGTAACGTGGCCCGCCATGCAGATACGCGCGCTGGACCTCACCGACGATGCCACCGCGGCGGCCGTGCACCGGATCGGGCGGGCCGCGTACACGGTGGAGGCCGGCCTCATCGGCTTCGACGGCATCCCGGCCCTGGGTGAGAGCCTCGCCGAAATGCGGGGCCGCGCTCTGCACTGGCTCGGCGCGTTCTCCGGGGACGGCACGCTCGACGGCTTCCTCGCCTGGGAGGAGGAGGCCGCTGTCGTCTCCATCGACCGGCTGTGCGTGGACCCCGGGCGGTTCCGGCGGGGGGTCGGCTCGATGCTGCTGCGCCATGTCCTGGTGGAGATGTTCCCCGGACGGGCCGTCGAGGTCACGACCGGCGCCGCCAACGCTCCCGCGGTGACCCTCTACGAACGGCTGGGCCTCACCCGCGGCCCGGACTTCTCCCCCGTGCCGGGGCTGACCATGGCCGCCTTCGGCCGGGCCGCCGCGAACGCCGCGTGCGATGGTGGAAGGGGATCTTCCGACCGGGTGTGAGGTGACTCCTGTGGGACTGACCAGGAACGCGGCCGCCCTGGGCGCCGCGACGGCCGTGCTGGCGGGCGGACTGCTCTTCGGCGCCACCGCCACGGCGGCGCCCGCTGCGGCGTGCAGCGGAGAGCAGCTCTCGGCGACCGGCGCGGACCGGACGGACTCCACACGGGTGCGGTTCACGGTGGTCAACGAGGGGCCGGCGTGCGAGCTGCGCGGCTTCCCGACGGTGGCCCTCGCGGGCCAGGGCTCACCGGAACGGAACGCGCCGCTGCGCGTCGTCCCCCGGGGCGAGGCCCGGCCGGTGCTGCTGGCCGCGGGCGGATCCGCCTCGACGCTCCTGACCTTCACCCCGGTCCTCGGCGAGGCGGACGGCTACTGCGCCTCCGGGGCCGATCCGACCGTCGCCCCCTCGCTGGTGGTGGGCGTAGCGGGCACGGGCTTCCAGGTGGCCCCGTCCGACGGCGGCGAATTCGCCCTCTGCGGCACCACAGTCCGGGCCACCGCCTTCCGCTAGGCGGTCCCTTTCGTTTCAGTCGTCCGAGGGCAGGACGTCCTCGGGGTCGAAGGACGCGTCCAGCGACTTCATCAGCCGGTCCCGCTCGACCTCGTCCAGCGGGACCGGTGTCACGTCCGCCGCGTCGGCGAGCCGCCGGAATCCGCCCCGGCGTTGCAGCCGGCCGGTGACTCGGACCGGCAGGCCCACCAGGTGGGCGTGGCCCGCGATGCGGTACGACTCCTCGTCGAGCGCCGCCCGGACGTACGGGACCTCCGCCCCGGCCAGCACCCGCAGCCGAACCGTTCCCCCTCCCCCGGCGGCCTTTCGCCGCATCCGCACCACGGCCCCCGCGAGCCGGACCGGTACGGCGGGTTCCGCGCGTGTGTAGCGGGCCGCGGCCTCCCGCAGGACGGGGAGGTCGCCCGGTGAGAACTCCACCGGCTCGGGGCGGGCCGCGCAGCCCGCCGGGACCCCCGCCGCGGGTGCCCAGGCCAGCGCGATCCGGGCTCCTTCCGAGCCCCGGACCAGGGCGACGAGTGCCTCGGCGAGTTCCCGGCTGACGCCGGCGGCCACCGCCGCGTCGAAGGCCTCCATGCCGCCGGTGGCCCGCTGGTAGTCCACCGCCTCACGGGTCGCGTGCAGGGCGTGGTGCAGTCGGGTCACGGGTCCCCGGCCGCCGTCCACGGGGACGTACGCGGTCAGCCGTCGCCCGCCCGGGGAGGGTCCGACCAGGACCCCGTCCAGGGTGCGCTCGGCCTGCGCCTGGTGCCGGGCCCCGTAGTAGCCGGCCCGGGCCCGGTCGGCGAGGGCGGCCGCGAGAAGCAGCCGGCGGGCGGCGGAGCGCAGCTGTTCCTGTACGGGCCAGGCGGCCTCGCCCCGGAAGCCGTAGGGCCCTTCGGGTATCTCCCGCTCCCAGCGGATCTCGTCGCTGGGCACGCTCAGCCCGAGGAGCACCTCGCGCGCCGAGGGCAGCCCGCCGTGGGCCAGGGCGGTGAGCGCCTCCTCCAGGAGGTCCGTGCAGTCGGGGAAGGTGCGGCTCTCGGGGACGAGCAGGCTGGTGCCGGAGCGCCCGGGCGGGCTCCAGCGCCCGTACCTGCCGGCCGCGCCGCCCCGGCGCAGCCACCCGTGCCGGTGCAGCAGCGCCCCCAGGACCTGCGGGTCGACGTGTGCGGGATCGGGGCCGCCCGGGGTGTACGGCGGGGACGGGAGCGGTTGGAGGTGCGGTGAGTGCAGGTTCATCAGGGTGTCCCTCCCGACCCGACCCGGGTCATGATCTCGCACAGCGCCCGGTCGTCGAAGATCCGCGTGGTGGGGATCCGTACGGTGGTGCGGCGCCGGCCGGTCACGGGGTGTCCGGCGAGGTTGGTCCAGTAGCAGCAGTGCCTCAGGTCGAGCCGGTCGTGCCCGGCGGCGAGCCACTGGTCGCGCTCCCTCGGTACGAGCATCACGACGAGGATCTTGTGGACGGTGACGGGCGTCCGGGCCAGCTTCACCAGGTGCTCGTTGTCGAGGGTGAAGCCGAAGGTGGCCCCGGCCGGCCGGGGCGGTATCTGGTAGGTCGCCTTGAGCTGCACCTTGATGGTGACCTCGTCGTCGACGACGTGTTCCGGTGCCCCGTGCGAGACGTGCCAGTCGATGCCGTTGTCGGGGAAGGGCTGGGAGAGCGAGCACCCCGCGGCGGCCGCGACGGCGTGCAGGTATCCCACCTGGAGGGTCTCCATGCAGGCGGTGGTGGCGAGCGTGCCGCGCAGGGAGCCGGTCCGCGGACCCGTCCCCTCCTGCAGCACCCCGCTCGGTTCGGGCTGTGTGAGCGCCATGGCCGGCTCCCCATGCCTTGCGGGCTCTGCCGCGAGCGGTGCTGGGTGACGACCGGTCATGCGTACGGTCCCCCAAAGAAGTTGTCTCCGTACCCGGCTGCCCGCAAACGGCGTACGGGGCAAACAGCCCGGGTATCACCGATGCGGCGGGGGTGGTGTGTTCAGGAAGCGCCACCAGCCGCTCGGGGACGAGGAGTTCGCCATGACACGCTGGTACGAGGGCCCGCTGGCCGCATTCGACACGGAGACCACCGGGGTGGACGTCGAGCAGGACCGGATCGTGTCCGCCGCGCTCGTCGTCCAGGAGTGTGCGGGCGGCCGGGTCCGCACCACGCGGTGGCTGGTCAATCCCGGTGTGCCGGTGCCGCCGGGCGCCACGGAAGTGCACGGGCTGACCGACGAGCACCTGCAGCGCCACGGGCGCTGGCCGGCACCGGTGGTGGAGGAGATAGCCCGGGCGCTCGGGGAGCAGCAGGTGGCGGGCCGTCCGGTGGTGGTGATGAACGCTCCGTTCGACCTGACGCTGCTGGACCGGGAGTTGCGCCGGCACCGGGCGTCGTCGCTGTCGCGGTATCTGGACAACCGGCCGCTGACGGTGCTGGATCCGCGGGTGCTGGACAAGCATCTGGACCGGTACCGCAAGGGCCGCCGGACGCTGACGGACCTGTGCGCGCACTACGGCATCGAGTTGGAGGGCGCGCACGACGCGGCGGCGGACGCGATGGCCTCACTGGAGCTCGTACGGGCGGTGGGGCGGCGGTTCGCGGCCCGGCTGGAGCGCCTGTCGCCCGCCGAGCTGCACACGCTGCAGGCCGTGTGGCACGCGGCGCAGGCGCGCGGTCTGCAGGCGTGGTTCGCGCGCCAGGGGACGCCCGAGCCGGTGGATCCGCACTGGCCGCTGCGGCCGGACCTGTCGACCGCAGCGTAGGACGACACGGGCCCGGACATGCGGAAGGCCGGTCCGTCTGTGACGGACCGGCCTGTCCCGGTGGGCGATACTGGGATCGAACCAGTGACCCCTTCGGTGTGAACGAAGTGCTCTCCCGCTGAGCTAATCGCCCGGGAACGGACTGAACAATACAGAAGGCTCGGGGCTGGTTCAAACCGCTTCCCCGGCGGGGGACCGCCGGGCGCAGCTCACGTACCTACTCAGGGCACATCTGAGTACGCACACCCATGTCCTGACTGCGTGACCGGCGCCACACTCCCCATATGAACACCCCTATGCCGCCCGCCGAAGAGCTGGCGCTCATCGACCGCGAGCTGGCTCAACTCGATGCCCGGCGGCTCTATTTGCTGGGCCGCCGGGACTGGCTGCTGCGCCTGTTGCAGCAGGCCGGGCCCGCGCCCGCCCCGGTCCGCTGGGGCCCCGCCGCGTCCTCCGCACCCACCACCGGGCCGGCGAAGGACGCCTCGGCCCCGAGCGCGCAGAACGTGCTGCTCGTCCTGGGCGCCGTGCTGCTGGCCGTCGCCGCGCTCGCGTTCACGCTGGTCAGCTGGGGGTCCATGGGGATCGCCGGGCGCTCGGCGGTACTGGTCGTCGTGACGGCGGCGGCGCTGGGCGCGCCCGTGCTGCTGCTGCGCCGCGGGCTGCGGTCGACGGCGGAGTCGGTCGCCGCGGTCGGCCTGCTGCTGACGGTGCTCGACGCGTACGCGCTGTACGCGGTCGGCATGCCGGAGCTCGACGGCACCGGCTACGCGGCCGGGGCGGCGGCCGTGCTGGCGGCGGCCTGGGCCGGGTACGGCGCGGGCCTGCGCAAGCTGCGGCTCCCGTTGCCGGCGGCGCTGCTGGCGGCGCAGTTCCCGCTGCCGCTGGCGGCGCTGGCCGGTCAGCCGGGGCCGCTGGAGCTCGGCTGGGCGCTGCTGGCGACGGCGGCACTGGATGCGGCGCTCGCGCTGCGGGTGAAGGCGGCGGCGGTTCCGGCGGCCGTCATGGGCGCGGGTGCGCTGCTGATCGGCGTGGCGCGGTCGTGGTCGGCCGATTCGGCGGCGCAGGCGGTGGCCCCCGCGGCGCTGCTGCTGGCGGGCGCGGCCCTCGCGGTGGCGGTGGCCTGGCGTGAGCCGCGCGCCTCGGCCGGGGCGCTGGTGGGCGGCCTGGCGTCGGTGGTCGCTCTGGGCGGGCCGGCCCGGCCGGGCCTGGACCCGGCCTGGGTGGTGCTGGTGCACCTGCTGCTGGCGCTGCCGCTGCTGGCGGCGGTACGGGCCTCCGCGCTCCCGGCGGCGGTCCGGCGCGGGCTCGCCCGGGGCGGCGCAGTGGCGGCGTCCGTGGCGGCGCTGGCGGCGGGTTCCGCGGTGGCTCTGACGCTGCCGGCCCGGGTGCGGGTGCTGGCCGAGGTCTGGGCGTCGACGACCCCGGACCGGGAACCGTACGGGCCGGGGGCGGCGGTCACTCTGACCCTGCTGATCTCCGCGGGTGCGGCCTGGTGGCTGTCGCGGGCGCTGTCGCGGCCGGAGCCGTTGGTGGTGGCGGTGGTCCTGGCGTGGGCGGGGCTGTTCACGGCTCCGGAGCTGCTCGGGTTCCCGGTGGCGGCGGTGTTCGCCGCGCAGCTCGTGGTGACGGGTGCGGCGGGGCTCCTGGCCCTGCGCTCGCCGGTGCTCGGGGCCCGGATCGCGGCGGCGGTGTGCGCGGCGGCCGGGGCCGCGAACGTGTCCCTGGGCGCGCTGGACGGCCGGGCGGCGACCTTCGCTGTGTGGGGGCTGCTCGGTGCGGGCTGTGCGGCGGGAGCGGCGTACGGGGCGGCTCCGCGGGCCGTCCGGGCCGGGGCGGCCGTGTGCGCGGTCGGATACGCCACGGGCGTGCTGGTGGCCGCGGGCGCGGTGACGGACCTGGCGGTGGTGTGGTGGTCCCTCCCGGTGCTCGCGGTGCCGGCGCTGGTGGCGGCGCTCGGACCGCGGCTGGGTGAGGTGCGGCTGCCGGCCGAGATCGCGGCGGGTGCGGCGGGCGGGCTGGCGGTGGCCCTGTCGGCCGGGCTGCCGGGCACGCTGGCGCTGGTGCTCGCGCTGGCCGGGGTGATCTGTGCGGGGGCCGCGGTACGGCCGGAACGGCGGGTTCTGGGCTGGGCCGCGGGTGCGCTGTTCGCGGCGGCGACCTGGGTGCGGCTGGCCGAGGCCGGGGTCACCGCGCCGGAGGCCTACACGCTGCCGGTGACGGTGCCGGCCCTCGTGGTGGGTCTCCTGCGGCGGCGCCGGGACCCGCAGGCCTCGTCCTGGGCGGCGTACGGCCCGGGGCTGGCGGCGACCCTGGTGCCGAGCCTGCTGGTGGCCCTGGAGGACCGGAACTGGGTGCGCCCGCTGCTGCTGGGGCTGGCCGCGCTGGCCCTGACCCTGATCGGCGCCCAGCGGCGGCTGCAGGCCCCGCTGCTGCTGGGCGGCGCGGTGCTGGCGGTGGTGGCGGTGCACGAGCTCGCCCCGTACGTGGTCCAGGTCGCGGGTGCGCTCCCGCGCTGGGTGCTGCCGGCCCTGGCGGGTCTGCTGCTGCTGGCGGTGGGGGCGACGTACGAGCGGCGGCTGCGGGACGCCCGCCGCCTGCGGGACGCGATCGGCCGGCTGCGGTGAAACGCCGGAGGCCCGGAGACTGTGAAAGTCTCCGGGCCTCGGGTCCGGGTGGGCGATACTGGGTTCGAACCAGTGACCCCTTCGGTGTGAACGAAGTGCTCTCCCACTGAGCTAATCGCCCGGACGCACCGCAAACATTACCGCATGTCAGCGGTGCTCCTTGACCATCACTGGTCCTTGAGGCTCCAGGGCAGGACGAGCCCGTACTTCCACAGGTAGAAGCCGATCAGCGCGCCCGCGATGACGAGGCCCACGCTGGTCAGGATGATGTTGCGGCGGCGGACCTTCGGGTCGAGCGCCTTCTGCGCGGCCTCGGTGACCTTCCGCTTCGTCCAGCGCAGCACGAGGTGCGCCCAGGCGAACTCGGTGGCCCAGATCGCCAGGCCCGCGAAGATCGCGACCCAGCCGGGGCCGGGCAGCACGAGCATCGCGACACCGGCGCCGATCACTGCGAGGCCGACGATGAAGACGCCGACCTGCCAGCTCAGGTGCAGGCTCCTGCTCCGCTTGATGAAGGCCGGGGCCTTCGATACGTGCGGCGTCTCCTCGGACGCCTCGGCGGCTGCTTCCGCGCCGGATCCCGTGGCGGGTCCCGTGGTGGATTCGTCGGCGGCGGACTCGTGCGTCCCGCGGTCACTCCCCGTATTCATGAGTCCGAATCTACCGGAGCTCGATGCACACGTGAATGCAGGTTTGGATCCGCCGTCCGAGGGACCCAGAGGTCCGCAAAACGGTCAGAGGGGTTTACAACGGCACCGTAGGTGGCATGTCGATTTCGCCGACGTGCGAATCCCCGAGCGCACACTGAGCGAAAGGCCCTGGCGCTTATGAACACCACGGTCAGCTGCGAGCTGCACCTGCGCCTCGTTGTGTCGAGCGAGTCCTCACTGCCTGTTCCCGCGGGCCTGCGGTATGACACGGCCGACCCCTACGCCGTGCACGCCACCTTCCACACCGGCGCCGAGGAGACGGTCGAATGGGTATTCGCCCGCGACCTCCTCGCGGAGGGTCTCCACCGGCCCACCGGTACCGGCGACGTCCGCGTCTGGCCGTCCCGCAGCCACGGTCAGGGCGTCGTCTGCATCGCCCTGAGCTCACCGGAGGGAGAAGCACTGCTCGAAGCACCCGCCCGAGCACTCGAGTCGTTCCTCAAGCGGACGGACGCCGCGGTCCCACCCGGGACCGAGCACCGGCACTTCGACCTCGACAAGGAGCTCTCCCACATCCTGGCCGAAAGCTGAGCCAGGCCTACAGCCGCTCGACACCGTCCGACTCGGGGCGACGGTGCAGTGCGGCCGACAACCACATACGGCAGTGCCGGCGCTGTTCCCGCGGAAGCCATCCGCGAGGACGGCGCCGGTGTGCTGCGACGGGACCCGCTATTGTCGGGCGGCAGCGGCGGCGCCTCCCGTCGCCGCAGGCCCGGCCCCCTAGGGAGACCCCGTGCAGATCCCCCACGACACCCGTCGCGCGCTCGACGTCGTCGTCGCGCTGGTGAACACCGCGGCCGAGTCGGACCAGCCCGACGGGCTCTCGGACATCGGCGCCCTGCGCGGATTCGTCCAGGAATACTCGATCAGCGACGTCGGCGAGCTCAGCGCCCGCGACCTGGCCGGCGTGCGTACCGTGCGCAGCAAGTTCGCCCAGGTCTTCGCCTCACCGAACCCGCGTGCGGCCTCCATACTGATCAACGAGCTCGTGGCCACGGCCGGCACCACGCCGCAGCTGACCGACCACGACGGCTACGACTGGCACGTGCACTACTTCGCGCCGGGCGCGTCGGTGGGGGACCACCTGGCGGCCGACGGCGGCATGGCCCTGGCCTTCATCGTGGTCTCCGGCGAACAGGAACGGCTGCGCCGCTGCGAGGCGCCGGACTGCCGGCGGGCCTTCGTGGACCTGTCCCGCAACCGCTCCCGGCGCTACTGCGACAGCCGGACCTGCGGGAACCGGCTGCACGTGGCGGCGTACCGGGCCCGGCGCAAGGAGGCCGACGCGGAGGCGTCAGAGCAGGTAGAGATCGTGCACGGCGGCGAGCAGCAGCAGGATGCCGATCACCGCTAGGAAGATCATCAGGGGCGGTTGGGAGAGCGCGAAGAGGCAGCCCCGCGGCTCCTCCACCACTGGGGCGGGTACCGGCGGCTCACCGTGCGATGTCTCGAACATGTCGGGCCGATGATGGCGCAGCGCGCCGATCACCGCCCTTCAACACGCCAACATCCGCGCGGCAGTTCGCCCGATCTTGTGGACGAGTGGCGTTCCGCGGGTCAGATCCCGTGCTTCTTGAGGATGGCCTCGATGTCGGAGAAGTCGTCCGCGGGGGCGGCGGACTGCGGCGCCGGGCCGGTGCGGGCGGCGCCGGATCCCAGCGACGGCGCGGAGGCCACCGGGGCCACGGCCCCGGTGGCCGGGCGGCCCTTGACCTTCTTCGCGGGCCCGGCGGGCCCGGCGGCCTCGGCGGGGTCCCCGGAAGCGGCCGGACTGCGGCGCTCGATGGCACGGGTGGTCATGAACAGCACCCATGACAGCCCGAGCAGCCCGAAGCCGGCCCACACCACCGGGTCGAAGACCATCCCGGACACCCAGTCCACGAAGCCGGTCATCACCAGGGCGACCGGCACGAGCGCGTACGCGGTGATCCGCACGGCGGCCAGGAAGCGCTTGCGGTAGGCGGTCACCGCGGCGAGGCCCAGGCCCGCCGCTGACACCGCGGAGCAAATGGTCTCGGCAAGCATGCGGTCCTCCGGACTCTCGGCGGGGCTCGGCGATCTGTCCCTATCCATCCTGCACCGGCCGCAGCCGCAGCGGCCAGGTCCGCAGCCGCTCCCGGGCGGATCTCCGGGACATCTCCGGGTCGCGCCTCCTCCCTGGGTCCCGGTCGGTGGGCCCGGCGGGGGCTGGGAGACTGTCCGTATGACCGATTCCGTGATCCTCGACGTCTGGTGCGAACTGCAGTGCCCGGACTGCCACCGCGCCCTGGACGACGTACGCGCCCTGCGGGCCCGCTACGGCGACCGGCTGGACATCCGGCTGCGCCACTTCCCCCTGGAGAAGCACAAGCACTCCTTCGCCGCGGCGCAGGCCGCCGAGGAGGCGGTCGAGCAGGGACTGGGCTGGCCCTATGCGGAGGCCGTGCTGGAGCGCACCGCGGAGCTGGCCGAGCGCGGCGAGCCGGTGCTGCTGGATGTGGCGCGTGAACTGGGCCTCGACGTCGAGGAGTTCGACACCGCCCTGATCGACGGGCGGCACATCCTGATCGTCGACGCCGACCAGGCCGAGGGCAAGGCGATCGGCGTGACCGGCACCCCGACGTACGTGATCGACGGACAGCGTCTCGACGGCGGCAAGAGCCAGGACGGCCTGCGCGCCCGCATCGAGGAGATCGCGGACCGCCTGCTGGCGGCCTGACGAATCTAGATCAGGTCCTTGGCGTAGTTGAAGTCGGTGGGGCGGTAGCCGAGGGACCGGTAGAGCCGCAGGGCCGGGGTGTTGCCGGTGAAGACCTGGAGCGCCAGCAGGCGGTGGCCCTCGGCCAGGGCCGCGCGTTCGGCGAGCAGCATCAGGTGGCGGCCGTGCCCGCGGCCGCGGTGCTCGGCCGCCACCTCGATGTCGTAGATGTACGAGCCCTCCCCGCGCGGCGCGAGCCACACGTGGCCGACGGGCACCCCGGCCGCCTCCAGCACGACGAAGGTGGCTCCCGGGCTCGCCAGGCCCCGGGGCAGCTGGCTCTCGTGGTCCGCGACGGACTTGGCGTGCGCGGCCTCGGCGGACATGCCGCGGCTGCTCCAGTTCGCGGCGTAGGCCTCGATGGCCCCGGCGTGCCAGACCTCGTACTCGGCATCGGTCATGGGCCTGCCGTGCACCCCCTCGGGGAGGGCGGGCGGCTCGGCGGGCAGGCCCTTGGCCATGTTCCGGCTGTACTCGGTGTACCCGAGGGCCTCGGCCATGCGCAGGCCGCCTTCCGAGTCGGCCGGAACGGAGATGCGGACCCGGCGGCAGCCCCAGCCGCGCAGCACTTCCTCGGCGGCGAGCGCGGCCACGGTGGCCCTCCCCCGCCGCCGGTCGCCCGTTTCGACGGCGAGGTCGCGGATCTCCCCGACCGTGGGCCCGAAGGGGGTGTCGGAGGCGATCAGCAGGGCGCCGACCCGCCTGCTGTTGACCCGGATCTCGTACGGGCGCGAGCGCGCGCCGTCCGCCGTCTGCTGGATCGGCCCGGACGGCCGCAGGGTGGTGGTCATCCCCCGAGTTCTACCCGTCCCGGGGCCGTCACGACAGCCCTTTCACTCCCTACGGGTCGACGTCCGCGCCCGACTTCACCTCGAAGATCCTCATCACCTCGGCCGTGACGGGTCCTGGGGCGGTGCCCAGCTCCCGGTCGTCGATCCGCAGTACCGCCTGGGCGTCGCGCAGCGAGGAAGTGAGGAAGATCTCCTCGGCCCGTTCCAGCGCCTCGAAGGGCAGGTCGGTCTCCTTGGCGCCGGCCCATTCGACGACCAGTTCCCGGGTGATGCCGGCCAGGCAGCCGGAATCCAGCGGCGGGGTGTGCAGTTCCCCGTCGAGGACGACGAAGACATTGGAGCCGGTGCCCTCGCAGAGCCGGCCGAGGGTGTTGGCGAGGAGCGCCTCGGAGGCCCCGGCCCGGTGCGCGGCGGCGAGGGCGACCACGTTCTCGGCGTAGGAGGTGGTCTTCAGCCCGGCCACGGCCGAGCGCTCGTTGCGGACCCAGGGCACGGTGACGACGGCGGTGGTGTCCGGGCGGCGGGGGGACTCCGCGGCGGCGACGATCAGGGTGGTCCCGAAGTCCCCGCGGTCGGAGCCGAGCGGGGAGACTCCGCCGGTGTAGGTGACGCGCAGTCGCCCCCGCTCCACCGGGTTGGCCTCCAGTACGGCGGCGCAGGCGCGGCGGACCTCGTCGAGGTCGGGGTCGGGCAGACCCAGGCCCCGGGCCGAGCGGGTGAGGCGTTCGAGGTGGCGGGTGAGCGCGAAGGCCCGGCCGCGCTCCGCCTTCAGCGTCTCGAAGACGCCGTCGCCCACGGTCAGGCCGTGGTCGAGGACGGAGACTTTGGCGCTGTCCACCTCGGTCAGCGTTCCGTCGAGCCAGATTCTCATGGTGCGGTCCTTCCGATCGTGCCGTTCGGCTCCGGGGTACTGCTCACCTCGTGCCCCGTGGCCACCCGGAGCAGGCGGGCGGCTTTCAGTTCGGTTTCCGCCCACTCGCGGTCGGGATCGGAGCCCCAGGTGATGCCCGCGCCGGTGCCGAAGAGCAGGCGGGGGCCGCCGGGGGCGGTGCGGTCGATCCAGAAGGTGCGGATGCCCACCGCGAGCTCGGCGGTGCCCCGGTCGGCGTCGACCCAGCCGATGCCTCCGCAGTAGGGGCCTCGCGGGGCGGTCTCCAGGGCGTCGATGATCCGCAGGGCGGAGGATTTGGGTGCGCCCGTGACGGATCCGGGCGGGAAGGTGGCGGCGAGCAGCTCGGGCCAGCCCGCGCCCTCGGCGAGTTCGCCGCTGACGATGGAGACGAGGTGGACCAGGCCGGGGTGCTCCTCGACGGCGCACAGCTCGGGGACGGCGACGGAGCCCGTCGCGCAGACGCGCCCGAGGTCGTTGCGCACGAGGTCCACGATCATGACGTTCTCGGCGTGGTCCTTGGGGAGCAGGTCGTGGACGGTGCGGCCGGTGCCCTTGATGGGGCCGGACTCGATGTGCCGGCCGGTCCGGCGCAGGTACAGCTCGGGGGAGGCGGTGGCGATCTCGACTCCGTGCGCGGCCAGGCGAATCGTTCCTGCAAAGGGCGCGGGGTTGCCGCGCGCAAGGAGGGCGGTGAGCGCGTCCACGTCCGCGCGGTCGGGGTGGGGCAGCGGCGCGGACATCACCCGGCAGAGGTTGGCCTGGTAGACCTCGCCCGCGGCGATGTGCTCGCGGATGCGCCGCACGCCGGCCACGTACGCGGCACGGTCCAGCGAGGAGGTCCAGCGGTCGGCGTCGGGGCCGCGCCAGGCACCGGGGACGGGCGCGGGAACGGGCTCGCGGCGCACGTCGCCGAAGCGGGCGCAGATCAGCCGCCCCTCGAAGTCGGCGGACACCGCCCAGAAGCCGGTGGAGTCGAGAGCGGCGGGATCGCTGGTGACGTCCCGGAGATCGGTCGCGAGGAGGCCGCCGAAGCGGGCCATGGGGAGCAGGTCGTGCACGGCTGCGAGTCTATGACCGGTGACGACGCGGCGCCGGTGCGGTGACGAGCGGGTGACCTGTGGTGATCGGGCGGCAGCACGCTGCGGAAACGCGTTTTTGAGCTGGCCCGGGAATCCGCTAGAGTTCAACACGTCGCCAGGGAGCGAAGGGGGAAAACCCCGGAGCGAACACGGTGACCTGCGGACGTAGCTCAGTTGGTAGAGCACCACCTTGCCAAGGTGGATGTCGCGAGTTCGAGTCTCGTCGTCCGCTCGAAGTGGGGGATCTTCCCGAGAACCCCTGCAGCTCCATGGTGGAGTGGCCGAGAGGCGAGGCAACGGCCTGCAAAGCCGTCTACACGGGTTCAAATCCCGTCTCCACCTCCAAGGACGATTAGCTCAGCGGGAGAGCGCTTCCCTGACACGGAAGAGGTCACTGGTTCAATCCCAGTATCGTCCACTGATCCGCAAGGATCCCCGCGCGATTAGCTCAGCGGGAGAGCGCTTCCCTGACACGGAAGAGGTCACTGGTTCAATCCCAGTATCGCGCACGCAGTATCTGTTCGACCTGCGGCTTTCGAGCCGTGGAGCCCGCGCGATTAGCTCAGCGGGAGAGCGCTTCCCTGACACGGAAGAGGTCACTGGTTCAATCCCAGTATCGCGCACCGCCGGAAAGCCCCGATCGTCAGACGATCGGGGCTTTCGCGTTCCCCCGCACGAGTGGGCCGGCGTGCGGGAAGGGCTCGGACCATGACGGGCTCCCATCACCGCCGGCGGCCCCGGCCAGGGCCGGCGTCCCGTCCGCGATCCAGACGCGCCCAAGGACGGTGACGAGGAGGAGCAACCCGGGTCAGTCCGTGCCGGACCGGACCGGTGCCCATTCAAGCGACGAGCAGGCGGAGGCCGAGGTCTGCCGTGTCGAGGTGGGCGAGGTCGCTGTTGCGCTCAGCCCACCGGCCGAAGTCCAGGTCGTCGCGGAGGCTTCGCACCGCCCGCTGCTCGGCGTCCGGCCCGACCCTCGTCCACACCGACATCGCACGCCGGACGTGCTCCTCCAGATACTCCCCCGGTCTGCGCCAGTACGCCTCGAACAGGCCGTCAGTGCAGTCCCACGGGATGGGCACCGGCTCGGCGCGGGCGCCGATCGCGTCGGCCATCCCCGCAAGTGAGGGAAATTCTGCGAGGACGGTGGCGAACTCGGGCAGGTAGTCGCGGGTGAGCCAGAACCGGTCCGGCCATCCGGGCTCGTCGGTGTCGAACGTCAGCACCACCACGCGGCGGGCCACGCGCCGCATCTCGCGCAGCCCCGCTATCGGGTCCCCCCAGTGGTGAACAGTGGAGACGGCCATCGCGACGTCGAAGGAGTGGTCCTCGAACGGCAGGCTCTCCGCGGCGGCAGCCACGCACGGCGCCGAGCCGGCAGGCCGCTGACGCCGCATCACCTCCGAGGGCTCCACGGCGGTCACCTCGCGATCAGCCGGCTCGTAGGAGCCGGTGCCGGCCCCGACGTTCAGCACCGTCCGCGCGTCCCCGAGCGCGTCCAGGATCTGCGCTGCGATCCGCGGCTCGGTACGCCGCGTCGCCGTGTAGGCGCCGCCGATCGCGTCGTACAGCCGTGCACCGAGCATCCCCAGTTGCTCCTCCGGTGTCACCTTCAGCCCCCTTGCTCGCGCCTCGAGTTCCCTGTCAATGGCCGCCATCATGGCGTCGGCGCGATCACGCCGCTCCAGCAGCAGGCCACGCAGTCGGCGCAGGTGCGCGACCGTGTCGGTGGACGAGTCGCCGACCAGTTCCGCAACCTCCCGCAACCCAAAGCCCAGCCGCCGGTAGGCCAGCACTTCCCTCAGCCGCTCGACGTCACCCGCCGAGTAGGCCCGGTACCCACCAGGGGTCCGCGCCGACGGACGCACGAGGCCGATCTCGTCATAGTGATGCAGCGTGCGGACGCTCACCCCGGCCAGCTCGGCCACGCGCCCCACGGTCCAGTGATCATCCACGGCACCGACTATGCAGCCTGACGTCACGTGAGGGTCAAGAGCCGCACTCATGACCCGTGAGAGCCCGACGCCCGCCGGGCCGTGATCAATCTCAGCGGCACTTTCCGTACCGCAACTACGACATGCAGAGTCACACTCTGCATTGGGGTGCTCGGGAATACGCGACACCTGAACATGCGAGCTCACCAAGTCCGCCAGCGCACACCCGGATCAGCGGGGCAGGATGCGCAGTACTGCCTCGCGTTCGCCGCTGAGCCGCAGGCCTTGCTGTACTGCGGCGCTCAGATCGAGGTCGCCGAGCAGGGTCGCGGCGAGCAGGTGCGGCGGTCCGGTCAGGGACGCGGTGGGGTGGTCGACCCGGCCGGCGTGTGTGTGCACCAAGCCGTCCTTGACTTCGATGACCAGGTCTTCGTTGCCGTCGGCGTGCAGTTGCAGGGCGATTGCCGGCTGGTCGGGGCGGTGGTCGGTCAGTGCCCGGGCGGGCATGTCCAGCCAGTGGGTGCGGAAGGTGTCGCTGCCGGCCGGCTCACGCAACAGCGGAATTCCCCATCGGCTCAGCTCCCGCAGCACCGGCTCCAGCTCGCGGCCACGCTCGGTGAGGGAGAACAGGGTGGTGGCCACCGGCGGCGGGGCGGCCTCGCGGTGGATCAGGCCGGCTTCCTCGAGTTCGCGGAGCCGGTCGACCAGCAGGTTGCTGGCGATCCCGGGCAGCCCGTTGCGCAGGTCGGTGTGCCGGCACGGACCCAGGGCGAGCAGTTCACGGACGATCAGCAGGGTCCATCGGTCGCCGACGGTGTCCAGTGTTTTCGCGATGCCGCAGTACTGCCCGTAGGTGCGCATGCCACCACCCTACATCGCGGTGTTGAGATTCAAAACTCTCTTGTTGACTTTCTCAACAACGTCGGTCTAGCGTCGCTGCCCATGACCCCCACCCTTTCCGTGCGTCGGCTGGCCTGGGCCGGCGTCGAGATCCGTCTCGGCGACACCCGACTGCTGATCGACCCGCTCGAGAACGTCGCTCCGCTGGCGCCGGTGATGGGGCCGCCGCACCGGCCGGTCGACCCGGTCGATACCCCGCCCGGCACCCACGCCCTCATCACCCACCTGCACCCCGACCACTACGACCACGACCTGATCGCCCGGATCGCGGCCACCGGCACGATCGGCTGCCACACCCCGAGCGGGGCGGCGCTGCACGAGGTGGGCATCACCCCTGTTGCCCAGGACCTGGGCCAGTCACGGCGCATCGGAGAGCTGACCGTCACCCCGGTGACCTCGCTGGACTGGCGCGGCAACGACTGTGACCAGGTCGCCTGGGTCGTCGAAGGCGGCGGCCGGCGGGTCATCCACTGCGGCGACACCCAGTGGCACGGCAGCTGGTGGCAGATCGCCCGCGACCACGGCCCGTTCGACGTCGCGTTCGTCCCGGTCAACGGCGTCGTCGCCCACTTCGAGGGCTACGCGGCCAACGTCCCGGCGACCATGACCCCCGAGCAGGGCGTCGAGGCCGCCGTCGCACTCGGCGCCGGCACCGTCTGCGCCATGCACTACGGCCTGTTCCACAACCCGCCGTTCTACACCGAACAACCCGACATCGAGCAGCGGTTCCAGCACGCCGCCGCCGAGCGCGGCATCACCGCGGCCATCGTCGCCGACGGCCAGCCCGTCCTCTGACCATCAGAAACAAGGAGCAACACATGAAGATCGTCCTGTTCGGTGCCAGCGGCAACATCGGCCGGCCCGCCACCGAGGAACTACTGCGTCGCGGCCACACCGTCACCGCGGTCACCCGAGCCGGCCACCTCGACGGCCTCGAGCACAAGGCCCTGACCGTGACCACCGGTGACGTCACCGACGCCGCCGCGGTCGCCGGCCTCGTCGCCTCCCACGACGCCGTACTGTCGGCCGTCGGCCCCCGGATCGGCCAGGAGAACGACCGCGCCACGATCGTCGGCGCCGCCCGTGCGCTGATCGACGGACTCCGCCGAGCCGGCGTCACCCGCCTGGTCACCATCGGCGGTGCCGGTAGCCTGCGCACGCCGACCGGCGCCCGGGTCATGGACGACCCGGACTTCCCCGCGCTGTGGAAGGCCAATGCCGAGGCCCAGTCCGAAGCGCTCAACCTCTACCTCGGCGTGCACGACCTCGACTGGACGTACGTGTCGCCCGCTGCGGTCATCGGAGCGGGCGAGCGGACCGGTGCCTACCGCAGCGCCGGGGACACCCTGCTCACCGACGACGACGGCAACAGCCGCATCTCGTACGCCGACTACGCGATCGCCCTGGCCGACACGATCGAGAGCGGCACCGCGATCCGCCGCCGCATCACCGTGGCGTACTGAGCCATGAGCAACGACGCCGCCGGCCGGCACACCCGATTCATCGTCCTGCTCGCAGCGCTCGTGGCCCTGGGACCACTGTCCATCGACGGCTACCTGCCCGGACTGCCGGACCTCGCCGGCGACCTGCGCGCCAGCGCCGCGGCCACCCAGCTCACCATCACCGCCTGCCTGGCCGGGCTGGCCATCGGGCAGCTGATCGCCGGGCCGCTGAGCGACACCTACGGCCGGCGGCGTCCGTTGCTGGCGGGCCTCGCCCTCTACACGATCGCCAGCGCGCTCTGCGCGGTGGCGCCCGACGTCCGGACACTCATCGGCCTACGCCTGGTCCAGGGCATCGGCGGGGCGTTCGGCATCGTCATCGCCAACGCCATGGTCCGCGACCGCACCTCCGGAACCCGCACCGCACGTCTCTTCTCCGCACTGACCTTGATCACCGGCCTGGCGCCGGTGTTCGCGCCGGTCCTCGGTGGCCAGCTACTGCGCGTCACGGCCTGGCCGGGGATCTTCGTGAGCCTGGCCGTACTCGGCGCCGTGATGCTGGCGGCCTCCGCCGCAGGCCTGCCGGAGACCCGGTCCTCCGCGTCACGCCAGCCGCTGCCGGCTGTCGTCGGGCAGCTGCTCAGCGACCGGGTCTTCACCGGGTACGTCCTGGCCAACGGCCTGGTCTTCGCGGCGATGTTCGCCTACATCTCCGGCTCGCCGTTCGTCCTGCAGGAAATCCACGGCCTGTCACCGCAGCAGTACAGCGCCGTGTTCGCCGTCAACGCCGCCGGACTCATCGCAGCCGCCCAGATCAGCGGCCGGCTGGTGGCCCGGGCCGGCGCCCGCGTGCTGCTGCTCGCCGGTCTGCTGGGCGCGACAGCCGGTGGCACCACGGTCCTGGGCGCGGTGCTGACACGGGCACCCCTGCCCGTGCTCCTGATCGGCCTGTTCGTCCTGGTCTCCAGCGTGGGCCTGGTCATGCCGAACGCCACGGCCCAGGCCCTGGCCGACCACGGCGAACACGCCGGGTCGGCCGCCGCTCTGCTCGGCTTCAGCCAGTTCATGATCGGCGGGGCACTTGCTCCGCTGGCCGGCGCGGGTGGCGCCACCGACGCCTTGCCGATGGGAATCATCGTCGCCGTGCTGCCCGCGCTCGCTCTGCTCACACTCGGCGTCCTCACCCGGTCGCCCGGTGAGCGCACCGCAGGCCGGCTCGCCAAGGACCTGCCGGGCACCGGCGACCGCGCCGGCACATCGATCGCAGACGAGCCGGCATCCAGTGAATCGGGCGAGCGTCTGGCGAACAGGGTGATTCCGCGATCAGCGTGACAGACGTACGACGACGGTCGGGTGCTGCGACACGTGGAACGCGTCTCCGCCCGTCCGGGGCACCTGCTCGCATCCCTGCAACTGCCCGCCTTCGTGGAGGGCCGCCATTTCGACGTGCTCGCGTTGCGGCCCGTACGGAACTGGGTGGACGACCCGTACGTGACCCTCGACATCTACCCCCTTCCCCCCGACCAGAGCTGACGGGAGCCACTGATGCGCTACTTCCGCGAGTCGATGCAGAACACCATGAGCCTGTGCCAGTACAACGTGCGGGCCTTCACCCACCCCGAGATCGACGCCCTTGAGGAGTACGACGACCAAGTCACCCTTCCCGCGTACTTCGACCTGGAGACCCTGCTCGCCGACACCGACGACCCCGCCGGCGCCTTCCGCCAACGGGCCGAGGAACTGACCCGCTGGCACAACGCCCTCGCCCGGCTCCTCACCGACCCCCGGCTCAAGAACACCGGCGACAACGACCAGGAGCCCTACAGTCCCGCCGCCCGCCGCTTCCTCAAGGTCGCCGCAGGCGACTACCACCGACACCGGCACGGGTACGGGTACGCCGTCACCGTCTGGGCTCTCGGACTCCAGGCCCCAACCAACTACCCGCCGGAGACCCGGCAAAGCCGATACGCCGCTGAAGATCACACACGGTCACCAGCGGGTTAGGTTCGGCGGGGAACTGGTGACAGTTGAATACGAGAGCTCACCAGTCTCACACCCGCATGAGAACAGGGCGCATGAGAACCGGGCGCATGAAAAAGGGTGCTGCCCGTCCGACTCCCCAGTCGTACGGGCAGCACCCTTCACCTGCCGTCCGTCCGCCGCTCCCCCGTCCCCACGGGGTTCGGCAGGCCGATGTCCCGGTCCGGGCCGCTCTCCCGGACCTGGGGCGCCGCTCAGCGCCCCAGCATCACGCCCACGGACGACGCCTGTGCCGCCAGCTGATCGAAGCCTCCGAAGAGGAAGAGCAGCACTGCGGCCAGGGGGAGCACCATGGCCGCGGCCACCAGCGGGTGGCGGGTGCCGGACTCGTGGCCGTTGAACGCGAATGCCTTGCGTCCCTGCCGTGCGATGTCCGCCATGGCCCTCTCCCTGTCGTTTGGCAGCGGCGGGCTCGTGACCTCGGGGGACGAGTGCGCCACCCGCCGCTTGTCTTCAACACTAGGCGGGCGGACGGCCCCTGGCCTCATGCCCTCGTACCCATTGCCGGGCCTCCGGGAGGATGACAGGGAGTGCCCCGTGTACTCCCCTGGGTGGACACCGCCGCCCCACTGTCGGGGTCTACCCGGAGGGGATGACCGGAGGGTAGTGACTTCGCTCACTTCCGTCACTCCCTGTTGCCTCGTGTCCGCCCACCGGTCGACGGCAAGATCGACTCGGTCGGGGCAACCGTACGGGCACGCCACAGGGGGCCCGGACCTGCCGGGGAACCTCAATCCCCTTGGAACGAAGGCGGCTTGGGCATGCGACGCTTCCCGGGCGGGCACCCGGACGGCAGTACCGACGCTCTCTCAAGTGTGCTGTGCCGCACTGACAATCGAATCCCCCGGCGAGGGCGCGGCCTCTGAGCACGCATGCCGGATGGTCCGTAAGCTGTGGCACGTCAACAGGACGACCGGTCAGCGGGGTGGACATGGCGATGATGCGGCTCCGGCGCGAGGACCCGCGTGTCGTCGGCTCGTTCAGACTGCACCGGCGGCTCGGCGCCGGCGGCATGGGCGTGGTCTACCTGGGATCGGACCGGCGCGGGCAGCGCGTCGCCCTCAAGGTCATCCGGCCGGATCTGGCCGAGGACCAGGAGTTCCGCTCCCGGTTCGCCCGCGAGGTGTCCGCCGCCCGGCGGATCCGGGGCGGCTGCACCGCGCGCCTGGTGGCGGCGGACCTGGAGGCCGAGCGCCCGTGGTTCGCGACCCAGTACGTCCCCGGTCCCTCGCTGCACGACAAGGTGGCCGAGGAAGGCCCCCTGACGGCCGCACAGATCGCCGCCGTGGGCGCCGCGCTCTCCGAGGGCCTGGTCGCCGTCCACGAGGCGGGCGTCGTCCACCGCGACCTGAAGCCCTCGAACATCCTGCTGTCCCCCAAAGGTCCCCGGATCATCGACTTCGGCATCGCCTGGGCCACCGGCGCGAGCACCCTCACCCATGTGGGTACGGCCGTGGGCTCCCCCGGCTTCCTCGCACCCGAGCAGGTGCGCGGCGCCGCCGTCACCCCGGCCACCGACGTCTTCGCCCTCGGCGCCACCCTGGCCTACGCGGCCACGGCCGACTCCCCCTTCGGGCACGGCAGTTCCGAGGTCATGCTGTACCGCGTGGTGCACGAGGAGCCGCACCTGCAGGGCGTACCGGACGCGCTGGCGCCCCTGGTGCGGGCCTGCCTGGCCAAGGACCCCGAGGAGCGGCCCAGCACGCTCCAGCTGTCGATGCGGCTCAAGGAGATCGCGGCCCGCGAGGCGCAGGGGCTCTCGGACGGACGCCCGCCGGCCCAGCGGGCCCGGGTCGAGCGGCCGACGGGACGGCTCCCGGAGGCCGAGCGGATCGGCGGGGCCGAGGAGTACCCGGGACGGCGTACGGGCGGCTCCACCGCGCCCCGGCCCCAGGGCGGGTCCCCGAGCGGTCCGCACTCGCGGCCCTCGTCCCCCCGCAATCCGCAGCACCCCGGCGGCCCGGCCTCCCGGCCGACCTCGGGGCGTACGGGCGGCCGTCCGGCCCCCAGGACGACGGGGACGGGACGACGGCCCTCGCGGCCGGACCCCAGGCTGATGAGGCAGCGCCTGATCGTGTTCGTCGTGGTGACGCTGATCGTCGCGCTGGGCATCGCCGCGGCCCAGAAGCTGTAGCGCCCGTTCCTACTGGGGCGCGCGGCCCTGGGCCACCGCGTAGAAGGCGACCGCGGCCGCGGCGCCCACGTTCAGCGAGTCCACGCCGTGCGCCATGGGGATCCGTACCCACTCGTCTGCGGCGACCAGCGCGGGCGTGGACAGTCCGTCGCCCTCGGCGCCGAGCATCAGCGCGACCCGCTCCAGGGACTGCGGCGCGGCCACGTCGATCGGCGTGGCCTTCTCGTGCGGGGTGAGCGCGAGCAGTTTGAAGCCCGCCTCGCGCACCGAGTCCAGGCTCTTGGGCCAGGCCTCGAGCCGGGCGTAGGGGACGGAGAACACCGCGCCCATGGAGACCTTCACCGAGCGGCGGTAGAGCGGGTCCGCGCAGTCGGGCGACAGCAGCACCGCGTCCATGCCGAGGGCGGCGGCGCTGCGGAAGATGGCCCCGATGTTGGTGTGGTCGTTGACCGCTTCCATGACGACCACGCGGCGGGTCGTGGCGAGCAGCTCCTCGGCCGTGGGCAGCGGCTTGCGCTGCATGGAGGCGAGGGCGCCGCGGTGCACGTGGTAGCCGGTGACGCGCTCGGCGAGGTCCGGGCTCACGGCGTAGACCGGTGCCGGGAGTTCGTCGATGACGTCGCGCATGACGTCGACCCACTTGGCGGAGAGCAGCATCGAGCGCATCTCGTACCCGGCGTCCTTGGCGCGTCTGATGACCTTTTCGCCCTCGGCGATGAAAAGGCCCTCGGCGGGCTCGCGCCGACGCCGGAGTTCGACGTCGGTCAGGCCCGTGTAGTCGCGCAGGCGCGGGTCGTCGGGGTCGTCGATGGTGATGAGATCAGCCACAGGGTGATACTGCCTTGTCCTGGGTGCGGTGCCAACGGCCTGTCAGGCGTTGGTGGTGGGGAGGGTGCCCGGGCCGTTCACGCGGACGACCTCGCCGATGACGATGACGGCGGGCGGACGGACCTCTTCCGCGCGCACGGTCTCACCGACCGTGGCCAGGGTGGCGTCCACCCGGCGCTGGGTGGCGGTGGTGCCCTCCTGGATCACCGCGACGGGGGTGTCCGCGGAACGGCCGTGACGCACGAGGGCCTCGGCGATCAGGCCGATCTTGTCGACGCCCATCAGGATCACCAGGGTGCCGGTGAGCTTGGCGAGCGAGGCCCAGTCCACGAGGGAGCGCGGGTCGTCGGGACCGACGTGACCGCTGACCACGGTGAACTCGTGCGCCACACCGCGGTGGGTGACCGGGATGCCGACGGCGCCGGGCACCGAGATGGAGCTGGAGATGCCGGGGACGACCGTGCAGGGGATGCCGGCCTCCGCGAGGGCCTGGAGCTCCTCCATGCCACGGCCGAAGACATACGGGTCCCCGCCCTTGAGCCGGACCACGTTCTTGCCGGCCTTGGCGTGCTCGATCAGCGCGTTGTTGATGGCCTCCTGGGCCATGAACCGGCCGTACGGGATCTTCGCGGCGTCGATGACCTCGACGTGCGGCGGAAGCTCGTCCAGCAGGTCGCGGGGGCCGAGCCGGTCGGCGATGACCACGTCGGCCTCGGCGAGGAGGCGGCGGCCGCGCACGGTGATCAGGTCCGGGTCGCCCGGGCCGCCGCCGACCAGGGCCACGCCGGGGGTGGCCCTCGTACGGTGGGCGGGAGCGGTGAGGGTGCCGTCGCGCAGGCCCTCCACGACGGCGTCGCGGACGGCCGCGGAGCGGCGGGGGTCGTTGCCGGTCAGCACGGCGACGGTGACGCCCTCGATGCGGCCGGTCGCGGGGGTCCAGGCGGTGGCGGCGGAGGCGTCGTCGGCGCGGACGCACCAGACGCGCTCGCGCTCGGCCTCGGCGGAGGCGCGCTCGTTGTCCTCACGGTTCTGGGTGGCGATCAGCGCGTACCAGGCGTCGGCGAGGTCGCCGTCCCGGTAGCGGCGGCGTTCCCAGCGGATCTCGCCGGTCTCGGCCATGGCGTCCACGGAGGGGGTGGCGGACGGCGAGATGAGCAGGACGTCGGCGCCGGCCGCGATGAGCGCGGGGAGGCGGCGCTGGGCGACCTGTCCGCCGCCGATGACGACGACGCGGCGGCCCGCGAGGCGGAGTCCTACGGGGTAGGCGGGGGTGTCGGCCATGGCGGTGCGGCTCCTGGTGCGGCGGTCGTTCTGTCGTGCCGCTGCGGCTCTGGAGCGGCGGGGGTGCTGACGTGCGGGTTCTTGGTGCGGGTCCACCATACGACTCGGGTCGTCCCGAGGCGCGGACGGGGCGGCGAGTGCGGCCCGGGGACCGGGGCTCCGGCCCCGGGCCCCGCGTCCCGATCGTCGGCGGGGCCGATGCCGCCCGGCAGGGGGCTGCCCTGCCCGTCCGGCCGGGACCGGGTTACTTCTCCGTCACGCCCGCCGAGTCGAAGGTGGCGACCTCGTGCATCGCGCGGGCCGCGCTCTGGACCAGCGGGAGGGCCAGCAGGGCGCCCGTACCCTCGCCGAGGCGGAGGTCCAGGTCGACCAGCGGGCGCAGGCCCAGCTTGTTGAGGGCCGCCACGTGGCCCGGCTCGGCGCTGCGGTGGCCCGCGATGCAGGCCGACAGGGACTCGGGTGCGATGGCGCGGGCCACCAGGGCGGCGGCGCCGGCGCTGACGCCGTCCAGGATGACCGGGGTGCGCAGGGACGCGCTGCCGAGGATGAGGCCCACGATCGCCGCGTGCTCCAGGCCGCCGATCGCGGCGAGGACGCCGACCGGGTCCGCCGGGTCCGGCTGGTGGAGCTCCAGGGCGCGGCGGACGACCTCGACCTTGCGGGCGTGCGTCTCGTCGTTGATGCCCGTGCCCCGGCCGGTGACCTCGGCCGCGTCCACGCCGGTGAAGACCGAGATCAGGGCCGCGGACACGGTGGTGTTCGCGATGCCCATCTCGCCGGTCAGCAGGGCCTTGTTGCCGGCTGCGACCAGGTCGCGGGCCGTCTCGATGCCGACCTCGATGGCCGCGATCGCTTCCTCACGGGTCATGGCGGGGCCGGTGGAGAGGTCGGCGGTGCCCGGGCGGACCTTGCGCGGGAGCAGGCCCGGGGTGGCCGGGAGGTCGCCCGCGACGCCCACGTCGATCACGCAGACCTCGGCTCCGACCTGGTTGGCGAAGGCGTTGCAGACCGCTCCGCCGCCCAGGAAGTTGGCCACCATCTGGGTGGTGACCTCCTGGGGCCACGGGGTGACGCCCTGGGCGTGCACGCCGTGGTCACCGGCGAAGATCGCGACCGCTGCCGGCTCCGGGATCGGCGGCGGGCAGACCCGGGAGAGACCGCTGAGCTGGGCGGAGATGATCTCCAGCATGCCCAGGGCCCCGGCGGGCTTGGTCATGCGCTTCTGCCGCTCCCAGGCCTCGCCGAGCGCCTTCGCGTCGAGCGGGCGGATGCTGGCGACCGTCTCCGAGAGGAGATCGTGCGGCTCCTCGCCGGGCAGGGCGCGGCGGCCGTAGGTCTCCTCGTGGACCACCCAGGAGAGCGGGCGGCGCTGCGACCAGCCGGCCTGGGCCAGCTCGGGCTCCTCGGGGAACTCGTCGACGTAGCCGACGCAGAGGTACGCGACGACTTCGAGGTGCTCGGGAAGGCCGAGCTCGCGGACCATCTCGCGCTCGTCGAAGAAGCTGACCCAGCCGACGCCGAGGCCTTCGGCGCGCGCGGCGAGCCAGAGGTTCTCGACGGCGAGGGCGGAGGAGTACGGGGCCATCTGCGGCTGGGTGTGCCGGCCGAGGGTGTGGCGCCCGCCCCGGGTGGGGTCGGCGGTGACGACGATGTTCACCGGGGTGTCGAGGATGGCCTCGATCTTGAGTTCCTTGAACTGCTTCGCCCGGCCCTTGGGCAGCGACTTGGCGTAGGCCTCGCGCTGGCGCTGGGCGAGCTCGTGCATCGTCCGGCGGGTCTCGGCGGAGCGGATGACGACGAAGTCCCAGGGCTGCGAGTGACCGACGCTGGGTGCGGTGTGGGCCGCTTCCAGGACGCGGAGCAGCACCTCGTGCGGGATCGGGTCGGTACGGAAGCCCTTGCGGATGTCACGGCGCTCGCGCATGACGCGCAGGACGGCTTCGCGCTCGGCGTCGGCGTAGCCGGGCGCCGCCTCGCCCGCGGCGGGGGCGTCCACCGCGGGCTCGGCCTCGGTCTCGGCGGCGGGCTCGGCCTCCGGCTGTGCCTCGGACTGCTCCGCCCGGACCGGCTCCGGGGCGGGCGCGGGGTGGATCTCGACGTGCTCCGGCTCCGGCTCGGGCCGGACGGTCTGCGGCCGGACCGGCACGGCGACGACGGCCGGGGCGGCGAGCACCGGCTCGGGCTGCTCCTCGACCGGCTCGGCCGCGGCCTCGGGCTGCTGCGCCCGGTCGGCCTCCGGCTGCGCCGGCTCGGCCACGGCGGCCGGGACCACGAGCACCGGCTCGGGCTGCGACTGGGGCTGGGGCTCCACGGCCACCGGCTCGGCCACCGCCGGCTGCGGCTCCGGCTCGGCCGCGGCGGGCTCGGGCTGGACCGGCTCGGCCGCGACGGCCACGACCGGCTCGACGGGGGCGACCGGCTCAGGCGCGGACTCGGGCTGCAGCTCGGGCTCCACGGCCACCGGCTCGACGGCGCCCTGCTCGACGGCGACCGGCTCCGGCTGCGGCTCGGCCGCGGCGGGCTCGGGCTGGACCGGCTCGGCCACGACGGCCACGACCGGCTCGGCCGGGATCGCCGTGTCCGCCGGTGCCTGGACCGGCTCCGGCTCCACGGGCTGCGCCGCGGCCTCGGCGGGAGCCTCGACGGGCTCCGCCACCGGCTCGGGCGCTGCCGCGGGCTCCGGCGCCCACGGATCCCCGGCCTGCGGCGGGATCTCGCCCGGCTGGGCGGTCTCGGCGCGCGGGATGTCCAGGTACTCGGGGCCCGTGGTCGGGGGCCCGGCCTGGCGGATCGGGGTGGGTGCCGCCGGGGTGCTCACGGCGGCCATGGGGGCGGGCTGTGCGGGCGCCGCGGCCGGGCCGCGGTCCGCGAGGGACCGTACGACTCCGCCGTTGGCCTCGGGCAGGGGCGGGCCCATGTGCAGCGGGCGCCGGAGGGGGGCCGCGGCGGCCACCGGGGCGACGGGCGCCGCCGGGGGCGGGACGACGAGGCCGCCGAGGTCGAGCGCGCCGGAGTCACGGCCGCCCGTCTCGTGCGCGCCCGCGCTGTAGCCGCCGTCGGGGAACACGGGCGGGGGGAATTCGTTGTACGCGGCGGGCTCGGGGTATCCGGCCGGGGCTTCGGGGTACGCGGACTCGGCGGCGTAGGAGGGGTCCGTGTACATCTGCGGTTCGCCGGGCTGGGGCGGGACCGGGAAGGCGGGGACCGGCGGGACGACCTGCGGGTCGCTCCACGCGCCCTGGCCGCTCGGCATCAGCAGCAGTTCCTCGTCCTCCGGCTCGGCCGGGTTGTCCATGAGGTCCTGGAAGGCGTAGCCAGCGGGGATCGGTGCCGGGATCTGGACCGGAGCGGGGACGCCCTGCTGATCCACCATGCCCGCGTTGTCCGGGAGACCCTCGCCCGGGACCTGGCCGGTGTCAGTCATGCTTACCCCTCGCCCATCGGTGTTGCCTCTTCGATCGCCCGGTCGCCCACGAGGCCGCCGAGCGGTTTTGCCTGCGGGGTTGCGGTGCGACGAACTCGTCTCGCATGCGCCTGCACGACAACCAGTAAGCATTGTCGCGCCCGTCGGCGATCGTGGCGGCCATAACCGTCACGGTCCTCTGTGGACTGCGCCACGTCGCGCGTCCAGGCGGTGCCGCGATGCCCGAATCGTCCGGGGCAGTACGACGATCGGCCAGCCTACCCCGGCCCTCGTGTCAACGCGTGACGGGGCGTTCCGCTGCCAGGAGGAACACCACGGAACGGTCCTGTTCGGCCCAGGTCCGGGGGTCCAGGGCGACGGACTGCAGCAGCGCGCACTCGACGGCGTAACCGTGTTCGGTGAGTGCCCTGCCGATCGCCTCGGCCTCGTCGCGGGTGGAGGCGTGGCTGACGATCCGTTCGGGGCGGCGTTCGGCGACGGCCGCGACGACGGCGGCGCCGCCACCGCCGACGCGGACGACATCGGGCTCGGGCAGGTTCTCCAGTACGTGCGGTGCGCGCCCGGCGACGACCTGGAGCTGCACTCCCCGCCTGCGGGCGGCGGCACTTACCCGGTCGCAGGCGACCGGGTCGGTGTCCACCGCGATGACGGCGGCGCCGAGGGCGGCCGCGTCCACGGCCACGCCGCCGGATCCGACGCCGATGTCCCAGACGAGGTCGCCGGTGCGCGGGCCGAGGCGGGCGAGCTGGGCCGCGCGGAGCTGTGCGGACTCGCCCTCGCCGGCGCCGGGCTGGGGCCTGGCCCAGCCTCGGTCGGCCGACTGGGCGGCGCTCCGGCCGAGGAGCCAGCCCGCGTCGTCGGGTGCCGGTCCCCCGCCCCCGATGACGATGACGACGTTCGGGTCGCGCCAGCTGTGGTCGGCGGCCTTGTCGGAGGTGAGGACGCTCACCTGCTCCCGGTCCGTGCCGAGTTCCTCGCAGACCACGAAGGTGCGGTGAACTCCGTCGAGGAGCAGGGCCAGTTCGGCGGGTCCGGCGCCGGGCGAGGTGAGGACGGCGACCTTGGCGTGGGCGCGGCAGACGTTGACGGCGCGGCGCAGGGTGCGCGGGTGGGCCACGACGACCTGGGCGTCGTCCCAGGGCATTCCGGCGCGGGCGAAGGCGGCGGCCACGGAGGACACGGCGGGGACGACCTCGACCTCCAGGCCGTGCTCCGGGGCGCGCAGGGTGCGTACGACGCCGAAGAAGCCGGGGTCCCCGTCGGCCAGGACCACCGCCGTGCCGCGGTGGCCGGCGATGCGGCGCGCGGCGAGACCGAGGCTGCCGAGGCGGATGCGCTCGGCGGTGGGCGGCACTTCGGGGAGGTCGAGGTGGTGGGCGGCGCCGGCCACGAGGGTGGCTGCGGAGAGCGCGGACCGGGCGCCCGCGGTCAAGGGGGAACCGTCCCAGCCGATCACCGTGACCCGGTCGGCCATCGTCGTCAGTCTCCTGGTGTGGCAGGGGCACCTCCCAGCGGTGGCTGGGGAGGGCGAAAGCTGCAGCGGGCGGCGGGCACGGTGAGACTACCCGGTCATCGGTTCACTTCCAGTCGGCGCCGACGGGGTGGCCGTTCGCGCCCTCCCGCTGCGGAAAGGCGCTGTTGCGGGCGTATCCGTCGTAGCTGTCGAAGCTGTCGTAACCGTCGTAGCCGTCGCCCTCGTCGAGGTCCTCGGGGACGAGGCTCCAGACGATGAGGTCGGTGCGGGTGTCGGCCCAGCCGCCGTCGGGCGTCTGCGTCCGTACTATCCACGCGTTGCGCAGGACGCCCTCACTGATGCAGCCGATCTTCTGGGCCACCTGCTGCGAGGCGGTGTTGTCCGCGGCGGTGCGCAGTTCGAGGCGCTCGAACCCCCGGTCGCGGAAGAGCCACCCGGCGACGGCCAGGACGGATTCGCTGGCGTAGCCCTCGCCGCGGGCCCAGGGGGCGGTGACGTAGCGGACCTCGGTGGCGCGGGTGTGCCAGTTGGTGTTCCGCAGGTGCACGATGCCGACGAGGCGCTGGGTGAGGAATTCGGTGACGGCGAAGACGATGCCGCGGCCCTCGGTGCGTTCCGCGTGGGAGTGCCGGGTGGTCCAGGCGTGCGCGTCGGCGTGGGTGTAGGGGTGGGGCGCGCTGGTCCAGGCCGTGACCTGTTCGTCGTTCATCATCTCGGTGAGCGCGGTGACGTCCTCTTCCTCGAAGGGGCGCAGCACCAGCCGGTCCGTGCTGATGGTGACGTCCGGGAAGGTGGTAGTCATGCGCAGCTCCATGCCTGAGACCGTGGTGCGACCGTGTTGCGATGCGACCGCGGTGCGGGACCGTTCGTGCGGGACCGTGCGTGCGGGTCGTAGGCCACAGCATGCAGCATCGACCGGGTGATGTGCAGGGCCGGGTTGCCCGGAAGCGGGCAGAGTTCGGCCCCGCGCGCCGTCAGGGGCGTGCGGGGCCGAGATTCATGACCGGTCCGGGGGGAACCGGTCGTGAAAGGCCGTTCAGGAGGAACCGGTTCAGGAGGCGGGGGTCCCGAAGGCCGGGGTGACCGAGCCCTGGTACTTCTCCTCGATGAACTTCTTGACCTCGTCGGAGTTCAGGAGCTTGGCCAGCTTCTGGACCCGCGGGTCGTTCTGGCTGCCGTCCTTGACCGCGAGGAAGTTGGCGTAGGGGTTGCCCTCGGCCTTCTCCAGGATCAGGGCGTCCTTGGCGGGCGACAGGCCGGCCTCGATGGCGTAGTTGCCGTTGATGATCGCGGCGTCCACGTCGTTCAGGGCGCGCGGGACCGTGGCGGCCTCCAGCTCCTTGAACTCCAGGCCCTTCTTGTCGGTGATGTCGGACAGCTTGGCGCTGGTGCCGACACCCTCCTTGAGGGTGATCAGGTTGTTCGCGGCCAGCAGCTGGAGCGCGCGGCCCTCGTTGGTGGTGTCGTTGGGGACGGCGATGGTCTGGCCGGCCTTGATGTCACCGATGGCCTTGATCTTCTTGGAGTAGAGGCCGAGGGGCTCCAGGTGCACGTTCACGACGGGCACGACGTGCGTGTTGTTCTTCTTGTTGAAGTCGTCGAGGTACGGCTTGTGCTGGAAGTAGTTGCCCGCGACCTGGCCCTGCTCGGTGGCGGTGTTCGGCAGGACGTAGTCCGTGAACTCCTTGACCTCCAGCTTGAGGCCTTCCTTGGCCGCGAGCTTGTCCTTGACGAAGTTCAGGATGTCGGCGTGCGGGCTCGGGGAGGCCGCTATGACGAGGGGCTTGCTCTCGTCGGTCTTGCCGCCGTCGCTCTTGGCCGAGGTCGGGTCCGAGGAGCTGCCGCAGGCGGTGAGGCCGAGGGCGAGCGCGGTGGCCGAGGCGGCGAGGGCGGTGAGCTTGATGTTCTTACGCACGAAGAGTGCCTTTCTTGCTGAACAAGTACCGATGACTTGCTGGTGGTGGCCCAAGCACGACAAGTGCGGGCTCTGTGAGGGGAGGGGAAAGTCTTTTCAGGCGGTCCTGCCGCGGCGGGCGAGGAGCCGGACCACGCCGTCGCCGAGCAGCTGGATGACCGTGACGAGGAGGATCAGGACCACCACGGTGGCGATCATGAAGCCGGTCTCGAAGCGCTGGAAGCCGTAGGTGATGGCCTTGGATCCGAGTCCCTCGCCGCCGACGGCGCCCGCCATGGCGGAGTAGCCGACGAGGGTGATGACGGTGGTGGTGACACCGGCGACCAGCGAGGGCAGAGCCTGCGGGAGGAGCACCTTGCCGACCAGGGTGGGGATGCCGCCGCCCATGGACTCGACGGCTTCGATCAGGCCGTGGTCCACCTCCCGGACGGCCGTCTCGACGAGCCGGGCGAAGAAGGGGACGGCGCCGATGGCCAGCGGGACGATCATGGCGGTGGGGCCGATGAAGGTGCCGACGACCGCGGTGGTGACCGGGATCAGGAAGATCAGCAGGATGATGAACGGCAGCGAGCGGCCTATGTTCACGATCACGCCGAGCACCTTGTTGAGCGGCTGGTTCTGCAGCAGGCCGCCCTTGTCGGTGAGGACCAGCAGGATGCCGATGGGCAGGCCGCCGAGCACGGTCACCAGGGTGGACCACAGCACCATGTAGAGGGTGTCGTAGGTGCCCTGGCTGAGCAGGGGCTGCATTTCGGACCAGGTCACTTGGCACCATCCTTGACCAGCACGGCGAATTCGGTGTCGGCGTCGCCGTCTGCGGCGCCCTCGACGATGTCGACCTGGAGGCCCTGCTCGCGCAGGAAGCCGACCGGCACGACGTTGTCCTCGTAGCCACCGGGCAGTTCGATGCGCATCCGGCCGATCTGCCGGCCCGCGACGGTGTCCATCGCGGCGCCGAGGATCGAGATGTCGATGTTGTACGTGCGCGAGAGCTGCGAGATGACCGGCCGGACGGCGGATTCGCCGTGGAAGGTGACGTCGACGACCGTGCGGTCGGGTCCGGTGGCGGTGCCGGTGACCGGGAAGAGTTCGCCGGCGAGCTCGGAGCCGGGGGTGGCGAGGAGTTCGGCGACGGTGCCGGACTCGATGATCCGGCCGTTCTTCATCAGTGCGGCCGAGTCGCAGACGGACTTGACCACGTCCATCTCGTGGGTGATGAGCAGCACGGTGAGGCCGAGCTGCTGGTTGAGGTCGCGCAGCAGCCCCAGGATGGAGCGGGTGGTCTCGGGGTCCAGGGCGCTGGTGGCCTCGTCGGAGAGCAGCACCTTGGGGTCGCCGGCCAGGGCGCGGGCGATGCCGACGCGCTGCTTCTGGCCGCCGGAGAGCTGGGTGGGGTAGGCCTTGGCCTTGTCGGCGAGGCCGACGAGGTCGAGGAGTTCGAGGGCCTTGCGGGAGCGCTCGCGGCCGGAGACGCCGAGGATCTCCAGGGGCAGTTCGACGTTGGCCTGGACGGTGCGCGAGGACAGCAGGTTGAAGTGCTGGAAGACCATGCCGATGCGGCTGCGGGCCTCGCGGAGCTCCTTGCCCGCGCGGCGGCCGCGGCCGGCGAGGGCGGTGAGGTCGACGCCGTCGACGGTCACCGTGCCGGTGGTGGGACGCTCCAGCAGGTTCACGCAGCGGATCAGCGAGGACTTGCCGGCGCCGCTCTGGCCGATGACTCCGTATACCTCGCCCTCACGGACATGGAGATCGACGCCGTCCAGGGCGGTGACCTCGCGGCCACGGGACTGGTAGACCTTCGTGAGGCCCGATGTGGTGATCACAGGATTTCCGTCGCTGTCGAGTGCACGGCGCAGCGGAGTGCCGGGCACGGGGCAAACATTCTGGGGACGCGATACGGGACGAACCGTCAGAAAACGATGGCATCGACACGTGCGCGGGGCATGAGTCAGCCGTGCTGTTCATCAGCTGGTGACGTCGTGGCGCGGCTGGTCTCGCTTCGGGGCGCGAGGCTCAGGAAGGGGCCCTCAGAAGGCGCACATTCGACACATACAGCGAGCACCGGGCGTCTTCGTCGCCTCGGTCGCAAGGGTGCGGCTGCTCGTCGTGGTCATGGGCCCCAGTAAACCAGACGCATCCCGTGACCGATCAATGACGTCCGGATAGCGGACGGATTCTGACCACATACCGGACGACTCCGGTCACTGCGGGCCCTGCGTCCCATGGTGGCTGCGCCGCTGCTGACCTGCACGGACAGGGGTTGCGGTGCCCCTACTGCGACCTCGGTCTGCAGTGCGGCATCCGGGCCCGCTGTGGTCAAGACCACGGCCCCCGGCGGGCACGCTCGCGGCTCACGGGGTTCCGGGAAAGAGGGGTGCGCGCATCGGGTCTTTCGGCCCGTAATACCCTCGCTGCATGCTCGACGCCCTGACGGTCGCCATCGGCGTGGCCGCACTCGCCCTCGCCGCCTGGTGCGGCCACGCCGCATGGCGGGACCAGCCGACCAAGGACTGGCACTTCATCGGCATGGCCGTCGTGACCGTGCTGGTGCTGGCGCAGCTGGTGATCGGCCTGGTCATGCTGGCCCGGGGCGAGAAGCCCGACGAGGGCACGGTGATCTTCGTGGCCTACCTGCTGGGCGCGTTCGCCGCGGTCCCGGCCGCCGGGATGCTCTCGCTGACCGAGCGGACCAAGTGGGGATCGATCACGGTGGCCGCCGGTGCGGTCGTGCTCGCCGTCCTCGAAGTACGGCTCTACGACATCTGGGGAACCACCGGTGCCTGACGCTGACACGACGACCGGCACTGCCGCCGGGCGCAAGAGGCTGGTCTCCGGGCCCGGGCTGCTGCTGGTGTGGCTGTACGGGGTGATGGTGGTCGGCGCGGTCTCCCGCTCGGCGTTCCAGATCTCCACCGAGTTCGGCCGGGCGCCGCTGGCCTACTCCCTGTCCGCCGTGGCCGCGCTGGCCTACGCGTTCATCACGTACTCGCTGGTGCGCGGCGGGGAGAGGGCCCGCAGGGCGGCGCTGTTCTGCTGCGGCGCCGAGCTGGCCGGTGTGCTGGCGGTGGGGACCTGGACCGTGCTGCGGCCCGAGTCCTTCCCCGACACCACCGTGTGGTCCCAGTTCGGGATGGGCTACCTGTTCATCCCGGTGATCCTGCCGATCACCGGGATGCTCTGGCTGCGCAAGCGCTGACCAGCCCCGGCCCGTCCTGACCCGTCCCCTCGGTGAAGGGGACGGCGTACTGGGCGCCAGGAGGTGTCTAGGCGCTGACCGTGAAGTCGGTCGGGTCCTTGGCTTCCTTCTCCAGGATCACCAGCTGGACGCCGTCGGAGGCGGTGCGGCCGCCGACCTTGACGTAACCGGCCTTGCGGTAGAGGCGAAGGTTCGACTCGCTCTTGTGCCCGGTGTGCAGGCGGAAGCGGGTGGTGGTGCCGGGGCTCGCCAGCGCCACCTCGACCGCGCGCAGCAGGCGCGCCCCGAGACCGTGACCCTGAAGACGCGGGTGCACACAGAGCTTGGCGATCTTGCCGGTGCCGTCCTCGTCGACGTTGCCGCGCACCGTCCCGACGATCTCGTCGCCGAGCCGGGCCACCAGGACGGTGTCCGTCGCCAGCTCCCCCTTCAGGGAGTCCAGGGACTGGGTGAGCGGCTGGATGAGGTAGTTGCCGTACAGCTCGGCCTCACGCTGGAAGGCCAGGTACTGCAGTTTGAAGATCTGCTCAGCATCCTCGGCAGCCGCCGCCGAAATGGTCACGCTCATGCCCATGTGCGCATGCCTCCAGCTCACCTGGTAGCCCGATGGTCTACCGCTCCTTTCCCCGCAGGCCAGGAGCCGCAACCTCTGCAGCCAGCATTCTGCGCAGACATCCCAGGCAACGGGAACGGACGGGCCCCAAACTTCCTTGTGAGATACCCAACTCTCCTGCGATTTCACGGTAGGTGAGGTCTCTGGGCGAAAGAAGTGCCTTCATCAGCTCGGGACAGCGTCCGGGCAACCGGGCGACCGCCGATCGGAGTGCGCGGTTGTCCTCGCCGTGCATGAGGGCGTCCTCCGGTTCGGCCCCGGCGGTCCCGCCGCCGGCCGGCGGGCCCCCGTCCACCGCGTGCCGGCGGCTGCCGTCCGCGGAATGACGGCGGGAGTCGTACGGGATCTCCCGCCTCGCCCGGCGCCGGGCGAGGCGCGCCTCCGCGCGGACCGCCCGGCGCAGCCACCGCGCCGGTTCCGCGGGCTCGGCCGGATCGGGAGCGAGGCGGCCGCTCTCCAGCAGCCTGACCCAGACGGCTTGTTCCAGGTCGGCCGCGTCCACTCCGGTCCCCGGAGCCTCCGCGGCCGCCTCGGCGGAGAGCAGCGGGCCGAGCTTGTCGAGGTAATCAGCCTTCAACAGGTCCATGCCGGGCGGGACGAGCGGGCCGGGCCGGGCGGTTTCCGTGCCGGGCCCGGCCCACTCGTACGGGAAGCGGCGCTCAGCGGTTGACGGGGCGTCGGCCCGGCCGGAACGCCTCGGCCGCGAGCAGTCCCGTGTCCGGGTTGTCGGTGAAGATCCCGTCGATGCCCTGTTCGAAGTAGGTACGGAAGGCGGCAAGGGCGTCCCCGTACGCGGCCGGGTCGGTGCCCTTGCGGTACTCGGCCGGCAGGAAGCTGTTCTCGTTGCGCGCGGTGTAGGGGTGCAGCAGCAGGCCGCGGGCGTGGGCGTCCTTCACCAGGGTGGTCGGCGCGCCGAGCCGGCCGTCCGCGTCCCGCGGCAGGATCAGGTCCATGGTCGGGCCGATGCCCTGGGCGAAGCCTGCGATCCATTTCAGGCCCTCGGGCTTGACCAGGTCCGCGACCGTGCGCGGGTCCTTGGCCAGTTCGAAGTCCCAGGGGCGGGTGCCGGCCGCCGAGAGCAGGACCACGCGGGGCGCGGAGACCAGCCGGGACAGGCGCTGGATGCTGGAGGGCTCGAAGGACTGGAGGAAGACGGCGGCGCCTCGGCCGTCGCGCCCGTAGCGGCGCAGCAGCTTGGCGAGGGGCTCCTCCAGGCCGAGGCCGAGGCTGCGGAAGTAGCTGGGGTGCTTGGTCTCGACGTGCAGCCACACGCGCCTGCCGCGACGCCTGCCCTCCTGGTCGGCCCAGCGCAGCACCTCTTCGAAGGTGGGAACGGCCCACTGGCCGTCGTAGAGCGTGTTGCGCTGGCGGACGGCGGGGATACGTTCCTTCGCGCGCAGGGTCTTCAGCTCGGCCAGGGTGAAGTCCTCGGTGAACCAGCCGGTGACCGAGACGCCGTCGACGGACTTGGTGGTGCGCCGGGAGGCGAACTCGGGATGCTCGGCGACGTCGGTGGTCCCGCCGATCTCGTTCTCGTGGCGGCAGACCAGCCGGCCGTCCCTGGTCGGGACCAGGTCCTGCTCGACGACGTCGGCACCCAGGTCGAGGGCGAGCTGATACGAGCCGATCGTGTGCTCCGGCCGGTAGCCGCTGGCTCCGCGATGGCCGATGACGGTCGGGTACGGGAGGTCCCGGTGGCCCCCGTCGCCGTGCCCGCCGCCCTGCGCGTCACCCGCGGCGGAGGCGGGTCCCGCCGTGAGTCCGGTGATGCCGGTCCCCGCCGCCAGGACGGCCGCTCCCAGGACCGTGCGCCGCGCTGCCCCACCCTGTGTCATGAGTGCCACTCCTCGTCGTGAACGCCGTGTCGCGGCCCGCGATCGGCGTGCCGATGGTAGGCAAAGGGGGGTGACTCAGGAGGGTGCGACAACGGCACATCCGGGGAACTTGGCGCAAACAAGCGTCAACAATGCGTATCCGACACGTGAACCCGATGTGCGCAGGAAGCCGACCCGCGAGTATCGTCCTCACCTGCGCTACCGCCGCCAGGTCGGTGCGCGAACCGCTTTTCGATGCCGGAGGGCCCCACGTTGTTCCGTACGAAGCTCATCAAAGCCACTGTCGGACCGGTCATGCGCATGATGTTCCGTACCCGCGTGGAGGGCATCGAGAACATCCCCGGCACGGGGCCGGTGATCCTCGCGGGCAACCACCTGACCTTCATCGACTCCATGATCCTGCCGCTGGTGTGCGACCGTACGGTCCACTTCATCGGCAAGGACGAGTACGTCACCGGCAAGGGGATCAAGGGCCGCGCCATGGCCTGGTTCTTCACCGGCTCCGGCATGATCCCCGTCGACCGTGACGGTGCGAACGGCGGTGTCGCGGCCCTGATGACCGGTCGCCGCATCCTCGAAGAGGGCAAGATCTTCGGGATCTACCCCGAGGGCACCCGCTCCCCCGACGGCCGTCTCTACCGGGGCCGCACCGGCATCGCCCGCCTGACCCTGATGACCGGCGCCCCCGTGGTCCCGTTCGCGATGATCGGCACCGACAAGCTCCAGCCCGGCGGCGCCGGCATGCCGCGTCCGGGCCGCGTCACCGTCCGCTTCGGCGAGCCGATGGAGTTCTCCCGCTACGAGGGCATGGACCGCGACCGCTACGTCCTGCGCGCCGTCACCGACTCGGTGATGGCCGAGGTGATGCGTCTTTCGGGCCAGGAGTACGTCGACATGTACGCCACCAAGGCCAAGGCCGCGTAGCCCAGCCCCGCTACTGACGCTGGAGTGACCGGCTGACGCCCGCCGCCGTGGTGGTGGCGAGGATCCAGCCGGTTACGATCAGCAGGTACGAGAGCCACTGGTGCAGGCCGCCCGGCGCGAAGGCCGCTTCCTGGCCGAAACTGACGATCGGCACGAGCAGGTCGATCGTGTAGAACACCGCGTTGAAGTCAGGTGCCTCCCCCGCCTTCAGCGCGCGCGGCGGGTCGATCCCGTACGCGACCGACCCGGTCATCAGTAAGGCCAGCAGCCATCCCGCCGCGCGCAGGGGCCGGAAGCCGTAGCCGACGGTCCCGTCCTGCAGCAGTCCCCACACCCGGGCGGCCCGGGGCAGCGTGTGGCGGTGCCTGCGCAGCTTCGCGAGCTGGACGGTCCGGGCGCCCGCCTCGTCGCCCGCCGTACGGTAGGCCGATGCCAGCTGCTCGTAGGCGTACGGGAGGTAGCCGGACTCCTCCCGCTCCAGGGCGGGCAGCCGCTGCTCGGCGGGCAGATGCGGGGCGAGGGCGCGGTAGGTCAGGCCGTCGATGGCGATCCGCTCGGGCCAGGCCTCCGGATCGATGTGCAGCAGGTCGATGGTGGACCGGCGCAGGTTCACGTCGCCCCGGACCGTGTCGCACCGGCGCAGCCACATCTCGCCAATGGCGCAGCTGGAGGCGCGCAGGGCGGTCCCGTCCGGGTTGGCCAGGTCGGCGCGGGTGAGGTTGGCCTGCCCGGGTATGCGGGAGCCGGTGAGGTTGACCATGCCGCGGGCCTTCATCCGGTGCGCGCGCAGGTCGGTGCCGACGGTCAGGTTCTCGGCGTGCAGGGCGATCCCGCCGGGGGCGAGCAGCCGGGCACGGTCGAGCTGGACCTGGCCGCCTACGGTGGCGCCGTTGAGGCGGAGCTGGCCGTGCACGGTCAGGTCGTTCGCGATGATGTCGGTGTCGACCTCGACGTGGTTGAGCTGGAGCGGCGGCTCGTCCGCCTCCTCGCCGCTCGTGGGGCCGATCACGGCCCCCTGGAGGAAGAGCCCGCCGGCTATTTTGGCGCCCTGCAGCCGCACGGGGCCGGCGATCCGGCAGCAGGAGAGCCGCAGGACCACCTCGACGCGCACCGTGGAGGCGGTCAGGCCGGGGAGCGTGGAGTAGCCGAGGACCAGGGCGCGCAGCTGGGCCCCGTAGATCAGGGGCTTGCGCTCGAACCAGCAGTCGCGCAGCCGGATGGGGTGGTCGATGACGGCGTAGCGCAGGTCGAGCTTGCCCACGATCTTCGCGCCCTTGACCTTGAGTCCGGGGATCCGGCCCTGCACGGTGGGGCAGGCTCCCAGCAGGATGGCCCGCAGCACCTCGGCCCGCAGGGTGCGCTCGGGCCCCCAGTCGGCTCCGTCGACGGAGCTGTCCTCGGGGGCGGCGCGGAAGTCGACCCCGTCGCCGCGCGGGAAGGCCTCCCAGACGCGGCGTTCCGCCGGGGTAAGATCGTTGATCTCCATCGCGGGGATGGTGTCCCGCAGTTCTGCGAACTGTCAACTCTGGCTGGAACACCACCCCTTCAGCGAGATCTCAGTGCTCGACGCCCTCCTGGAGCCGCTGGCCCTTCAGCAGGAACCAGGCGGCCACGGCGGTGGCCAGCAGCACGGCCGCGCCGACGCCGGAAGCGAGCCGCAGCCCGTCCACGAAGGCGTCCTGGGCGGCGCCGACCATCACCTGGGCGGTGTGCGGGTCGAGGGCCTTGGCGGCCTCGACGGCCCCGCCGAGGGATTCGTGCGCGGCGTCGGCCACCGGGCCCGCGACCGAGGCCGGGGCGGTGAAGCTCTGGTAGACGCCGGTGACGATGGAGCCGAGCAGGGCGATGCCGAGGGCGGCACCGAGTTCGTACGCCGTCTCGGAGACGGCGGAGGCCGAACCGGCCTGCTCCTTGGGCACGCTGGAGAGGATGACGTCGGCGGTGACGGTGAAGGAGAAGCCGGCGCCGAGGCCGACGACGAGCAGGGCGGCGCCGAGCAGCGGGTAGCCGCTCTCCTTGTGGATCACCGTCAGGACGGCGAGGGCCAGGCCGATGGCGCCGAGGCCGCCGGCCACGATGGACCGTACCGAGTACCGGCGGGCGTACCGGCCGGCGATCAGGCCGGTGACCACCGCGCCAATGGCGGCGGGCAGTTCGGCGAGCCCCGCCTCCAGCGGGTCGCGGCCCTGGACGAGCTGCAGGAACTGGGAGAGGAAAAAAACCAGTCCGGAGAGGCCGAAGACGGTCAGCAGGTCGGCGAGGACCGCGCCGGAGAAGCCGCGGTGCTTGAAGAGGCGCATGTCGAGCAGCGGGGACGGCAGGCTGAACTGGCGGCGTACGAAGGCGTACAGCGCGCCGACGCCGAGCGTCGCGGTGGCCGCGACCTCCCAGGTGATGCCGTGCGTGGCGACTTCCTTGACGGCGTAGACCACGCTGATCACGCCGATGAGGGAGAGACCGACGCTGACGAGGTCCCAGGGACCGGCGACCGGGTTCCTGGATTCGGGAAGGAGCTTGATTCCGACCACGACCAGGGCGATCATCACAGGGAGGTTGATCAGGAAGACCGAGCCCCACCAGAAGTGCTGGAGCAGCGCTCCGCCGACGACCGGGCCGACGGCCGCGCCGGCCGAGGCGGTGGCGCCCCAGATGCCGATCGCGAGGCTGCGCTCCTTCGGGTCGTGGAAGATGTTGCGGATCAGCGCGAGGGTGGACGGCATCAGGGTCGCACCGGCCACGCCCAGCAGGGCCCGTGCGACGATCATCATCTCGGGGCTGGTCGCGTAGGCGTTGAGCACGGACACGGCACCGAACGCGGCGGCGCCGGTGAGCAGGAGCTTCTTGCGGCCTATTCGGTCGCCGAGGCTGCCCATGGAGACCAGGAGTCCGGCGATGACGAAGGAGTAGATGTCGCCGATCCAGAGCAGCTGGGTGCCGGACGGCTTGAGGTCCTCGGAGAGTGCGGGGGTGGCGAGGCCGAGGACGGTGGCGTCGACGGCGACCAGCAGCACGGCGAGCACCAGCACGCCCAGGGCGAGCCAGCGGCCGCGGCTCTTGGCCTCCGTCCCGATCGGGCTCTTCAGCTGCTGGGTCGCGCTCATTTCTCCACACTCCGTCGTGCGCCACCGAGCAACAGCTCGATGATCATGTACTGGAAGTCCTTGGCGGCGACCCGGCCGTCCATCACGGCCCAGGCGCAGGTGCCGACGAGGCCGTAGAGGGCCTCGGTGAGCCATGCCGGGGTCAGGTCGATCCGGATGTCGCCCTCTTCCTGGCCGCGCCGGAAGAGCGCGCCGACGCGGGCGTCGAGCCGGGCCCATCCCTCGTTGACCTCGTCGCCCTCGAACAGCTGGTTCTCGGTGACGAGGAAGGCCAGCAGCTGGGCATTGGGCTCGGCCTCGGCGACGAGTCGCTTCAGCGCCTCCACCGCCGTGCCCTCGTCGAGACGGGCGTTGTCGAACGCCACCTCGAACTCCCGGATGCCGAGTTCTTCGAGTGCCCGTACGAGGGCGTCGCGTCCGGCGAAGTGCCGGTGGAGGGTCGCGCGCCCGATGCCGGCGGCGCGGGCGACCTCGTCCATCGTGGCGGTCGACTTGCGGGAAAGCAGGGCGGCCGCATCGCGGAGCACCTGGTCACGATCCATGGCCATGAGACAAGCATACCCCGAATGAGACGTCCATGTCTCATTCCAAGCGAAAATGAGCTGCCCGAGGGCCGCCGGAACGGAATCCTGCCGAGATGAAACCACTGCTGCTGATCGACGTCGACGGCCCGCTGAACCCCTACGCGGCCAAGGCCCAGCGCCGCCCCGAGGGGTACAGCACCCACCGGATGCGCCCGACGGGATGGACCGAGGCGGAGCAGGCCAGGCCGCTGCGGGTCTGGCTGAATCACGACCACGGCGCGGAGCTGCTCGCCCTCGCGGATGCCTATGAGCTGGTCTGGGCCACCACATGGAAGGACGAGGCGAACGACTGGATAGGGCCGCACCTGGGGCTGCCCAGACTGCCCTTCATCGACTGGCCGGCGATGCACGGCCGGGCGCCGCGCGGCACCTTCTGGAAGACCCAGTACATCCTCGAGTACGCGGGCGAGCGGCCCTTCGCGTGGATCGACGACGACATCACGGCCATGGACCGCGAGTACGTCGACCAGCGCCACCCGGCGCAGACCCTGCTGATGCGCATCGACGAACAGATCGGGCTGGTCCGCGCGGACTTCGACACTCTGGCCGCATGGGCCACACCGTCACCGAGCGACTACCTAAAGTGATTCGATCATCACTACCCGTGTTCACCGGGCTGATGCGAACTGTGATCATTTGGAGTGACTGCGCCCCAGGAGCCTTCCCCCGCCTGCCCCTGACCCGGGAGTCTGCTCTTCAGTGAGCCCTTACCCGGGGCGGGTTCACCTGCACGTATTCCGTCTTCGGCAGGGAGAGAACCATGAACGCATCACGGAAGCTGGTCATCGGGGCCGCTGCGCTGGCACTGACGGCCGGTGGCGTCGTCGCCGTGTCCTCGGCGTCGGCCGAGCCGAGGGAGGCCCGGCAGGCCGCGGCCGTCACCACGGCCTGGGCGAAGGTGGCCGCGAACGGACAGGTCCTCGGCGGGCAGGGCATCACCGGGCTCAACAAGTTCGGCATCGGCCGCTACAACATCACCACGTCGGGCAGCCTCAACGGGTGCGCCCTCCTCGGCACCATCAACACCAACGGCGGGAACGACCCCGGGCCGGGCAGCTCGTCCATCCTGGTCGGACAGGTGAACGGGAACACCCTCTTCATCCGCACGGCGACGCCGTCCCAGCCGGGCAGCGCCGCCGTGGACAGCGACCGGCCGTTCTCGGTCAACATCGTCTGCTGACAACCCGGCATGCCGGAGGGGCGGTGGGGGCCGACGGGCTCCCACCGCCCCTCCGGGCGGACCTGCTACTGCTTGTGGGCCGCCCAGGCATGCTGGATGACCAGATCGGCCTTCAGCTCGGTGAGCTGGACCGCGACCGCCGACGGGGCGGTGCCGCCGCGGCCGTTGCGCGAAGCCAGGGCGCCCTTGACGTTGAGGACGGTCCGGACCTCGGGGGTCAGGTGCTCCGAGATCTTGGCGAACTGTTCGTCCGTCAGCTGGTCGAGCTCGATGCCCTCGCCCTCGCAGACCTTGACGCACTCGCCGGCCACCTCGTGCGCCACCCGGAACGGCACACCCTGCTTGACCAGCCACTCCGCGATGTCGGTGGCGAGCGAGAAGCCCGCCGGGGCCAGCTCCTCCATCCGCTCCCGGTTGACCGTGAGCGTCGCCATCATGCCGGTGAAGGCCGGCAGCAGGACCTCGAGGGTGTCGCAGGAGTCGAAGACCGGCTCCTTGTCCTCCTGCAGGTCCCGGTTGTACGCCAGGGGCAGCGCCTTGAGGGTCGCGAGCAGGCCGGTCAGGTTGCCGATGAGGCGCCCCGACTTGCCGCGCGCCAACTCCGCGATGTCGGGGTTCTTCTTCTGCGGCATGATCGACGACCCGGTCGAGAAGGCGTCGTGCAGCGTCACGAAGGAGAACTCCTTCGTGTTCCAGATGATGATCTCCTCCGCGATCCGGGACAGGTTGATCCCGATCATCGCGGTGATGAAGGCGAACTCGGCGACGAAGTCGCGCGAGGCCGTGCCGTCGATCGAGTTGCCGACCGAGCCCCGCTCGAAGCCCAGGTCGGCGGCGACCTGCTCCGGGTCCAGGCCCAGCGAGGAGCCGGCCAGGGCGCCCGAGCCGTACGGGGAGACCGCGGTCCGGGTGTCCCACTGGCGCAGCCGCTCGGCGTCCCGGGACAGGGACTGCACGTGGGCGAGGACGTGGTGGGCGAAGAGCACCGGCTGCGCGTGCTGGAGGTGGGTCCGGCCCGGCATCGCCACGTCGTGGTGGGTCTCGGCGAGGTGGACCAGCGCGTCCTGGAGGTCCGCGATCAGGCCGCCGATGACCCGGCCGTGGTCGCGCAGGTACATCCGGAAGAGGGTGGCCACCTGGTCGTTGCGGGACCGGCCGGCACGGAGCTTGCCGCCGAGGTCGGGGCCGAGCCGCTCCAGCAGGCCGCGCTCCAGGGCGGTGTGCACGTCCTCGTCGGCGATCGTGCCGGTGAAGGAGCCGCTCGCCACGTCGGCCTCCAACTGGTCGAGCCCCGCGATCATGCGGTCGAGCTCTTCGGCCGTGAGCAGGCCGGCCTTGTGCAGCACGCGGGCGTGGGCGCGGGACCCCGCGATGTCGTACGGCGCGAGGCGCCAGTCGAAGTGGACCGACGCGGACAGCTTCGCGAGGGCCTCGGCGGGACCGTCGGCGAACCGGCCGCCCCAGAGCCGGACGTCACTCTTGTTGCTGCTCACAGCTACTGCTCCTCAAGACTGCATGGCTTTGACTGCCTGTAAGGCTTCGGATGTGCAACCGCCTCCCCGCCGCGGAGGTAACGGGGAGGCGGCCTGGACTGCTGGTCGGTCAGGCGAGGTCGCGGCGGGCCGCGATCTTCGAGGAGAGACCGAAGATCTCGATGAAGCCCTGGGCCTTGGACTGGTCGAAGGTGTCGCCCGAGTCGTAGGTCGCGAGGTTGAAGTCGTACAGCGACTCGTCCGACTTCCGGCCGGTGACGACGGCGCGGCCGCCGTGCAGGGTCATCCGGATGTCACCGGTGACGTGCTGGTTGGCCTCATTGATGAAGCCGTCCAGGGCCCGCTTGAGCGGGGAGAACCACAGGCCGTCGTAGACCATCTCGCCCCAGCGCTGCTCGACCTGCCGCTTGTAGCGGGCCAGCTCGCGCTCGACGGTGACGTTCTCCAGCTCCTGGTGTGCGGTGATCAGCGCGATCGCACCCGGAGCCTCGTACACCTCGCGGGACTTGATGCCCACGAGACGGTCCTCGACGATGTCGATCCGGCCGATGCCCTGGGCGCCGGCGCGGTCGTTGAGCTGCTGGATGGCCTGCAGCACGCTGACGGGCTTGCCGTCGATGGCGACCGGGACGCCCTCCTTGAAGGAGATGACGACCTCGTCGGCCTCGCGCGGCAGGGCCGGGTTCGAGGTGTATTCGTAGATGTCCTCGATCGGCGCGTTCCAGATGTCCTCCAGGAAGCCCGTCTCGACGGCGCGCCCGAAGACGTTCTGGTCGATGGAGTACGGGGACTTCTTGGTGGTCGCGATCGGGAGCTGCTTCTCCTCGCAGAAGGCGATCGCCTTGTCCCGGGTCATCGCGTAGTCGCGGACCGGGGCGATGCACTTGAGGTCGGGGGCGAGGGCGACGATGCCCGCCTCGAAGCGGACCTGGTCGTTGCCCTTGCCCGTGCAGCCGTGGGCGACGGTGGTGGCGCCGTGCTTCTTGGCGGCGGCGACGAGGTGCTTGACGATCGCCGGCCGGGAGAGCGCCGAGACCAGCGGGTACCGGTCCATGTAGAGGGCGTTCGCCTTGATCGCCGGGAGGCAGTACTCATTGGCGAACTCGTCGGAGGCGTCGGCGACCTCGGCCTCGACCGCACCGCAGTCGAGCGCGCGCTTGCGGATGACGTCCAGGTCCTCGCCGCCCTGGCCGACGTCCACGGCAACGGCGATGACCTCGGCGCCCGTCTCCTCGGCGATCCAGCCGATGGCGACGGAGGTGTCCAGGCCGCCCGAGTAGGCGAGTACGACGCGCTCGGTCACGGGTTTCTCCTTACGGTGCATTCAACGACAGGCATAACTATGCACTACTCCGTATGTTTCGTCAATCGACCTCGCGGCCGATCCCTGCGGAACTCCACGAATCCAGCTTGACCTGCGGATATATAGGAGGCGAGCCGGCAGCCCGATTGCCTACGATCAGCCTCGACCACCACTGGGAGGGACACATGGACACGGACGCGGAGACACCGCTCCCCTCTCCGGGGAGCCCGGCGGCCGAGTGGATCCCCTTCGATCACGCGGTCCGGCAGGACCGCTCCTGGTCGTGCACGAGCCCCCTCGAAACGCCGGAGGCCGTACGCCTGTGCCACGCCAGCGGCTGGATCCGCGAGGAGTCCCTCCGGGCGCCGATTGCGCCGCTGCTGGAGCTCGTCGCGATCCGGTGCGCGGACTGGGTGCCGGCCGTCCGGGAGCAGGCCCGGCGGGTCCTGGCCACGGCACTCGCGGACGACCCCGCCGCAACCGTGCTGCGGCTGACGCCGCTCGTCATGCGGCTGGGCCGGCGCGAGCAGGGCGCGTGGGCGCTGGAACGCCTCGAGGCCGCGCTGGACAGCGACCACGATCTCCTCGGCGCACTGCGCGCGAGCGCGGACCCGCTGACCCGCCGGTTCGCGGCGCGGCTGACCCTCGGCGCCGGGCTGCTGGGCGTACGGGAACGGGCCCGGCTGGCGGCCCGCGAACCGGATGCGGTGGCGGGCCGGCTGTGGACGGACGCGACACTCGCCGCGCTGGCCGCCGACGGACCGGACGACGAGGCGATCGACACCCTGCTCGGCGGGCGCGGCCCGATGGTCCGCGCCGCCGGGGTCACCGCCCTGCGCGGGGCCGGCCGGACCGCCGAGGCCGCAGGCCACCTCACCGACCGCTCCGGCATGGTCCGGGCCTGCGCCCGCTGGCTGGTCCGCCAGGGCGGCGGCGATCCGTACCCGCTGTGCCGCGAACTGCTGTCCGACCCCGCCCGCGTGACCCCGTACGCGGTGACCGGCTTCGCCGAGTGCGCCCGCCGCCAGGACGCGCCCCTGCTGCACGCGCTGCTGGAACACCCCGACGGCCGGGTACGGGCCGCGGCCGTCGGCGGGCTGCGCCTGCTGGACAGTACGGACATCGAGCTCCTGCGGCCGCTGCTGGACGACCCGTCACCCGCGGTGGCCCGCGAGGTCGCCCGGAGCCTCGGCGGCTCCGCGGGCCGGCTGCCCGTCGACTGGCTGACGGCCCGCATCGCGCCCGGACGGCCGCCGCACACCCGCCGGGCCGCCCACCGGCTGCTGTCCGCGCGGGGCGGGGTGGACTCACTGCGCGCCTCCGTGCAGCTGCTGACGGACGGGGACGCAGCCCTGCGGGCCGTCGCCGCGCAGCACGTCCGGAGCCTGTGGATCCCGTACCGGCAACCGGACCTGCCGGTCCGCGACCCGGAGGTCGGCGCCCTGCTGGACCGGTGCACGCACCTGTTCAGCGCCCCCGTCATGCGGCAGATGCGCGCCTCACTCGGGCTCCCGGCCGGGCGGGCCGCGGCGGACCGATACTGATCACATGGGAAAGCAACACGAACGAATAGACGGCCGGCTGCGCGCGTTCATCGAGGAGCAGCCGGTCTTCTTCACCGCGACCGCCCCGCTCTCGGGTGACGGTCACGTCAACCTGTCCCCCAAGGGACGCGCCGGAACCCTCGTCGTCATCGACGACCAGACCCTGGCCTACCTGGACTTCGGGGGCAGCGGCGCCGAGACCATCGCCCACGTCCGGGAGAACGGCCGGATCACGCTGATGTGGTGCGCGTTCTCCGGGCCGCCCAACATCGTGCGCATCCACGGCGAGGGCGAGGCGGTCTTCCGCGACGATCCCCGCTGGGGCGAACTGATCGCCCTGTTCGGCGAGGCCGACGGGCCGTCGGCGCGGGCGGTCATCCTGGTCCGCGCCCGCCGGATCTCCGATGTCTGCGGTTACGCCGTCCCCCTCATGGAGTACCAGGGCGAGCGGACTCTGCACGCGGAGTACTTCGGCCGCAAGAGCGACGAGGAGTTCGCCGCCTACTGCGAGAAGAAGGAATTCATCGGATCGAGCCTCGACGGCCTGCCTGCGCTGCCGCTGCCCCTTCCGCCACGTACGGTCTGACATGTGCTGCGTACCGCTCTTGTCACCGGCTCACTGATCGTCACGGCCCTGCTCCCGCAGGGCCCCCCGCCCCTGCCCGACCGTCTCGCCGACACCGGCGGCGGCAGTCAGCTGATCACCGCCGTCGCACCCTCGCCCGGATCCACGACCGGCCGGGTGATCTGGTGGGAGCGGTGGGCCGGGCGCTGGCACCAGTCCGGGAGTGCGCCCGCCCGCTTCGGGTCGGGCGGGCTCACGGACGGCGCGACCCGGGTCCAGGGCACCGGCACCACGCCCACCGGGCTGTACGAACTGCCCTACGCCTTCGGGATCCGGCGGGCACCGGGCGGAACGGACCACGACTACCGGCAGGTGACCGCCGATTCGTGGTGGTGCCAGGACAACGCCTCCGCGCACTACAACCGGTGGGTGGAGCCGCTGCCGGCGGACTGCGCGCCGGGCGAGGCCGAACACCTGGTGACCTACGAGAAGCAGTACGCGCACGCGCTGGTCATCGGCTTCAACTACGACCGGCCCGTGCGCGGCCGGGGCGCCGGGATCTTCCTGCACGTCAACGGCAAGGGCGCGACCGCCGGTTGCGTGTCCGTGCCCGAGCGGGCCATGCGGGCGATCCTGCGCTGGGCGGACCCGCGCCGCCGTCCGCACATCGCGATCGGCACGGAGGAGGGGCCGCTCGCCGTCACCCGCTACTAGGCCGTCCCGGGGCCCCGGGCTCGTCCTCGTCGGCGGCCCGGTACTCGTACGCGTCCTCCCACCAGACCTTGTCGTCCAGCCACTCGTCGTCCTCGTCGTCTTCGTCCTCGTCGTCTTCGTCTTCGTCTTCGTCGACGTCCTCTTCGACGACCCGGTCGGCGCCGCGCCACCTGCCGTGGTCTTCGCTGCTCCGCAGGACGTGGGACCGCTGCTGTTCGTCCAGCGCCGCGAAGGCCGGGTGCGGCTCGGCGCGGATCAGGTCGCCCAGCGGGTCGCCGCACTCCGTACGCGCCCGGACCACCCTGCCGGCCTTCTCGGCCAGCAGCAGCGCCGAGAGACCGAGGGCGGCCACCACGGCGCAGGCCCATTCCCGCAGACCGTGCGGGCGACCGGTCACCAGCAGCGCGCTCGCGAGGAGCCAGAACAACATCACCAGGGCGATGCCCACACAAGTGCAGCAGGCCAGGAAGGTGTTCCCCCGGCCGTCGGGCATCCGCGGCAGCTCGGGCAGCAGGGCCTCCCGTTCGCTCCGGTACGCGCTGCGACGCTGCAGGTACTCCTCGTCGCTCCAGTCGATCCAGCCGGTCGACACGGGCTCGGGATCGTGCCGGCGTACGGCGTCCAACAGGGCGGCGGGCAGCGGGTGGGCGGGGGCCCGGGCCCGGTCGCGGCCCTGCTCGGTCAGGAACGCGGCACCCTCTTCGTCGATCCGGAGGTACCCGGCGAGGACGAGTTCGGCGGCGGCCGCCTCGGTCGCCTCGCGCCGCAACAGGGCCATGTGGTACGGCTCCAGCTCGACGGCGGCGACGAGCCGGAGCGTCCGGCCGCGGACCCGCGCGCGGCGCCACCACAGCAGGGCGATGGGCCCGTAGACGGCGGCGGTCACGGCGGACACCAGTACGGCGAGGGCGAGTTGGCGCACGCCTGAGGCTACGCCGGAGAACGCCGCCGCGGCACCGGGATTTCCGCCGCCCCGGACCTCTCAGCCGACCCGTCCCGCTCAGCTCTCCTTCTGCGCCAGCCTCAGCAGGTGGTCGGCGAGGGCCTGGCCGCCCGCCGGGTCCCTGCTGATCAGCATCAGGGTGTCGTCGCCGGCGATCGTGCCGAGGATCGCGCGGAGCTCGGCCTGGTCGATCGCCGAGGCGAGGAACTGCGCCGCACCCGGCGGGGTGCGCAGGACCACGAGGTTCGCGGAGGCTTCCGCCGAGATCAGCAGCTCCCCGGAGAGGCGCCGCATGCGCTCCTCCTTCGCGGACTCGCCGAGCGGAGCCTGCGGGGTGCGGAAACCGCCCTCGCTGGGTACCGCGTAGATCAGCTCGCCGCCGGTGTTGCGGATCTTCACCGCGCCCAGCTCGTCGAGGTCGCGCGAGAGCGTCGCCTGGGTGACGCTCAGCCCGTCGTCGGCCAGCAGCTTGGCCAGCTGGCTCTGGGAGCGGACCGGCTGCCGGTTGAGGATGTCCACGATCCGGCGGTGACGCGCTGTGCGGGTCTGCGGGACGGCCTGGCCGCCCTGCTCGTTGTCCTGCGCCTGACTCATCGTCGTCTCATTCTCCGGATCCGTCCCCGCCTGCTGCGTCGAGGATGCCGGGCAGGGCCCGGACGAACGCGTCCGCCTCGGCCTCGGTGAGTACGTACGGGGGCATGAGCCGTACGACGTCGGGGGCGGGCGCGTTGACCAGGAAACCGGCATCCTGAGCCGCCTGCTGCACCTGGGCGGCGAGCGGCTCGGTCAGCACGATACCCAGCAGCAGACCCGAGCCCCGGACGTGGGAGACCAGGGCGTGGCCCGTGCCCTCGATCCCGGAGCGCAGGCGCTCGCCGCGGGCTTTGACCCGGTCGAGCAGCCCGCCCGAGGCGACGGTGTCGATGACGGCGAGCCCGGCGGCGCAGGCGACGGGGTTCCCGCCGAAGGTCGTGCCGTGCTGGCCCGGCTGGAGCAGGTCGGCCACGGGGCCGAAGGCGACGACAGCGCCGATGGGCAGCCCGCCGCCCAGCCCCTTGGCGAGGGTGACGATGTCGGGCTCGACGTCCTCGTGGGCCTGGTGCTCGAACCACTGGCCGCACCGGCCGATGCCGGTCTGGACCTCGTCGAGGACGAGCAGGGTGCCGGTGGCGCGGGTGATCTCGCGGGCGGCCGTCAGGTACCCGGCGGGGGGCACGACGACGCCGTTCTCGCCCTGGATGGGCTCGATGACCACGAGCGCGGTCTCCTCGGTGACGGCGGCCCGCAGGGCCTCGACGTCACCGAACGGGACGTGCGTGACGTCGCCCGGCAGCGGCCGGAAGGGCTCCTGCTTCTTCGGCTGTCCGGTGAGTGCGAGGGCGCCCATGGTCCGGCCGTGGAAGCCGCCGTCGGTGGCGACCATGTGGGTCCGCCCGGTCAGCCGGCCGATCTTGAAGGCGGCCTCGATGGACTCGGCGCCGGAGTTGCAGAAGAAGACCTTGCCGGGGCGGCCGAAGAGCTGGAGCAGCCGCTCGCCGAGCGCGACGACCGGCTCGGAGATGAAGAGGTTGGAGACGTGGCCGAGCGTGGAGATCTGCTCGGTCACGGCCGCGACGATCGCCGGGTGGGCGTGCCCGAGGGCGTTGACCGCGATGCCGCCGACGAAGTCGGTGTACTGCTTGCCGTCGGCGTCCCAGACCTGGGCGCCGTCGCCGCGTACGAGCGCGACCGCGGGGGTGCCGTAGTTGTTGGCCAGCGCCCCCTGCCAGCGAGCGCCGTACTCCTGGTTGCCGGTGCCCTTCGTCATTCCGTTCCCCCTGACTGGTGGTCGGGCACGACCATCGTGCCGATGCCGGAGTCGGTGAAGATCTCCAGCAGGATCGAGTGCTGGACCCTGCCGTCGAGCACGCGGGCGGTGTTCACGCCGTTGCGGACGGCGTGCAGGCAGCCCTCCATCTTGGGCACCATGCCGCTGGAGAGCTCGGGCAGCAGCTTCTCCAGCTCGCTGACGGTGAGCTTGCTGATGACCTCGTCGCTGTGCGGCCAGTCGGCGTACAGGCCTTCGACGTCGGTGAGGACCATCAGCGTCTCGGCGCCCAGGGCGGCGGCGAGGGCCGCGGCCGCCGTGTCGGCGTTGACGTTGTAGACGTGGTGGTCGTCGGCGCTGCCCGCGATGGAGGAGATGACCGGGATCCGGCCGTCCGCCAGCAGGGCCTCGATCGCGCCGGTGTCGATGGAGGTGATCTCCCCGACCCGGCCGATGTCGATGCTCTCGCCGCCGATCTGCGGGCTGTGCTTGGTCGCGATGATGGTGCGGGCGTCCTCGCCGGTCATGCCGACGGCGAGCGGTCCGTGCTGGTTGAGCAGCCCGACCAGCTCGCGCTGGACATGGCCCGCCAGGACCATCCGTACGACGTCCATGGCCTCCGGGGTCGTGACGCGCAGCCCCGCCTTGAACTCGCTGACCAGGCCCTGCTTGTCGAGCTGGGCGTTGATCTGCGGGCCGCCGCCGTGCACGACGACCGGCTTGAGGCCGGCCTGGCGCAGGAAGACCACGTCCTGGGCGAAGGCTGCCTTGAGGTCCTCGTCGATCATGGCGTTGCCGCCGAACTTGATGACGACGATCTTGCCGTTGTGGCGGGTGAGCCACGGCAGGGCCTCGATGAGGATCTGCGCCTTGGGCAGGGCGGTGTGCTTGCGGGCGGTGGTACCGCCGGCGGTGCCGGGCTGGCCGGCCTTCTCGTCGCTCATGAGGAGTACGCGCTGTTCTCGTGGACGTAGTCGGCGGTCAGGTCGTTGGCCCAGATGACGGCCGATTCGCTGCCGTTGGACAGGTCGGCGGTGATGCGGACCTCGCGGTCCTTCATCGAGACCAGGTCGCGGTCCTCGCCGACGGAGCCGTTCCGGCAGACCCAGACGCCGTTGATGGCGACGTTCAGCCGGTCCGGGTCGAAGCCCGCCTTGGTGGTGCCGATCGCGGAGAGCACCCGGCCCCAGTTCGGGTCCTCGCCGTGGATGGCGCACTTGAGCAGGTTGTTGCGGGCGATGGAGCGGCCGACCTCGACCGCGTCGTCCTCGCTGGCCGCGCCGATGACCTCGATGCGGATGTCCTTGCTGGCGCCCTCGGCGTCGCCGATCAGCTGGCGGGCCAGGTCGTCGCAGACCTTGCGCACGGCCTCGGCGAAGTCCTCGTACGCCGGCACCTGGCCGGAGGCGCCGGAGGCGAGCAGCAGCACCGTGTCGTTGGTGGACATGCAGCCGTCGGAGTCGACCCGGTCGAAGGTGGTGCGGGTGGCGGCGCGCAGCGCCTTGTCGAGGGTGGCGCTGTCCAGGTCGGCGTCGGTGGTGATGACGACGAGCATGGTGGCAAGGCCCGGGGCGAGCATGCCCGCGCCCTTGGCCATGCCTCCGACGGTCCAGCCGCCCTGGGAGACGGTGGCCGTCTTGTGCACGGTGTCGGTGGTCTTGATGGCGATGGCGGCGGCCTCGCCACCGTCCGCGGCGAGGGCGGCGGCCGCGGTCTCGATGCCGGGGAGCAGCTTGTCCATGGGGAGCAGGACGCCGATCAGGCCGGTGGACGCGACGGCGATCTCGCCGGCGTTGAACTCGGATCCCGACGCGAGCCCGTTGAGGACGTCGGCGACCTTCTCCGCGGTGGCGTGGGTGTCCTGGAACCCCTTGGGGCCGGTGCAGGCATTGGCGCCGCCGGAGTTGAGGACGACCGCGCTGACGGCGGCGCCGCGCAGGACCTGCTCGGACCAGTGCACGGGGGCGGCCTTGACGCGGTTGGAGGTGAAGACGCCCGCGGCGGCCAGACGCGGCCCGTTGTTGACCACCAGGGCCAGGTCGGGGTTGCCGTTGGCCTTGATCCCGGCGGCGATGCCGGCTGCCGTGAATCCCTGTGCTGCCGTGACGCTCACGGTGCGACTCCGATCGTCGAAAGACCCAGGCTCTCGTGAAGCCCCAGGGCGATGTTCATGCTCTGCACCGCGCCGCCGGCGGTGCCCTTGGTCAGGTTGTCGATGGCGCTGACGACGATGATCCGCCGGGCGGACTCGTCGTAGGCCACCTGGACGTGGACGGCGTTGGAACCGTGAACGGATTTGGTGGACGGCATCCGGCCCTCGGGCAGCAGGTGGACGAAGGGCTCGTCCGCGTACGCCTTCTCGTAGGCGGCACGCAGCGATTCGGCGGTGGTGCCGGGGAGCGCCTTGGCCGAGCACGTGGCGAGGATGCCGCGTGCCATGGGCACGAGGGTGGGGGTGAAGGAGACGCTGACGCGCTCTCCCGCGAGCGGGCTCAGGTTCTGCACCATCTCGGGCGTGTGGCGGTGTCCGCCGCCCACGCCGTACGGGGTCACGGAGCCCATGACCTCGGCGCCGAGCAGGTGGGGCTTGAGTGCCTTGCCCGCGCCGGAGGTGCCGGTGGCGGCGACGATCACGGCCTCGGGCTCGGCGAAGCCGCCCTGGTAGGCGGGGAAGAGGGCGAGGGAGACGGCGGTGGGGAAGCAGCCGGGGACGGCGATGCGCCGGGTCCCGGTCAGTGCCTCGCGGGCGCCGGGCAGTTCGGGGAGGCCGTAGGGCCAGGTGCCGGCGTGCGGGGCGCCGTAGAAGGCGTCCCAGTCGGCGGAGTCCTTGAGCCGGTGGTCGGCGCCCATGTCGACGACGAGGACGTCCTCGCCGAGCTGGGCGGCGACGGCGGCGGACTGGCCGTGCGGGAGGGCGAGGAAGACGACGTCGTGGCCGGCGAGGACCTCGGGGGTGGTCGCCTCCAGGGTGCGTCCCGCGAGCGGCACGAGGTGGGGTTGGAGGGAGCCGAGGAGCTGCCCGGCGTTGGAGTTGCCGGTCAGGGCTCCGATCTCCACCTCGGGGTGCGAGAGCAGGAGGCGCAGGACTTCACCGCCCGCGTACCCGCTCGCTCCGGCCACCGCTGCACGTACCACCATCGGACCCTCCTCATCGATGGCATGACTATACGTACTTACGCACGTTTATGCAATGTCTTCGATTCCTGGGAGGGGGTCCCTCCGAAGTGTCCCGTGTCCGGTGCCTCCAGGAAGATGTCTAGCAGGAAAGGCCCGGCCGCGGCGGCGATTCCGCCGGTAGCGTCGGGCGCGGCCGCGACGGCCGGGCCGGTGGCGGGCCGGTCCCCGCGGGGCACGGTACGACCGCTCGGACGCCGCGCCCCGGGCCAGAGGGTGCCCGACCCATGCGTTCGGCTCCACATGGACCGCATAGCCCCGCTCCGGCGGCTCGGCCGCCATCCGCGGGCACATCCCCCCGGGAGGGTCCCCGACCCTCACCACCGGATCACGCAGGGGCCTGCAGGCAGAGGTGCCAGCGGCCGGACCAGCCCGTCAGGGTCATCGTGGACAGCGGTCGGACGTCGACGTTCCAGTAGGTCAGCGGGGGCGCCTTCAGCGCGTAGACCAGGGCCGCCCGGACCACCGAGGGCTCGGCAACCGCCACGATCGCGCCCCCGTCGTCGGCGGGCCTGGTGTCGAGCCAGTCGCCGATCCGGGAGATGAAGGCGAGCAGGGACTCACCGCCGTGCGGGGCGGAGCGCGGGTCGCTGAGCCACAGGTCCACCGCCCCCGGCTCGTGGGCGGTCACCTCGGACAGGGTCAGGCCCCGCCAGCGGCCCATGTCGCACTCGCGCAGCGCGGGCTGCGCGAGGGGCGCGTACCCGAGGGCCTCGCCCGTGGCACGGCTGCGCGGGGTCGGCGAGCAGTAGCGCAGCCCGGCCGAGCCCAGGGGCACGAGGCCCTGCGCGGCGGACTCCACCGACCGCCAGCCGGCTCCGTCCAGCGGGCGGTCGTCGTCGAAGCGCTCGGCGAGCAGCGAGGAACTACGGGCTGCGGCGACAAGCGAAACCCGAACATGCATGCGGCGATGGTGATCCGCCTGCCGCGTGCGGTCAAGCGTCCGGACCGAGACCTTCGGCCGGACCGGCCCGCAGCCGCCGGACCGCCTCCACCAGTTCGCCGGGGCCGGCGACCCCGGCGAAGCTCAGCCGGACGTGCGGGCCCGGCGGTTCCGCGCAGAAGTACGGGCGGCCCGGGGCCACCGCCACCCCGGCGCGCAGGGCCGCCGCGGCGAAGGCCGCGTCGTCGCCGCCTCCGGCCGGCCGGACCCACAACTGGTATCCGCCGGAGGGCAGATGCGGCAGTTCCAGGGCGGGCAGTTCACGGCGCAGGGCGCCCGCGAGCACGTCGCGCCGGTGACGCAGCTCGGCGGCGACCGTCCGCAGGTGACGCGGCCAGGCGGGAGCGCCGACCAGTTCCAGGGCGGCCTCCTGGAGGGGCCGGGGGACGAAGAAGCTGTCCACGATCTGGATGGCGCGCAGGCGGTCGACCACCGGGCCGCGGGCGGCCAGGGCTCCGACCCGCAGGCTGGGCGAGGTGGATTTGGTCAGCGACCGGACGTGCACCACCACCCCGTCCGTGTCCTCGGCGGCCAGCGTCGCCGGCAGCGGACCGGCGTCCTCGTGGGCCAGGGCCCGGGCGTAGTCGTCCTCGACCACGAAGGCCCCGGCGGCCCGCGCGATGCGCAGCACCTCGGTCCGGCGCCCCGGAGCCAGTACCGCACCGGTCGGGTTCTGGAACAGCGGCTGGCATACGAAGACCCGCGCCCCGGTCGCCTCGAAGGCGGCGGCGAGCAGCTCCGGCCGGACCCCCTCGGCGTCCACCGGTACCGGCACGGGCCGGCAGCCGGAGGCCCGGGCAATGGCGAGCAGCCCGGGGTAGGTCGGGGACTCGACCAGGATCGGCGCACCGGGCGGGGCGAGCGCCCGCAGGGCGGTGGCCAGCGCGCTCTGACCGCCCGCGGTGACCAGCACGTCGGCGGCGACGAGCGAGCCGCCGATCTCCCGGGCGAACCAGTCGCGCAGCTCGGGCAGCCCCTCCAGGGGCGGCCGCCCCCAGGCGCCGGGCCGCCGCCCGGCCCGGGCCAGGGCGGCCGCCATGGCCCGCTCGGGCTGGAGGGAGGGGTGCAGGTAGCCGCCGTTGAGCTCGATCACCCCGGGCGGCGGGGCGGCCAGCGAGCCGAGCACTCCGGTGGCGTCGACGGAGCGCGGCACGATCTCCCCGGCCCCCTCGGCGCTGAGGGCGACCTCCTGCCAGGAGGTGTCCCCGGCCGCGGGGGCCGCCGTACGGGGCGCGGCACGGAAGACCCCCGCGCCGGGCCGGGTGACGACGAGGCCCTCGGCGGCGAGCTGGGCGAGGGCCCGGGAGACGGTGACGGGACTGACCCGGTAGCGCTCCACAAGGGCGCGACTCGACGGCAGCTTTCCACCTGTCGAGTAGCGGTTGAGCTCGGACCGCAGGGATTCAGCCAGCTCCGCCACACTGCTACGCTCATACATGACAGCACAGAATAGCGCTACTCTCCCGACCACGATAGCGGTCAAGAACCCGGTGCGCCGGGGGACCGCCCTCGCCATGCTCGGCGTCGTCGCCTTCTCGCTGACCTTCCCCGCCACCGCATGGGGACTGGAGAGCTTCGGTCCGTGGTCGCTCGTCGCGCTGCGCAGTGTCCTCGCCGCCGCCATAGCCGGCGTCTTCCTGCTGGCCCGCCGGGTCCCGCTGCCCGCCCGCGAGCACTGGGCGGGGCTCGCCGTCGTCGCCGCCGGAGTGGTCGTCGGCTTCCCGATGCTCACCACCCTCGCGTTGACCACCTCCACGACCTCGCACGCCGCCGTGGTCGTCGGCCTCCTGCCGCTCACCACCGCCGCGCTGTCCGCGCTGCGCACCGGGGCCCGCCCCTCGCGCGCCTTCTGGGCCGCGGCCCTCGCCGGGGCCACGGTCGTGCTGGGCTTCACGCTCGCGCAGAGCGGCGGCGCCCTGTCCGCGGGCGACGCCTACCTGTTCGCCGCCCTGCTCGTGTGTGCCGCCGGGTACACCGAGGGCGGCCGCCTGGCCCGGATGCTGCCCGGCTGGCAGGTGATCGGCTGGGCACTGGTCCTGTGCCTGCCGCTCAGCCTGGCCGGTTCCGCGGCCGGGCTCGCGTACGAGCCGGTGCACCTGACCGGCCACGGGCTGGCCGGGCTGGTCTGGGCGGCGGCCGGCTCCACCTTCCTCGGCCTGTACGTCTGGTACCGGGGCATGGCCGAGATCGGGGCTCCGCGGGCCAGCCAGCTCCAGCTCGCCCAGCCGCTGCTCACCCTCGTCTGGTCGGTGGCCCTGCTGGGCGAGCACCTCTCCCCCGCCGCACCGGCCGCCGCCTGCGCGGTCCTCGTCTGCATCGCGGTCACCCAACGGGTCAAATAGCCGCACTCCGTCCTAAACTGCTAGCACCGGATCGGACCGCCACCGAGGAGGTCAGTTATGCGCGCGACCGAGGGCGACCAGCTGGTGCAGCACGGCAGGATCGTAGGACAGCACGACAAGGTGGGCGAGATCACCCAGGTCCTGGGCGAGAACGGAACCCCCCCGTACCGGGTCCGCTTCCAGGACGGACACGAGGCACTGATGGCTCCCGGACCCGACTGCACGGTCCGCCACCCCTCAGAGCCCACTCACTGAATCAGCGCCGGGACTCCGCCGACCGGTAGTGATCGGCGACCACCCGGGCCATCGCTCCGTTGGGGTCCGCGGCCACCTGCTTCGCCGAGAAGTACACGTGGCCGCGGACCTCCGGGAAATCGCGGGCGAACCGCACGTGCTTCGACAGCTCACCCGGATCGCGCCAGGCGGCGGTGGGGCTGTCCTCGTCACAGCGGTAGAGGGCCTCCCCCACGTAGAGCCGGACGTTCGTCCCCGCGACGGTCCGCGCCCACCAGGGCACGATGTCGGCGTAGTCGGCGGTCGGATGCCCGATGTGCCAGTACGCCTGCGGCACGATGTAGTCGATCCAGCCCTCCCTGACCCACTTGCGGGTGTCCGCGTACAGGTCGTCGTAGGTCCCGAGGCCCGCACGCGTCGGTGAACCGGCCGGGTCCCGGTCGGAGTTGCGCCAGACGGCGAAGGGGCTGATCCCGAACCGGGGCGCCGGCTTCAGCGCCCGCAGCCGCGCGGACATCTCGCGGACCAGGGTGTCGGTGTTGTTGCGGCGCCAGGCGGCCCGTGACGCGAAGCCCGCTCCGTACTCCTCGAAGGCCTCGTCGTCGTCGAAGTACTCCCCCGCCACCGGGTACGGGTAGAAGTAGTCGTCCCAGTGGACCGCGTCGACCGGATAGCGGGAGACGGCGTCGAACATCGCGTCCTGGACGAAGCGCCGCACCTCGGGAAGACCGGGGTTGTAGTAGAGCTTGCCGCCGTACTCCACCGTCCAGCCGGGGTTGCGCCGCGCCGGGTGCGTGGCCACCAGACGGTCGATGTCGGTGTGGTTGGCCACGCGGTACGGGTTGAACCAGGCGTGCAGCTCCAGCCCGCGCGCGTGCGCCTCCTTCACCGCCGTGCCCAGCGGGTCCCAGCCCGGGTCCACGCCCTGCTTCCCGGTCAGCCACTGCGACCAGGGCTCCAGCTTCGAGGGCCAGAACGCGTCCGCCGCCGGCCGGACCTGGAGCACCACCGCTCCGAGCCGCCGCTCGACCGCGGCGTCGAGGAGGCCGAGCAGCTCGGCGCGCTGCCGCGCGGCGGAGAGTCCGCTCTCGGAGGGCCAGTCCACGTTCGCCACGGTGGCGATCCACATCCCGCGGAAGTCGGCCGCGCCGGCCCGCCCCCCGGGGATCCGCGCGGAGGGCCGCGGCGCCGCGGCCGCCGATCCGGCCGTGGCGGCGGCGATCACCCCCACGGCTCCGGCCAGCAGTACCCGTCGGCCGATATACGTCATGTGACAGCTCCATTTCACTGAGTGACATTGCACGGTGTTCGCTCAGCATGCCCGCCCCGGCCCGCCGCCCCGCGCAAGGTCGGGAGTAACGTCGGGGGGCGTGGCGGGCGCCGGAATCGTACGGGGGACCCGCCGACGGATGAGCTGCGAAAGGCACGAAGTGACTGACCTCCCTTCCGACATCACACGGGTCGGCGTAGTGGGCTGTGGCCAGATGGGCGCGGGTATCGCCGAGGTGTGCGCCCGCAGTGGCCTTGAGGTCAAGGTCGCCGAGACCACCGGCGAAGCCCTGGAGATCGGCCGTACCCGGCTGCACAACTCCCTGACCAAGGCCGCCGAACGCGGCAAGATCACCGAAGAGGAGCGGGACGCCACCCTGGCCCGCCTCACCTTCACCACCGACCTCGGCGAGTTCGCCGACCGTGACCTCGTCATCGAGGCGGTCGTCGAGAACGAGCAGGTCAAGACGGAGATCTTCCAGGTCCTCGACCAGGTGATCACCCGCCCGGACGCGATCCTGGCGTCCAACACCTCCTCGATCCCGCTGGTCAAGCTGGCCGTCGCGACCTCGCGGCCGGACCAGGTGATCGGCATCCACTTCTTCAACCCGGCCCCGGTGCAGAAGCTCGTCGAGCTGATCCCGGCGCTGACCACGGGCGAGGACACCGTCAAGCGGGCCGAGGCCCTGGTGCGGGACGTGCTGGGCAAGCACGCGGTCCGCGCCCAGGACCGGTCCGGGTTCGTCGTCAACGCACTCCTGGTCCCCTACCTGCTGTCCGCGATCCGGATGTTCGAGTCGGGCATCGCCAGCCGCGAGGACATCGACAACGGCATGGAGCTGGGCTGCGCCCACCCGATGGGCCCGCTCAAGCTGTCCGACCTGATCGGCCTGGACACCATCGCGTCGATCGCCGACTCGATGTACGCCGAGTACAAGGAGCCGCTGTACGCCGCTCCGCCGCTGCTCCAGCGCATGGTCGACGCCGGCCGCCTGGGCCGCAAGACGGGCGCGGGCTTCTACCCGTACGGCTGACCCGTACCGCTGAGCCGTACGGCCGGCCCCTACGGCCGGCCGAGCCGCAGGTGGTGCAGCAGGAGCAGCCCGGCCGCCATGTTGGCGGCCGGGATCTCTCCCCGGGCGATCATGTCCGGCACGAGCTTGAGGGGCACCCACTCCCGGCGCGAGGACTCGAAGTCGTCCTCGGGATGGCCGATGCGGGTGGCCCCGTCCGCCCAGTAGAGGTGGTGGCGGGCGTCGGTCAGTCCGTTGGACGGCTCGACGGTCATCAGGTGGTGGAGCGGACCGGGCCGCCAGCCCGACTCCTCCTCCATCTCGCGGGCCGCCGCGACCGCGATGTCCTCGCCGTCCTCGACCACCCCGGCGGGCAGTTCCCAGCCCCAGCTGTCGGTGATGAAGCGGTGCCGCCACAGCAGCAGCACCTCGTTGGCCTCGTTGACGGCCGTGGCGACGGCGACCGGACGCAGCCGGATCACGAAGTGGTCCAGGTGCCGGCCGTCGGGGAGTTCCACATCGGCGAGATTCACGTCGAACCAACGGTTCTTGTACACGGTCTGCTCACTCAGGTTCATCCACTGCACGGCAGTGCCACCTTCCTTTCGAGTAGGTGGCAAACATGGCAGCAGCTGACCGGTCACAGCGGAACGCGCAGCGCCCCGTCGATGAGCCTCGCGGTCTCCTCCGCACCCGTACAACCGCTGGTCAGAAGCTGTTCGCGGACCGCCCGCAGCCGGTCGCGCAGCCGCAGCGACTCCATGCCCTTGGCCCGCTCGGCCATCTCGGCCGCGGAGGCCGCGGCCCGGTCCGCCTCCCCCTGACGCAGCTGGATCTCGCACAGCATCGCCAGCCGGTGCACCCGGCCGCGGTCGTGCGCGGGGGTGCCGACGGCGGCGGCCGCCTGTACCCGCGCGGCCTCCAGATCGCCCAGACTGAGCAGCGCCTCGGCGACCTGCACATTGACCAGCCCCGGCTGTACGTAGCCGGTCTCGTCGGGCTCGCTGCCCGGGCGGATCCGCGCGGCGGCCGCCTCCGCCCTGCGGATGCAGGCCAGTGCGGCCTGGGTGTCCCCGAGTTGGGCATAGGCCTTGGCCTGCATGGCGTAGAGGTCCGCGGCCAGCGCCGGGGTGGTGTGCCGCCCGGCCGCACGCAGCGCGGCCTCGGCGAAGGCGACGGCCTGGCGGTACTCCCGCAGGTGCAGGGACTGGTTGACGATCAGCGCGATCACGTACGCCCCGAGCCCGCGGTCCCCGCTCGCCTTGGCCAGGCGCAGGGCCTGGTGGAAGTAGCGCTGGGCCAGCCCGTGGGCGTCCGAGTCGTAGGCGCAGATCCCCGCCACCGCCACCAGCGATCCGGTGGCCCGGTGCAGCCTGCGGCCGAGGTCGTCGGAGTAGCTCCCGCGCAGCATGGGCGCGGTCTCGCTGCCCAGGAAGCGGACGATCCGGTCCCGCGTAGCCATGCCTCCGGCCCGGCGGTACATCAGCTCGTAGTGGGCGCGGGCCGACTTCAGGACCTCGATGTGCTCGGGACCGATCGGGTTCGGGCCCTCGCGGGAGACGTCGGCGTCCTCGGGCGGGTTCTCCCACTCCCACACCGGGATCACGGCGGGCGTCCCGGTGACCGCCTCCGCCGCGAGCAGCTGGGGCCGGGCCTGGCCGTCGGACCGCCACAGGGCGGCGGCCCGGTCCACGAACCCGCTGAGCGGCGAGGCGTGCAGCGGAACGGGCTGGTCCGCCGCGCCGAGCCCGATGTCGTCGAGCCCGAGGGGCCGCCTCAGCCGGCCGCCGAGCACCTCGCAGATCAGGTCGGGGACCTGACCCCGGGGCCGCTGGCCCTTCAACCACCGCGCCACGGCGGTGTGTTCGTAGCGCAGGGCGAGTCCGCGGGTGCGGCCTGCCTGGTTCACGTACGCGGCGAGTCCGGCGTGTGACATGCCCGCCTCGGCGAGGAGGGCATCGAGCAGGACATTGGGCTGCATGGGCCGCTCCAAGGGCTCGTCGGTCTCAGGCTAATGGGTGCGGGGTTCACACGGGGTGTGAACCGTGTACGCGCATAAATGCGATGCGCACTCTGCCGCGCGGACCCCCGGGGGCGCTTCACTGAAGAGCCTCGCCAAGAGGTAGCTCGGGTCGTCGGCTCCCCCTCGTACAGTGCGACGACCCGTCACCGCGCCGCCCGTTCTGCTGTCTGCCCGACACTCCATGGCAGGCGGGCGGCGCGTTCCGGTTCCGCCGGCGCCCGGTTGGTCGCCGCGCCCCGGTAGGGGCCGGGCCGGACGCGCGCCGGGCTCATCCACCGGGCCCGGCGCGCGTGGTCCAGGCCGGTCGTTGCGGAGCACCAGCAGGGCGACGTCGTCGGCGAGTCGCCCGCTGGTGTGCCGGAGCAGAACGGCGTGCACGCCCGCCACCAGCCGCGCGGGCGTGAGCGGCGCCCCGGCGAGGGCGCCGGCCCGGTCGCTGCCTCGCCTCTGCCTCTGTCTCCGCCTGTGCCCCTCTCGGCCTCTCCCGGTCGTCCCCTCACCCCAACCCACCCCGCCCTTCCCGGTACCGGGCATGCAGGGCTCCCCTCCGGCCGGATCGATTGTGTCGACCGACCGGCACCCGGGACCCGGGCCACCGGGGTTCTCACCCGAACGAGTGAGGGGCCCACCCGGTGATCCGGATGGGCCCCTCACGCGTACAGGAAGCGGTTACGCGCCCCGGAGCACCGCCCCGGTCCGCTCGCCCGCCAGGGCCACCGCCGCGTCGCGCGCGGCCGTGGACTCCTCGGCGGTCAGCGTCCGGTCGGCCGCGCGGAAGCGCAGCGCGTAGGCCAGGGACTTCTTGCCCTCGCCGACCTGCTCACCGGTGAACACGTCGAACAGCCGCAGCGATTCGAGGAGTTCACCCGCGCCCTTGCGCAGCGCGGCCTCCACCGAGGACGCCGGGACCGACGCGTCGACGATCAGCGCCACGTCCTGGGTCGCCACCGGGAAGGAGGAGATCCGGGGTGCCTGGAGGGCCTCGCCACCGGCCGCCGCGAGGCGGTCGAGGTCGAGCTCCATCGCGCTGGTACGGGCCGGCAGACCCATCGCCTTGACCACGCGCGGGTGCAGCTCACCGGCGTGGCCGATGACCTGCTCGACCCCGCCGATGGTGACGACGAGCTCGGCGCAGCGGCCCGGGTGCCACGGACCGTACTGGCCCTGGCGGACGACGAGCTCGGTGCCGGCCTCGACGGCGAGCGCGCGGGCGGCCTGGACCGCGTCCGCCCAGTCGGCCGGGCGGCCCTTGCCCCACCAGCCGGCCTGCTCGCGGGCACCGGCCAGCACGACCGCGGCGTACCGCGGCTGCGCGGGCAGGGCCGCGTTCAGGGTGGCGATCTCCTCGTCCGTGGGACGCCGGTCGACGGGCAGCCGTACGGCGACACCCGGCTGGGCGGCGGCACGGAAGACCGAACCGGTCTCGAAGAGCGCGAGGTCGTGGCTACCCCGGCTGTCGTTGCGCCGCAGCGCGCCGAGCAGACCCGGCAGCAGCGTGGTGCGCAGCGCCGGCTCCTCGTCGGAGATCGGGTTGACCAGCTTGACGACCTGGCGGGCGACGTCGTGCGCCGGGATCTGGAGCTGGTCGAAGACGCCCTCACCGAGGAACGGGTAGCTGAGCGCCTCGACGTAGCCCGAGCCGGCCAGCGCACGGCCGACCCGGCGGTGCAGCTGCTGCCGGGCGGTCAGACCGCGGCCGGAGGGCACCTGCGGAAGGGTCGACGGGAGGTTCCCGTAGCCCTCCAGCCGGATGACCTCTTCGGCGAGGTCGTTGGGCTCGGCGAGGTCGGGCCGCCACGACGGGACCGTGACGACGAGCTCGTCCTGGCCGTAGACATCGCAGCCGATCTCCTGGAGGCGGCGCACGACGGTCTCGCGGCCGTACTCCATGCCCGCGACCCGGTCCGGGTGGTCCGCGCCCATCGCGATGGTGCGCGGCGCGCCCGGGGCGAGGAACTGGGTGACGCCCGCCTCGGCGGTGCCGCCGGCGAGGAGCACGAGCAGGTCGACGGTCCGCTGCGCGGCCGCGGCGGCGGCCTGCGGGTCGACGCCCCGCTCGAAGCGCTTGGACGCCTCGGAGGAGAGCTTCAGACGGCGGGCGGTGCGCGAGATCGACACGGAGTCGAAGTGCGCGGCCTCGATGACGACGTCCGTGGTCCCCGTGACCTCCGCGCTCGAGCCGGAGGGATCGAAGGGCGCGGAGACGGAGTCGGCGATCTCGGTGTTGGCGCCGCCCATGACACCGGCGAGACCGATCGGCCCGCTGTTGTCGGTGATCACCAGGTCCTCGGCGTCGAGCTTGCGCTTGACCCCGTCGAGGGTGATCAGCTCTTCGCCCTGCTCGGCCCGGCGCACACCGATGGTGCCCTCGATGCTGGAGCGGTCGTAGGCGTGCAGCGGCTGGCCGAGCTCGAGCATCACGTAGTTGGTGACGTCCACGGCGAGCGAGATCGGGCGCATGCCCGCCTTCTGCAGGCGGCGGGTGAGCCAGATCGGGGAGCGCGCGTCGGGGTCGAGTCCGGTCACCGTGCGGGCGGTGAAACGGTCGCAGCCGGCCGGGTCGTCGACCTTGACCGGGTAGCCGTACGAGTTCGGCTGGGGCACGTCGAGCAGCGCCGGGTCGCGCAGCGGCAGGCCGTAGGCGGTGGCCGCCTCGCGGGCGACACCGCGCAGGGACATGCAGTAGCCGCGGTCCGGGGTGATGTCGATGTCGAGGACCTCGTCGACGAGCTGGAGCAGCTCGATCGCGTCGGTGCCGACCTCGTGCTCGTGCGGCAGCACGATGATGCCGTGCGTGCCGTCGTCGCCCATGCCCAGCTCGTCGCCGGAGCAGATCATGCCGTGCGAGGTGCGGCCGTAGGTCTTGCGCGCGGCGATCGCGAAGTCGCCCGGCAGGACCGCGCCGGGCAGCACCACGACGACCTTGTCGCCGACGGCGAAGTTCCGGGCGCCGCAGACGATCTCCTGCGGCTCGCCGGTGCCGTTGGCCTGACCGACGTCGACCGTGCAGAAGCGGATCGGCTTGCGGAAGCCCTCGAGCTCCTCGATCGTCAGCACCTGGCCGACGACGAGCGGGCCCTTGAGGCCGCCGCCGAGCTGCTCGACGGTCTCGACCTCGAGGCCGGCGTCGACCAGCTTGGCCGCCACGTCACGGCCGGTTTCACCCGCGGGGAGATCGACGTACTCCCGCAGCCAGGAAAGCGGGACGCGCATCAGATCTCACTCCCGAACGGCCGGGTGAAGCGAACGTCACCCTCGACCATGTCTCGCATGTCTTCGACGTTATGGCGGAACATCAGCATCCGTTCGATGCCGAACCCGAAGGCGAACCCGCTGTACTTCTCGGGGTCCACACCGCAGGCGATGAGCACCTTGGGGTTGACCATGCCGCAGCCGCCGAGCTCGATCCAGCCCTCGCTGGAGCAGGTACGGCACGGGTGGTCGGGGTTGCCCACCGACTCGCCGCGGCACACGTAGCACTGCATGTCCATCTCGGCGGACGGCTCGGTGAAGGGGAAGAAGTGCGGGCGCAGGCGCGTGGTGGTGCCCTCGCCGAACAGCTCCTGGACCATGTGGTCCATGGTGCCCTTGAGGTCCGCCATGGTCAGGCCCTCGTCCACGGCGAGCAGCTCGACCTGGTGGAAGACCGGGGTGTGCGTCGCGTCGAGCTCGTCGGTGCGGTAAACCCGGCCCGGGCAGACGATGTAGACGGGCGGCTTGCGCTCCAGCAGCGAGCGCGCCTGCACCGGGGAGGTGTGGGTGCGCAGCACGACGCCGGACTCGTCGCCCTGGGTGCCCTCGGGCCCCTGGACGAAGAAGGTGTCCTGCATCTGGCGCGCCGGGTGGTCCGGCGTGAAGTTGAGGGCGTCGAAGTTGAACCACTCCGCCTCGACCTCAGGACCCTCGGCGACCTCGTACCCCATGGCCACGAAGATGTCCGCGATGCGGTCCATCAGCGTGGTCAGGGGGTGCCGGGCGCCGGCGGGGACGCGGTCGTAAGGCAGCGTGACGTCCACGGCCTCCTCGACCAGCACCCGCTCGTCGCGCTCCGCCTCGAGCTCGACCGTGCGGGCCCCGAAGGCCTTGTTCACGGCGCCCCGGGCCTGGCCCACGCGCTTGCCCGCCTCGGCCTTGGCCTGCGGGGGCAGCGCGCCGATCTCGCGGTTGGCGAGCGCGAGGGGCGAGCGGTCGCCCATGTGCGCGGTCTTCGCCTCCCGCAGCGCGTCGAGGTCGCCGGCGGACGCGAAGGCGGCGAGCGCCTCGTCCCGCATGCGCTCGATCTCTTCCGGTTTCAGTGCCTCGACCTCGACAGGGTCGTACGACTTGTTCGGTGCCGACATCTCTTCCCGTACTTCCGATGGCTGGCTGGATGGGTCCCCCGCGCGACGCGCAGGACGCGCTCGGCACAAGGACACAAAGGTGCCAAAGGACGAGTCTAAAGGTCGCTGGGGGTGAAGGAGCCCGTGGGCCGCCTGCCGGGACTCTCCGCAGGGCTACTGCGTGAGATACGCGGGGGCGCTCACGGGCAGGATAAATCGAAACTCGGCGCCGCCGCCGGGGCCGCGGCCGACCGTGATGGTCCCGCCGTGGGCCTCCACGATGCCCTTGACGATGTACAGGCCCAGGCCGGTGCCGCCGCGCTTGCTCCCCCGCCAGAAGCGGGTGAAGACGCGGCCCATCGACTCCTCGGGGATCCCGGGGCCTTCGTCGGACACGGTGACGGCGGTTCCCTTCTCATGTGGCGACACCCCGATGGTGACCGTTCCTTCTCCGTGGCGCACCGCATTTTCGAGGAGGTTGCCGAGGATCTGGTCGATCTTGTCCGGATCGGCCCACAGATCGGGGAGCGGGTGGCTGACGCTCACGAGGAAGCGCTCGGGGGCCTGCCCGTTCGCGGTGAGCGCCTGTACGTGCCGGCCGACGGCGGTGGCCATGTCGACGGGCTGCCGGCGCACCTCCAGACGGCCGGAGTCGATGCGGGAGATGTCGAGCAGCTCGGCGATGAGGCGGGTGACGCGGTTCGCGTCGGCGTCGACGGTCTCCAACATCAGCCGCTTCTGGTCGTCCGTGAACCGCTCCCACTTGGCGAGCAGGGTGGCCGTGAACCCCTTGACCGAGGTCAGCGGGGAGCGCAGCTCGTGCGCGACCGTGGCGATCAGCTCGGCGTGACTGCGCTCGGTGCGGCGGCGGGCCTCGGTACCGCGCAGGGTGACCACGAGGCGGCGCAGCGGGCCGGTGGGGTGCGTACGGATGTAGCTGGCGGAGACCAGCACCTCGCGGCCGCCCGGGAGCAGCAGGTTCCGCTCGGGCTGTCCGCGGCGGGTGGCGAGGCCCCCGTACGGGTCGGTCAGCGCCCACCAGCGGCGGCCTTCGAGGTCCTCCAGCGGGAGTGCCCGGTCGATGCGCCTGCCGAGCGCCTGTGCGGGGTCGGTCGCCGTCATCCGGGCCGCGGCCCGGTTGAAGCAGATCACCCGCCCGGTGTCGTCTGCGACGACCAGCCCGTCGGGCAGGCTGTCGGGGTCGATCCCGAGGCCGAACCCCTCACCGGGGGCGTCGCCGCCGCCCGGGACGGCCCCGCGGGCCGCGGCCTGCGGCGGTACGGCGCTCAGCGCGCCGGAGGCGAGTGCGGGAGGTCCGGGGGGCGCCGGGAGCGCGCCGTCGCCGGAGTGGCCGGCGACGCCGTCGTCGGGCCCGCCCGTGCGGGCGCAGGGGCCGCCGAGAACCGGCGTACCGGCCGTCGTTCCGGCCCCCGGTGAGCTGTTCGTACCGACGGTCATGTCCCCGTACCCCACATCTCCGAGTAGCGCAGTGGGCCCCCGGGCTGCCACATTACTAGCTGGGGGTCACAGAGCGGCACCCTCCGGGCGCCCGCTGTGCACGCGCGGACGCGTAGAGGCACACGGCGGCGGCCGTCGCGAGGTTCAGACTCTCCGCCCGGCCGTGGATCGGGACCCGTACGACGGCGTCCGCCAGGGCCCTGGTCTCCTCGGGCAGACCCCAGGCCTCGTTGCCGAAGACCCAGGCGGAAGGCCCGCCCATGGTGCCCGCGTCGAGCTCGGCGTCGAGGTCGTCCTCGCCCGCGCCGTCGGCCGCCAGGATCCGTACGCCGGCCGCCCGGAGCCCCTCGACGGCCTGCTCCACCGGAACGCCGACGGCGACCGGGAGGTGGAAGAGGGAGCCCACGGAGGCCCGTACGGACTTGGGGTTGTAGAGGTCCACGGAGGCGTCGGTCAGCACCACCGCGTCGGCGCCGGCGGCGTCCGCGCAGCGCAGCACCGTACCGGCGTTGCCGGGGTCGCGGACGTGCGCGAGGACGGCGACCAGCTTGGGCTCGGCCTTGAGGATCTCCTCGAACGGGGAGTCCAGGAAGTGGCAGACACCGACCAGGCCCTGCGGGGTGACCGTCTGCGAGACCTCGGCGAGCACCTCGTCGGAGGCGTAGTGCACGCGGGCGCCCGCGTCCAGGGCGGCCTCGATGATCCCGGAGTAGCGCTCGGCCGCCTCGACGGTGGCGAACAGCTCGATCAGCGTCGACGCTCCCGTGGGACCGCGGTGCTCCACGGCCTCGCGGACGGCCTGCGGGCCCTCGGCGATGAAGCGGCGCTCCTTGGTGCGGAAGTTGCGCCGCGCCAGTCGCCTGGCGGCGGCCACCCGCGGGGATCGGGGGGAGATCAGCTCGTCGGGGTGACCCATGGTGTGTGCGGTTCTCTCTCGGGGTTCCGGGCGGACGGGGCGGGGCGGCAGCGCAGCAGCGGGGCTGCGGCGGGGCGGAAAGCACACGGACCCGCAGGCGAATGCCTGCGGGTCCGTGGGGGCCGGCCCTGTACGAGCTGGGCCGGCTAGCCCTTAGGCAGCGGCCTTGGGGGCGTTGACGTCGGCCGGGAGCGCCTTCTGCGCGACCTCGACGAGCGCGGCGAACGCGTTGGCGTCGTTGACGGCCAGCTCCGCGAGGATCTTGCGGTCCACCTCGATGTTGGCGGCCTTCAGACCCTGGATGAGGCGGTTGTACGTCATGCCGTTCTGGCGGGCAGCGGCGTTGATGCGCTGGATCCACAGCTGACGGAAGTCGCCCTTGCGCTTCTTGCGGTCGTTGAAGTTGTAGACCAGCGAGTGGGTGACCTGCTCCTTGGCCTTGCGGTACAGGCGCGAACGCTGACCGCGGTAGCCGGAGGCCGCCTCGAGGATCGCCCGGCGCTTCTTGTGGGCGTTTACTGCCCGCTTGACGCGTGCCACTTTTTAACTCCTTGTAGCGGGGCCGTGGGTGTCTTCACACGGCCCGAATTCGATGGGGTCCCGGTCTTGACGTCCCGCTCCCGGACCGGGAGCGGAGGACGTCACTTGCCGAGAAGCTTCTTGATCTTCGCGGCGTCGCCGGGGGCCATCTCCGCGGTGCCGGTCAGGCGGCGGGTGACACGGGACGACTTGTGCTCGAGCAGGTGGCGCTTGCCGGCGCGCTCACGGAGCACCTTGCCGGAGCCGGTGATCTTGAAGCGCTTCTTGGAACCGCTGTGCGTCTTGTTCTTCGGCATAGCGCCGTTATCTCCTCGTCGGTGGCGCTCCCGCCGGTCCTGTGGGGACCGGCTGACGGGAGCGTCATGTTGTGTCGGTGATCCGAGACGGGCTGCCTCGGGATCAGGCCTCGGCGTTCGCCTCGTCGGCCGGCGCCTCTTCGGCAGCGGCCTCGGTGACCTCGGCAGAGGCGACCTCGGTGGTGTCATCGACCTCGACGGCGGCGTCCTCGGAAGGAGCCTCGTCTTCGGTGTGGGCGACACCCTGGCGCTCCGCCTTGCGGGCGGCCTGCGCCTCGCGGGCTTCGGCCATCGCCTCGGTCTTCTTCTTGTGCGGACCGAGGACCATGATCATGTTTCGGCCGTCCTGCTTCGGGTTCGACTCGATGAACCCGAGGTCCTCGACGTCCGAAGCGAGACGCTGCAGCAGTCGGTAGCCGAGTTCCGGCCGGGACTGCTCGCGACCACGGAACATGATCGTGATCTTGACCTTGTCGCCCTGCTTGAGGAACCGAACGACGTGACCCTTCTTGGTGTCATAGTCGTGCGGGTCGATCTTCGGCCGGAGCTTCATTTCCTTGATGACCGTGTGCGCCTGGTTCTTGCGCGCCTCACGGGCCTTCATGGCCGACTCGTACTTGAACTTGCCGTAGTCCATGAGCTTGCAGACCGGCGGGCGTGCGGACGCCGCGACCTCGACCAGGTCGAGGTCGTACTCCTGCGCGAGCTCAAGCGCCTTGGCAAGCGGCACGATGCCGACCTGCTCGCCGCTGGGACCGACAAGCCGTACCTCGGGAACGCGAATCCGGTCGTTGATGCGGGGCTCGGTGCTGATGGATCCTCCTCGGTAGCACCACACGGCTGCCTGGCAGACAGCCGCTGACGTGTATTTCCGTCAGACCGACCGCAGCGGGAGAATGAAAAAAGCCCCGCCGGGCACAGGCAGGGGCTCCAAAAACAACCGGAACACCGCCGCGTGCAACGCGGGGCGTAAAATCGGGCAGCTTTCCATCGTCCGTACGGAACGATGGATACCACCTGACCGGTGACCCGCCGCCCCGGAGGGCAGTCAGGTGGGAGAACGGAGCCTCCACTTGTGGGCCGGGCACAGAAGTGTCCGGCCGGTCGAGGTACATACTAGCACCCGTGCCGCAAGCCCGCCGCACCGCATATCGTGGGGCGCATGACTGACGCGACACCCCCCACCGACCCCGCTGCCGACGGCGCCCCCGACTACGACACCATGACCCGCGACATCGCGGACGTGCCCGCCGTCGAGGTGATCACCACGGTGGCCGTGCACCTGCTGAGCGCCGCGGCGGTCAACCTGGGCCTGGACAAGCCGGACTCCGAGCACAAGGACCTCGACGAGGCCCGCAAGCTGATCACGGCCCTGGCCGGCCTGGTCACCGCGAGCGCCACCGAGATCAGCTCCTTCCACGCCGCCCCGCTGCGCGACGGCCTGAAGTCGCTGCAGCTGGCCTTCCGCGAGGCTTCGATCGTGCCGGACGAGCCGGGCCAGGGCCCGGGCGAGAAGTTCACGGGTCCCGTCTTCGGCTGATCCCGTCCCGGAGCACCACCACCGACGACTGCGGCCGGTGCACCCCTCAGGGGTGCACCGGCCGCAGTCGTGCGCGGACCCGTCCTACGGTCGGACCCGCGGGTCGAGCAGGTCGGCCCGGCGCTCGAGCTCCGCCGCCTCCTCGTCCCAGTCGGGCCCGAAGGAGTAGAGGTCGACGGCGGCCTCGCGCAGCAGGGCCGCGTCGTCCGGGCGCTGCAGGCAGACCATCCGGTAGGCCAGGTTCCGGGCCCAGGGCGCCAGGCCCATCCAGTTCTCGGCGATCACCTGGCGCAGCACCGCGAGCAGCTCGTCCGGATCCGCGAAGGTCACCGCCTCCACGAAGTCGCGATCGGCCGCCATGATCTCCTGCGCGGTGCACCCCGGCCGGTTCTCGGGGACGGCCCCGCGCATCCGGGTCAGAAGATCGCTCACAGGGTTGCTCCTGGTCGGCGGGGCGGTGGGCGGGGCGGCGGTCAGCGGGTGAACAGGGGCTCGCCGGGCGGGGCCGGAGCGTCCGGCGGCAGCAGCGCCAGGTCCAGGCCGCGGACCAGCCGGGCCCGCAGGGTGGTGTCCGCCGCCAGCGCCTCGGCGACGCGCCGGGCCGCCGCGGGCGCCTGCGCACCCCCGGCCAGCACGATCGCCAGGGTGCCGTCGGAGTCCGGGCCGCCCGGGCCGAGGTGGGCGCGCAGCACGGCCGGCTCCGCGGCCACTGCGGCCCGTACGGCCTCCCGTACGGCGGGGTCGGCCAGCGGGCCCGCGTCGGTGCGGCCCTCGGCGAGGGCGAGCAGCGCGGAGCCGGTCAGCTGGTAGGTGACGGGGCCGGCCAGGTCCAGGACCACGGTGTCGGCCTTCTCGTGCGCGGCGGCGGCGAGCGCCTGGTGCAGCGGGACGGCCACCGGCCGGGCCTCGGGGTCCCAGAGCGCGAGCGAGGCGGTCGAGGTGAAGGCGGGCAGGGCCCGCCGGTCGCCCGCCCGCAGGGTCGGCACGGCCATGTCGCTGGTCTTCTCGCGCTTCAGGCCCGTCTCCGGGTCGGTCTCCACCTCGCCGAGTACCGCGACCACCGGGACGAGGAGGCGGGCGCCCTTCAGCGCGGCCAGCACCTCCGGCTCCTTCGCCCGGTCCTCGGACCAGGCGGCCAGGGCCGCGGTCAGCCGGGGGTCGGCCGAGCCGTCGTCGTCGGAGAAGCCCGGGTCGGGAATGTTCTTGTTCGCCATGTTCGCCACAGTTACCCGACCCTACTGTGCCGCGTACGGGTCCTTGCCGCGGCCCCGGGTGCCCCGGCGCGGACGCCGTGCCAGTACGGCGGCCAGTACGAGCAGCGCCGCCCCCGCGACCGCTGCCGCCGGGGCGCCCAGCCGGGCACCGCGCTCGGGCGGGCGGGCCGGTTCGGGGTCGGGACCGAAATACGTGCTCCCGGCCGCCGCGGGCGCGGGCACCGCGGCCTCCGGGCGCATCGTGTCGGCGGCCTGGAGGGCTGCGACGGGATCGACGAGGCCGTGTCCGCGGGCGTCGTCGCGGCCGCCGGCCGGGGAGTCTGCGGCGGTCGCCTCCAGCAGCTTCTTGATCTGGGCCGGGGACAGGTCCGGGTGCGCGGCCCGGACGAGGGCCACCGCGCCGGAGACGAAGGCCGCCGCCGCGCTGGTGCCCCAGCCCTCGTAGTAGGAGCGGTCGGGATCCGCGATGACGACGTCCACGCCGGGGGCGCTGACGGTGGCGTACCAGTTGCGGGTGGAGAACTTGGCCTTCTTGCCGCGGCGGTCCACCGCGGTCACGGCGATGACCCCCGGATAGGCCGCCGGGTAGGAGACCCGGTCGCCCGCCTCCCCGCCGTTGCCCGCCGAGGCCACGACGACCACGCCCTTGGCGAGGGCGTACTGGACGGCCTCGTCCTCGCCCGCCTCGTGGTGGGCGGAGTCGCTGTCGTCGCCGAGGGACAGGTTGATCACGTCGGCGCCGTGGTCCGCGGCCCACCGGATGCCCTCGGCGAGCGCGCCGCCCTTGCTGTCGCGTGCCTTGGCACGGCCCGGGTCGCCCTCTTCGAGGATCACCCGGATGGGCAGGATCCGTGCCTGCGGGGCGATGCCGAGGACGCCCTGGCCGCGGCTGGGGCCGTGGCCGTGCCCGGCGATGATGCTCGCCATGGCGGTGCCGTGGCGGGCCCAGGCGCGGTCGCCGCGGCCGGCTCCCATGCCGATGAGGTCGGTGCCCTCCAGGACCTGGCCGGCGAGGTCGGGGTGCGCGTCGTCGACGCCGGTGTCGAGGACGGCGACCGTCACGCCGTCGCCCCGGGTGGTGCCCCAGGCCTCCTCGGCGCGCAGCGCGAGCAGGCCCCACTGGCGGTCGCGGATGTTGTCGGCGGCGGCGGGGGTCGCGGTGGCGGGCACGAGGAGGGTCGCGGCGAGCAGGGCGGTGGCCGCCTGCCCGAGGGCCCTGCGGATCATCGGGTGGACTCCGGGGTGGGTGCGGCTGTGGCGGTCGCCGCGGGTGTGGCGGGCGGGGCGGCGAGCAAGGCGACGGCGTGGCCGATGCGGTCGGCGACCGCCCGGGCCTCGTGGCCGAGGCCGGCCTGGGCTGCGGCGCCCGTGGCGTCCTTCTTCATCAGGTCCTCGGCGGGGCGGGGCGCGTCCTGAGGACGGCCGTCGGCGAAGGCGGAGACGGTGTAGACGACGACGGGGGCCTCGGCGAGTACGGACGAGGCCCAGGCGGCGCGCTGCGCGTCGGCGAACCCGTAGGCCGGCGGGGCGGTGATCCGGCCCTTGAGGGCGGCCATCGCAGGGGCGTCGGCGGGGGTGAAGACCATGCCGACGGTGATGAGGGAGCTGCGGGTGGCGTCGGTGTAGGTGGCTCGGAGCACGCGGGTGCAGCCGGTGGCGGCCAGCAGGGGCTGCCAGTCGGCGGCGAGGGCGGCGGAACACTCGGCGTCGGGGGCGAGCGCTGTCCGGGTCCAGGTGCGGTCGGCTCCGCCGGGGCCGGCGGAGGGGCCGGTCAGGACGGGCGGGAGGAGGCTGTCGACGGGGGCGGCACGCCACAGCGACTCGGCCCTGCGGTAGGCGGCGTCGGCGGGCAGGGGGCGGCCCGCGGCGCGGTGCTCGGCCCAGGTGGTGAGTGCGGCTCCGCCGACGAGGCCGCCGCCGAGGAGGACGCAGAGCGCGGCGGCGAGGACCCGTCCGGGGCGGCGGGATCCGTGCGGGGGCCGGGGCGTCGGGGGCGGTTCGGGCTCGCCCAGGATCGAGGTCCGCGGTGTCGTCGTGGTCATCCGGCGGCTCCGCCCCCCGTTCCGTACGGCTGCCTGCCCGTACTCTACGGCGTCGGGCGCAGGGGGTGCGCGGGGCGGGTGCGCGGCGGGTTCCGGTGCCGGGCCGCTGCCGGTCCGGGGTGTCGGCCGACGCCTGTGGCCCCGTCGGCGATTGAGGCGCAGGGGTCCGGGGCAGTGCCCCGGGAAACGGGCAAAGGGCGGGCGGAGAAGTACTACCCACCGGTACAGACCTCTGGCAAGCTGCCGCCCATGAACTCCCCCGCCACCGACCGCGCCCGGTACGACCGGGCGACCGCGCACCTGGACGCGCCGCTGGCCATCGTGGATCTCGACGCCTTCGACACCAATGCCGACGATCTCGTCCGCCGCGCCGCCGGCAAGCCGGTCCGGGTCGCGAGCAAGTCGGTCCGGTGCCGCGCGCTGCTGGAACGGGTGCTCGCCCGGCCCGGGTTCGCCGGGATCATGTCGTACACCCTCGCCGAGTCGCTCTGGCTGGCCCGGTCCGGTTTCGAGGACGTGCTCCTCGCCTATCCCTCCGCCGACCGCGCCGGGTTCGCCGAGCTGGCGGGCGACGCCAAGCTGGCCGGCGCCGTCACCGTGATGGTGGACGATCCGGCGCAGCTGGACCTGATCGACGCGGCCCGCGACGGCGGCGGCGAGGAGGTCAGGGTCTGTCTGGAGCTGGACACGGCCCTGCAGTTGCTCGGTGGCCGGGTCCGGATCGGGGCCCGCCGCTCGCCGCTGCGCGAGCCCGCCCAGCTGGCCGCCCTGGCTCGGGCCGTGACCGAGCGGCCCGGGTTCCGGGTCGTGGGGCTGATGGCGTACGAGGGCCATGTCGCCGGGGTCGGGGACGCGCTGGCCGGCCGCCCGCTGCGGTCCCGGGCGATCCGGCTGATGCAGGGCGCCGCCCGCAGGGAGCTGGCGGCGCGGCGGGCCGAGGTGGTGCGGGCCGTGCGGGCCGTCGTACCGGATCTGGAGTTCGTCAACGGCGGCGGGACCGGCAGCGTGCAGCAGACGGCCGCGGAGGACGCGGTGACCGAGATCGCGGCGGGTTCGGGCCTGTACGTGCCGCGGCTCTTCGACAACTACACGTCGTTCAGCGGGCGTCCGGCGGCCCTGTTCGCCCAGCCCGTGGTGCGCAGGCCCGGGGTGGGTGTGGTGACCGTGCTCGGGGGCGGCTACCCGGCGTCCGGTGCGGCGGGGGCGGACCGGCTCCCGGTGCCGTACCTGCCGCAGGGGCTGGCCTACGACCCCCAGGAGGGCGCGGGCGAGGTGCAGACCCCGTTGCTGGGGAGCCCGGCCGACGATCTGCTGATCGGCGACCGGGTCTGGTTCCGTCACGCCAAGGCGGGCGAACTGTGCGAGCGGTTCGACACCCTGCACCTGATCGAGGGCGACCGGGTCACCGAGAGCGTCCCGACCTACCGCGGCGAGGGTCGGACCTTCCTCTAGTAGACGGAGTCGCTCTGGTCGGGGACGACGCTGTGGTCGCCCCGCAGGACCGGGCCCCTGGTGCCGTCGTGGCCGACGTAGCCGGTCGTCGCGCACGGGTAGGGGTCGGTCTTCTGCTTCTTCGGTTCGATGAACATGGGGTTGACGATCCACCGGCCGTCGCTGTTGTCGTACGCCCGGCACATGAGCTCGTTCTTGTTGCGGTTGACGACGAGCCGCAGGGCGGTGGCGTCGCGCAGGAACGAGATGTCGGTGTCGGAGTCGCCGGCGGCGAACACGTGGCGGCGGGCGGCGGGCTGGACCTTCTCGGCGGCCGCGCCGCGGACGCCGAAGATCTCCTTGTTGATCCAGCAGCGCTTGCCGTCGATGTAGGTGATCATCGTGTCGGCGCCGTCCCGGACGGATCCGCAGCCCTGGAGGTGGGGGGTGAACTTGCCGCCGCGGGTGGTGGTGTTGCGGATGCCGATGACGCGGTCGGCCTTGATGCCGACGTCCTTCGCCCAGACCTCGACCACGGGCTGCGGGGACGCGGAGCTGATCCACACGTCGAAGCCGGCCCTCTGGAGGCCCTTGACCAGGTCCCGTTGCTGGTCGTAGTAGCGCACCCAGCCGGTGGCGGTGCCGCTGCCCACCTGCTGGGTGGCGCCGACGGGCGCGGCGAGGTTCTCGGTGCGGGCGGCGGCCGCGAAGCCGCGGATCTCGCGGGCGGTCCAGCCCTGCATCAGCTGGGCGAGCCAGGCGTACGAGGGGTCGGTGGTGCGGCGGTCCCAGCCGGCGAAGGCGGGGGCGCCGGCGCGGGTCGCGGCGGTTCCGTAGACGGAGTTGATCTCGTCGGCGCAGGCGGTTCCGGCGGCGGTCGCGGTGGGCAGGGGCGCGCCGGGGCGGGCGAGGGCGGCGCAGGCGTCGGCCAGGGCCCCGGTGGCGGCGGGGGTGAGGTGGCGGCTGGTGGTGGACCAGTCCCCGGCGGCGGGCTGGCGGATCCGGCCGTTGCGCAGGAGCCAGAACATGGTGGCGTCGCCGACGTCGTTCTTGACGACGGTGTTGTCCCAGTCGAAGACGGCGACGGGCCTGGCGCCGCCGGGGCGGTACGGGTTGCAGTTGCCGTACTGGTCGATGAGCTGCTGGAGCCGGGCCCGGTTGTCCCCGTACCAGCCGGGGCCGACCGTGACCCGGGGGCAGGGTGCGTGGCCCGCCTGGGCCGGCGGGGCGAGCAGGAGACCGGATCCGGTGACCGCCATCAGGGCGAGGGGGGCCGCCCACTTTCTCTGCATGCTGCTCCTTCGGGGGGATGGAACGGGCAACGGAACGGCCGGGCACCTTGCGGCGCCCGGCCGGCCGGGGCGGGGGGGGGTGGTGCGGGTCTGCCTACAGCGGGGTCACGTACGCGCCCGAGATGCCGCCGTCGACGAGGAAGTCGGTGGCGTTGATGAAGGAGGAGTCGTCGCTGGCGAGGAAGGCGACGGCGGCCGCGATCTCGGTGGGCTCGGCGAAGCGGCCCAGCGGGATGTGGACGAGGCGACGGGCGGCGCGCTCGGGGTCCTTGGCGAACAGTTCCTGCAGCAGGGGGGTGTTGACGGGCCCGGGGCACAGGGCGTTGACGCGGATGCCCTCGCGGGCGAACTGCACGCCCAGCTCGCGGGACATGGCGAGGACGCCGCCCTTGGACGCGGTGTAGGAGATCTGGGAGGTGGCGGCGCCCATGATCGCGACGAAGGAGGCGGTGTTGATGATGGAGCCGCGGCCCTGGCGCTGCATGTAGGGCAGGGCGGCCTTGCAGCACAGGTAGACGGAGGTGAGGTTGACGTCCTGGACGCGCTTCCAGGCCTCCAGGCCGGTGGTCAGGATGGAGTCGTCGTCCGGGGGCGAGATGCCCGCGTTGTTGAAGGCGATGTCGACCGAGCCGTAGGTGTCGAAGGCCGTCCTGAAGAGCGCCTCGACCTCCTCGGGGCTGGTGACGTCGACCTTGACGAACAGACCGCCGACCTCCTCGGCGGCGGCCTTGCCGGCCGTCGCGTCGATGTCCGCGCAGACCACGTTGGCGCCTTCGGAGGCCAGGCGGCGGGCGGTGGCGAGGCCGATGCCGCTGCCGGCTCCGGTGATGACGGCGGTGCGGCCGACCAGGCGGCGGCAGATGATCTCTTCGTTCGACATGTGGTTCAGGCCTCCGTGCTGATGAAGACGTTCTTGGTCTCGGTGAAAGCGGTGAGGGCGTCGGGTCCGAGCTCGCGGCCGAGTCCGGACTGCTTGTAGCCGCCGAAGGGGGTCCAGTAGCGGACGCTGCTGTGCGAGTTGACGGACAGGTTGCCGGCGGCGACGGCACGCGAGACGCGCAGCGCGCGGCCGATGTCGCGGGTCCAGAGGGAGCCGGAGAGGCCGTACTCGGTCGCGTTGGCCAGGCGTACGGCGTCCTCCTCGTCCTCGAAGGGCAGGACGACGGCGACCGGCCCGAAGACCTCCTCGGCGGCGACGGGCGCGGTGGGGGCGACGTCCGTGACGAGGGTGGGCGGGTACCAGAAGCCGGGGCCCTCGGGGGCGGTGCCCCGGATCGCGGTGAGGTCGTCCGTGACGAAGGACCGTACGCGCTCCAGCTGGGTCCGGGAGATCAGCGGGCCCATCTGCGTCTTCTCGTCGAGCGGGTCGCCGACGGTCACGGCCGCGATGCCGGGGGCGACGAGCTCCAGGAAGCGGTCGTAGACGGAGCGCTGTACGAGGATCCGGGTGCGGGCGCAGCAGTCCTGGCCGGTGTTGTCGAGGAAGGCCATGGGGGCGGCGGCGGCCGCGGCTTCGAGGTCGGCGTCGGCGAAGACGATGTTGGGGCTCTTGCCGCCGAGTTCGAGGGTGACGCGCTTCACCCGGTCGGCGCACTTGGCCATGATCTGCTTGCCGACGCGGGTGGACCCGGTGAAGACGATCTTCGCGATTCCGGGGTGTTCGACCAGCGCGTCGCCGGTGACGTCCCCTCGGCCGGGGAGCACCTGGAAGAGGTGCTCGGGGATCCCGGCCTCGAGGGCGAGTTCGGCGAGGCGCAGCGCGGTCAGGGGGGTGGTCTCGGCGGGCTTGAGGATGACGGCGTTGCCGGCGGCGAGGGCCGGGGCCAGGCCCCAGGCTGCGATCGGCATCGGGAAGTTCCACGGGGCGATCACGCCGATGACGCCGAGGGGTTCGAGGAAGGTGATGTCGATGCCGCCGGCGACGGGGATCTGGCGGCCCGAGAGCCGTTCCACTCCCCCGGCGGCGAAGTCCAGGAGGTCGCGTACGTTGCCGGCCTCCCAGCGGGCGTTGCCGATGGTGTGACCGGCTTCGCGGACCTCCAGCTGTGCCAGTTCCTCGATGTGGCCGTCGACGACCGCGGCGAAGCGGCGCAGCAGCCGGGCCCGGTCGGCGGGGGCGGCCGCCGCCCAGGCGCGCTGGGCAGCGGCGGCCCGGGCGACGGCGGCGTCGACATCGTCCCGTGTGGCGGCCGGGACGATGGCGACGGTTTCCTCGGTGGCCGGATTCAACACTCTTAGATTGAAGGGGGCCAGCGCATCGGACACGTGGTGCCTCACAGTTTCGTTCGGTGGTGTGCGGTGGCTACAGGCGTTCGAAGGAGCGGCGCAGCTCCCAGTCGGTCACCGCGGAGTCGTAGGCGTCGAGTTCCACGCGGGCCATGTTGCGGTAGTGCGCGACCACTTCGGGGCCGAAGGCGGCCTTGGCGATCTCGCTGTTCTCCCAGAGCTCGGCGGCCTCGCGCAGGGTGGCGGGGACGTGGGCGTAGTCGGCGGTGTACGCGTTCCCGGCGCAGGCCTCGGGGAGCTCCAAGCGGTTCTCGATGCCGTAGAGCCCGGCCGCGACCAGGCCGGCGACGGCGAGGTACGGGTTGACGTCGCCGCCGGGGAGGCGGTTCTCGAAGCGCATGGACCGGCCGTGGCCGACGACCCGCAGCGCGCAGGTCCGGTTGTCCACGCCCCAGGCGACGGCGGTCGGCGCGAAGGATCCCGGCCGGAAACGCTTGTACGAATTGATGTTGGGGGCGTAGAGAAGGGAGAAGTCGCGCAGCGCGGCCAGCTGGCCGGCCAGGAAGTGTCGCATCACCGGTGACATACCGCCCGGGCCGTCCCCGGCCATCGCGTTGTGTCCCTCGGTGTCGGCAAGCGAGAGGTGGATGTGACAGGAGTTGCCCTCGCGCTCGTCGAACTTCGCCATGAAGGTGAGCGAGACACCTTCCTGGGAGGCGATCTCCTTCGCTCCGGTCTTGTAGACGGAGTGCTGGTCGCAGGTGGTCAGCGCCTCGTCGTAGCGGAAGGCGATCTCGTGCTGGCCGAGGTTGCACTCCCCCTTGGCCGACTCGACGATCAGGCCCGCCGCCTGCATCTCGTTGCGGATCCGGCGCAGCAGGGGTTCGATGCGGCCGGTCCCGAGGACGGAGTAGTCGATGTTGTACTGGTTGGCGGGCGTCAGGCCGCGGTAGCCGGAGTTCCAGGCCTGCTCGTAGGTGTCCTGGAAGACCATGAACTCCAGCTCGGTGCCGACCATCGCGGTGTACCCGGCCTCGGCGAGGCGCTCCAGCTGGCGGCGCAGGATCTGCCGGGGGGCGGCGACGACGGGCGAGCCGTCGTTCCAGGCGAGGTCGGCGAGGAGGAAGGCGCTGCCCGGGTTCCAGGGGATGCGGCGCAAGGTGGCGAGGTCGGGGTGCATGGCGAAGTCGCCGTAGCCCCGGTCCCACGAGGACATCTCGAAGCCGTCGACGGTGTTCATGTCGGTATCGACGGCGAGGAGGTAGTTGCAGCCCTCGGTACCGTGCTCGAGGACCTCGTCGAGGAAGAACTGTGCGGCGAACCGCTTGCCCTGGAGCCGCCCCTGCATGTCGGGGAAGGCCAGGACGACTGTGTCGATCTCACCGCTGGCGACGAGGGAGCGGAGCTCCTCGGGCGCGAGCGGCGGCTTGCGGTCTACCACTGGAATCTCTCCTTCGGTGAGCCGAGGAGGCCTAAGGTATTGAATAGAACCATTGCTTGGGAAGGGGAGGGGCCGAGATGACCGATACGGCGAGCGAAGGCGACGCGGTCGCACGACTGAATCCCGTGCTGCGGCAGGTGCGGGCGGGCAACGGTTTCGAGGAGGCGCTGGAGCAGATCCTCCAGGTCGTCCGGCTGGGTCTGGTGCCGGGCGGCGAACGACTGCCGCCCGAGCGCGAACTGGCGGAACGGATGGGGATCAGCCGGGTCACCCTGCGCGAGGTGCTGAAGGTGCTGCAGGACCAGGGCCTGGTGGAGGCCCGGCGCGGACGGTACGGCGGAACGTTCGTGCTGCCCCGCCCCGACACCCCGGCCGGAGGCACCGAGGAGGAGCTGCGCCGGCGCGTGGCGGGGGTGGACATCGAGGACGCCCTGCGGTTCCGCGAGGTCCTGGAGGTGGGGGCGGCCGGACTGTGCGCCTCCCAGGGGCTGACCGAGGAGGGGTCGAAGCGGCTGCTCAGCGCCCTGGCGGCCACGCACGACGCCCCGCTCGCCGACTACCGCCGCCAGGACACCCTCTTCCACCTGACCCTGTCCGAACTGGCCGGGTCCGCGACGCTGACGGCCCAGTACGCGGCCGTCCGGGCCACCGTGAACGACCTGCTGGACTGCATCCCGCTGCTGGTGCGGAACCTGGAGCACTCCCAGCAGCAGCACAGCACGCTGGTGGAGGCCGTGCTGGCGGGCGATTCGGCCGGGGCCCGCGAGACCATGCGCGAGCACTGCTGCGGCACGGCGGCGCTGCTGCGCGGCTTCCTGGCCTGAGCGGCTCCGTGGCGGGCCGGAGGGGCGACCCGGGAAGTGGCCCGGGAGGGATTCGTAACTTCTGTTTAACGCAGAGGTCTTGCGCACTCCGCCCCTCTAAGGCAAAGGTACGCCCCACAACCATTGCCCTGAGGCAGGAGCGCACGATGGCCGACGACATCGAGGCACGGCTCGCCGCCGTACCCGCACCCACCAAGTCCCCCGACGGCGGGGACGGCCCCGACGAGTACCTCGCGCGCCGGACGCTGCGCCGCGGCAGCGCCGGCTGGCTGCTCCTCACCGGCCTCGGCGTCGCCTACGTCGTCTCCGGGGACTTCTCCGGCTGGAACGTCGGCCTCGACAAGGGCGGCTTCGGCGGCCTCGCCATCGCCACCGTCCTGATGGGCGCGATGTACGCCTGTCTGGTCTTCTCGCTCGCCGAGCTGTCCACGATCCTGCCGACGGCGGGCGGCGGCTACGGATTCGCCCGCCGCGCGCTCGGCCCCTGGGGCGGCTTCCTCACCGGCACCGCCATCCTGATCGAGTACATCCTGGCCCCGGCCGCGATCGTCATCTTCATCGGCGACTACGTCGAGTCCCTCGGCCTCTTCGGTCTCACCTCGAGCTGGCCGGTCTACCTCGGCTGCTTCGTCATCTTCATCGGCGTCCACCTCTGGGGCGTCGGCGAGGCGCTGCGCTTCAGCCTCGTCGTGACCGCGATCGCCGTCGCCGCGCTGCTGATCTTCGCGGTGGGGGCCTTCACCGAGTTCGACGCCTCCGGCCTCAACGACATCCCCGTCGACGCGAACGCCTTCGGCTCCAACTCCTGGCTTCCGCTGGGCCTGCTGGGCATCTGGGCCGCGTTCCCCTTCGGCATGTGGTTCTTCCTCGGGGTGGAGGGCGTACCGCTGGCGGCCGAGGAGGCCAAGGACCCGGTCCGCTCCATGCCGAAGGCCCTGTCCATCTCCATGGGCATCCTCGCCCTCCTCGCCCTGATCACCTTCTTCGCCGCGACCGGCGCCCAGGGCGCCGACGCCGTCAAGGACGCCGGCAACCCGCTGGTGGTGGCCCTGGAAGGGGACGGCGGCCCGACCGCGCTGAGCCGCTTCGTGAACTACGCCGGCCTGGCCGGCCTGGTGGCCTCGTTCTTCTCGCTCATCTACGCGGGCTCGCGCCAGCTCTTCGCGCTCTCCCGGGCCGGCTACCTGCCCCGCTTCCTCTCGCTCACCTCGAAGCGCAAGGCCCCGTACCTGGGTCTCGTCATCCCCGGCGCGATCGGCTTCGCCCTGGCCGCGGCCACCGGCGACGGAGCCCGCATGCTCAACATCGCGGTGTTCGGCGCCACCATCTCCTACGCCCTGATGGCGCTGTCGCACATCGTGCTGCGCCGCCGGGAGCCGGACCTGGAGCGCCCGTACCGCACCCCGGGCGGAGTCCTGACCTCCTCGGTGGCCTTCGTACTCGCCCTGTCGGCCCTCGTCGCCACCTTCCTGGTGGACAAGGACGCCGCATTCATCGCGCTGGCCGTGTACGCCGTCGCCCTCGCCTACTTCGCGATCTACAGTCGGCACCACCTGGTGGCCTCGGCCCCGGAGGAGGAGTTCGCGGCTCTGGCGGAAGCCGAGGCGGAACTGAGCCGTGACTGAAACCCTGTTCCTGCCCTGCCCTGCCCCCTGCTGGAGGTAACGAACGTGCCCAGGCCGCTCATCGGCATCACCACCTACGTCGAGGATTCCACCCGCTACGGCGTGTGGGACCTCCCGACATCCCTCGTACCGACCGGGTACTACGAACTCGTCCAGGCGGCGGGCGGCGCGGCCGTGCTGCTCCCGCCGGACGAACCCGGGTCGGCGGCGGAGGTGCTGAGCCGGGTGGACGGCCTGGTCGTCGCGGGCGGTCCGGACCTGGACCCGGTGCACTACGGAGCCGCGCGCGACTCCCGTACGGGCGCCCCCGCCACGGTCCGCGACCACTGGGAGCTGGCGCTGATCGCCGCGGCGCTGGACGCGGACATGCCCGTGCTCGGCATCTGCCGGGGCATGCAGGCGCTGAACGTCGCCCTGGGCGGCACGCTGATCCAGCACATCGACGGTCACTTCGAGACCCCGGGCGCCACGTCCTGGCACCCGGTCCGGCCGGTCGCGGGCACCCGGTACGCGGACCTGGTCCCCGAGGAGGCTCAGGTCCCGACCTACCACCACCAGGCGGTCGACCGGCTAGGCCGCGGCCTGGTCGTCTCGGCCCACGCGGTCGACGGCACGGTGGAGGCGATCGAACTGCCGGATGCGGAGCGGTGGGTGCTGGGTGTCCAGTGGCACCCGGAGCGGGACACGGACACGCGGGTGATGTCCGCCCTCGTCGAAGCGGCCTCGGTGCGTACCGCGGTACCGGTGGGCTGACGGACCGCCGGTCGCGCGGCCCCGGCGCCTTCCCCGGCGCCGCGGCCGCGCGGCCCCGCACCCCCGCCCCGCCCGAGCCCCGCGCCGGGCGCGGCTGCCACAAATGGCCCATCGACAGCCGGGCGCGCACGCTGGATGGGTGAGCACCGACGCGCACCGCACGGCGAAGGGGCCGGTGGCCGGTTTCCTGGACAACCCGGTCGTGGGCATGGCGCCGTGGATCATCTTCTCGCTGCTGGTCGGCCCCGGACGGTTCGAACTGGCCGTCGGACTGGCCCTCGCCACGGCGGTCGCCCTGATCGCAGTGGGCCACCTGGTCAACCGCGGCAGCTCCTGGAAGCTGCTGGAACTGGCCGACGTGGTCTTCTTCGCGTCGATGGCCGTCATCGGAGCCCTCGTCGACGACGGAACCCTGCGCTGGCTGGAGACGTACGCGGGCGAGGTGGCCAACATCGCGCTGGCGGTGATCGCCTTCGGCTCGATGGCGATCCGGATGCCGTTCACGATCCAGTACGCCCGCGAACAGGTCGATCCGTCCCTCTGGCACACGCGCGGCTTCCTGCACACCAACTACATGATCACCGGGGCCTGGGGCATCGCCTTCCTGGTGGCCGCCGCCGCGGGAGCGTACGGCGATCTGGTGCTGCACAACCCGAACAACATCTGGACCGGCTGGATCATCCAGATCCTGGCGATCGTCGCCGCCGTGAAGTTCACCGTCTGGTACCCGGACGTCGCCCGCGCCCGGGCGGTCCGCGAAGCCTCCGGCCTGCCTGCCGAGCCCACGCGGTGGGCGGGTTTCCTGGTGCCGCTGGCGGGCCTGCTCGTACCGATCGGCATCGCCGTCCTGATCTTCGACAACATGTGGTGGCTGGGCGTCGCGCTGATCGTGGTGGGCTCGCTCCTGACGAAGCGCCTGCAGGCCCGGTCCCAAGCCCCGGGTTGACGCCGGCCGGGCCTGTGGCGGTGGCCCGGCGACTCCCCGTACGGCTCAGCTGAAGACGACCGACCGCAGGTGCAGACGGGCCGAGCCGTGGCCCGTGATCGGCCGCAGCGTGAAGAAGTCCCCTTCGCAGCCGGGTTCGGTGAAGACCGTCGCCGTGGAGGTGGTCCTGTTGCGCGGCGAGTGCGCCGGGGAACTGGCAGCGGGGTCGGCGACCTCGGGCAACGTGATGCACTCCCGGCTCTCGGGGTCTTCCAGGATCACCGGCAGGGGGCGGCCGTCGAGGCCCGTGACCGTGTACTGGAACTCTCCCGTGGCCGCCGAGGCCGAGGTCGGGACGGTCAGCAGGAGCGTGAAGGCGCCGAAAGCGGCGACCGCGGCATGGCGAAGACGCATCAGGGTTTCTCCTCATGGGGGACGCGTGCGGGAGTCACCTTTCCTGGCGCGGCGGCCCGAACCGTTGGCGCTCGCGCGGATCAGCTACGACATCCTCGGCCGCATCGCCCTCGACGAGTGCGGGATCACCGTCGAGACCCTTCGGCCGGGCCGCACCATCGAGCTCCTCGAAGCGAGCGTGGTCATCGGCGGCCGTACCGTGGTCCGCGCCCGCGCCTGGCTGCTGGCCACCCTGGACTCCTCCTCCGTGGCCGACAGCCCCCACACGCGGCTGCCCGCCCCGGAGGAACTCGACGTCTGGGCGATGGACGAGGAGTGGAGCGGCGGCTACGTCTCCTCCATCGAGGTACGCCGGACACCCCCGTCCCGCCGCGGCCGGACGACCGCGGCCTGGGTGTCCTCACCCCTCACCCTGGTCGCGGGCGAGCCGGTCAGTGCCCTCGCCTCGTACATGGCGCTCGTGGACACGGCGAACGGCATCGCGGTCCAGCAGGACCCCACCGCGTGGATGTTCCCGAACCTCGACCTGACCGTCCACCTGCACCGTCCGCCCAGCGGCCCGTGGACCGGCCTGGACACCACCGTCACCTTCGGCCCGTCGGGTCAGGGACTCACCAGCAGCGTCCTGCACGACATCGACGGCCCGGTCGGCCACGCGGAACAGATCCTCACGGTCCGCCCGCTGTCCTAGGTCCTGTCGATCAGGGCGGGCTCGCGGCGCCCGGCGCTACTTCGCGGGCACGCCCTGGCCACCTCGGGTCAGGGACAGCAGGTCACGGGCCGGGCCCGCCGGGCGGGCGCCCGCGGGCCAGACCGCCCGGAGGGCCCGACCGAGCTCCGCTCCCGTCACCGGTACCTCCACCAGCCGGCGCGCCGCCAGTTCGTCCACCACGGCCAGCTCCGACAGCACGCACGGCCCGGCACCGCCCAGCGCCGCCGCCTTCACCGCCGTGGTCGACGCCAGTTCCAGCAGCGGCGCGGCCAGCCCGCCGGCCGAGGCCAGTGCGGCGTCGAGGACCTGCCGCGTCCCGGATCCGCGCTCGCGCAGGATCAGCGGGGTCGAGGCCAGTTCCGCCGCTTCCACCCCCCGCGTCCGCCGTGCCCACGAATGGCCCGGGGCCACCGCCACCACCAGCCGGTCCTGGGCGATCACCACAGAGTCCAGCCCCTCGGGCACGGTGAGCCCCTCGACGAAGCCGAGGTCGGCCTCGTGCGTGAGCACCCGCTCGGCGACCACCGCCGAGTTCCCGGCGTGCAGGGACACTGCCGTGTCCGGGCGCTGGCCGCGCAGGGCGATCAGCCAGCCCGGCAGCAGGTACTCCGCGATGGTCATGCTGGCGGCCACCCGCAGCCGCGAGTCCCGTCGGCCCCGCAGCGCCTGCGCGCCCGCGTCAAAGGCTTCCGCCGCCTCCACCACCCGCCGGGCCCAGTCCGTGACGAGCGCACCCTCGGCCGTCAGCGTCGACCCCCGCGGGGATCGGTCCACCAGGGCCACGCCGAGCCGGGTCTCCATCGCCCGGATCCGGCTGCTCGCCGCGGGCTGGGTGATGCCGAGGCGACGGGCCGCGCCGCTCAGGCTGCCGACCCGCGCGACCGCGAGCAGCAGCTCCAGCGCGCCCAGGTCCGGTACCCGGTGTGCCAGCGGAACCCACTCGTCGTTACCCATAACATCAGTTTATGGCCTCATAGGAAGATGACCTCTGCCGCCCCGTCCGCCCCGCCGCGAGGCTGGATCCATGGCCACCACCCTCGTGCTATCCCCCGCCCGGACCTCCCGCGCGCTCCGGGCCCACAAGGCCCCCGCGCTGCGACACCTCGGCCCCAACTGGTACGCCTCCGTCATGGGCACGGCGATCGTCGCCAACGCCGGTGCGACCCTCCCGTACCAGCTCCCCGGCCAGCGCGTGGCCTGCCAGCTCGTCTGGGCGCTGTCCGCCGCCGTCCTCGCCGCCCTGCTCACGGCCCGCGCCGGGCACTGGCTCCACCACCGCGACCAGGCCCGCGCCCACCTCCTGGACCCGGCCGTCGCCCCCTTCTACGGCTGCCTCTCGATGGCGCTGCTGGCCGTCGGCGGCGGCACCCTCATCGTCGGCAAGGACCTCATCGGGACCGGCGCCGCCGTCGCCGTGGACGCCGTGCTCTTCACCGCCGGTACCGCGATCGGCCTGGTCATGGCCGTGGCCGTGCCCTACCTGATGGTCGTACGGCACAAGGTCGAGCCCGGGCAGGCCACTCCCGTCTGGCTGCTCCCCCTGGTCTCCCCGATGGTCTCCGCCGCCACGGGGCCGCTGCTGATACCCCACCTGCCCGCCGGCCAGCCGCGCGAGGCCCTGCTGCTCGCCTGCTACGCCATGTTCGGCATCAGTCTGCTCGCCACCCTGCTGATGCTCCCCCTGATCTTCGGGCGGCTGCTCGTGGGCGGCCCGCTGCCGCTGGTCCTGACCCCCACCCTGTTCCTGGTCCTCGGCCCCCTCGGCCAGTCCACCACCGCCGTCAACCAGCTCGCCGATGTCGCCCCCCAGTCGATCGACGGCGCCTACGCGGACGCGCTGGGTGCCTTCGCGGTCGTCTACGGGGTCCCCGTGATGGGCTTCGCCCTGCTGTGGCTGGCGCTGGCCGTGGCCATGCTGGTCCGGGCTGCCCGGGGTGGCATGGGCTTCGCGATGACCTGGTGGGCCCTGACCTTTCCCGTCGGCACCTGCGTCACCGGCGCCGCCGGCCTGGCCCGCCACACCGGCCTGACCGCCTTCGCCTGGCTCGCCGCCGTCCTCTTCCTGGCCCTGCTGACCGCCTGGCTCCTGGCCACCGCCCACACCCTCCGCGGCCTGCTCTCGGGCCGCCTCCTGGCCGGCCAGGGCATTCCTGTCCGCGGCGACAGCACCAGCTCCTAGCTCCGGTATCCCCAGCGGGCGTGCCCGTCCTTGCCCATGAAGCACTTCGCCGGGCGGCCGTCCACGGTGGTGGCGCTCGCCCCGACCGGCGAGCAGGAACGGCCGAACTGGACGCCGCCGGCGCCCCCGCCGCCGCTCGTACCGCTGCCTCCGCTGCCGCCCCCGCCGTCCTCCGTACGCCTGGGCTCGGGTTTCGGCTTCGCCTCCGGCGTGGGAGCGGGGGGTGCGGCCGGAGCGGGCTCCGGGCGCAGCCGGGTCCCTTCCTTCTCCGGGCACTTCACGTCCGGCGCCGCCACCACCACACGCGTCTCACCGGCCTTGACGGCGACGCCCTCGTCCGGGCTCTGGAAGCACACCAGCCAAGCGGCAGGGTCGGCAGGCAGGTCGACATCCGTGTACGCGCTCGCGAGCTGGGGGGCGCCACCACCGGCAGCCTCGATCCGATGGGCCGCGTCCGCGTAGCTGACGCCGACGGCCTGCGGCATGAGCGCGGCCGACGGGGTGGGGCTGGGGGGCGGCGCCGCCTGCGCGGTGACCGTGACCGTGACGGTGACCGTCGGGGCCGGCACCGGCTCCGCCCCGGATCCCGGCGAGCACGCTGCGGCGATCAAGGCCAGCACGAAGGCGATCGCCAGCATCCCGCCACAGCCCAGGATCGTCTTATGCCTCGCACCGAACCGGCTGGGGGCCGAGGGCTCAGGCGTCGAAGGCTCCGGCGGAGGATGCATGGCATAGCCATGAGTAGGCAGCTTGGACACGGAGCTCCTCCGACGACCTGCTCGATTCCGGGGAGCCTACCGGCCCGCCGCGGCGTCCTGACCGGCCGGGAGCATCCCGGAGGACACCGCGGGCGACATCCCTCAGCGCGCCGCGCGCAGGGCCTGCGCCAGTACCGCCGGAGCCTCGGCCAGCGAGGGGCCGTACCAGGTCAGGTGCCGGCCGTCGACCAGGGCGGCCGGCAGGCCCGGGAAGGCTTCCGGCCCGTCCTCGGCCGAGAAGCGGTACGGCTCGTCCGGGAGCACCACGAGATCGCAGCCGGCGGCCGCCAGTTCCTCCACCGGCACCCGGGGATACCGCTCCGGGTGCCCGGCGTACACGTTGCGGACCCCCAGCCGCGCGAGCAGGTCCCCCGCGAAGGTGTCCCGGCCCAGCACCATCCACGGCCGCCGCCACACCGGTACGAAGGCGGTGCGCGCGTTGCCCGGCTCCAGGCGGGCCCATGCCGCCTCCGCGTCCGTCAGCCACCCCGGCCGGGCCAGACCCAGCGCCCCCACCAGCACCCTGTCCAGCTCCCGCAGCGCCTGCGGCAGGTCCCGGACCTCGGTGACGAGCACCTGGAGGCCGGCAGCGCGCAGCGCCGCCAGGTCGGGGGCCCGGTTCTCCTCCTCGTTGGCGATGACCAGGTCCGGCCGGAGCTCCACGATCCGCGGCACGTCGGGGTTCTTCGTCCCCCCGATCCGCACCGCCGCCCCGAGGTCCGCGGGGTGCGTGCACCAGTCCGTGACCCCGGTCAGCAGCCCCGGAGCGGTCACGGCGACCGCCTCGGTCAGCGACGGCACCAGCGATACGACCCGCCGCACGCCGCTCAATGTCCCGGCGACGGGGGCTCGGAGGTGGCGTGGATGTGCTCGCCCACCGCGACGACCAGGATCCGGGTGTCCTCGGTGACCGCCCGCCAGCGGTGGCGCACGCCTCCCGACAGGAACAGCGCGTCCCCGCTCTCCAGCCGGTACGCCCGCCCCTCCGCCTCGACCTGACAGGCACCCTCGACGACGTACATCAGTTCGTCGTTGCGGTGCTGGTACTCGCGTCCGGCGTCCTGGTCCCCGGTGAACTCCATCGCGTGCAGCTGATGGTGCCCGCGCACGAGGGGCCGTACGCCCGCGAGCGGGGTGAGCGCGGCGTCGTCACCGGCCCGTACGAGGTCCACCGTGCGCGCGGTGTCGGAGGCGGCCAGCAGCTCGACGGCGGTGGTCTCCAGCGCGTCCGCGACCCGCTCCAGGGACCGCATGCTGGGCCGGGCCCGCTCGTTCTCTATCTGGCTCAGAAAGGGCACCGACAGGCCACTGCGCGCCGAGACGGCGGCCAGCGTGAGGTGGAGCGCGCGACGCCGCTTGCGGACGGCCACGCCCACCCGCAGCGGCTCCTTGCCGTCCTTGTCCCTGCCCTTGTCGTCCTTGTCGTTCAGCTTGCCGCTCAGTCCGTCCGTGCCATCGGTGCCGTCGGTGCCGTCCCTGTCGTTCATGTCGGGGCTGCCCTCCCCATGTCTGTCGCACATCGGTGTGCTGTAAGCACCTTACGCAGCAACCGCCCCCCGTTTCGCGTGCACGGCCCTTCCCGTACACATGCGCTCACCGTCCGTCGCGGAGCGGGGTGTCCCGGCGGCCGGAACATCCCCGGGGCGGGTTGCGGCATCATCGACCCCGTGACGACACGACGCCTGATGCTCCTGGACACCGCCTCCCTCTACTACCGCGCGTACTTCGGTGTGCCGGACTCGGTGAAGGCCCCCGACGGCACTCCGGTCAACGCCGTGCGCGGCCTGCTCGACTTCATCGGCCGGCTCGTCCAGGACCACCGGCCGGACGATCTGGTGGCGTGCATGGACGCCGACTGGCGGCCGCACTGGCGGGTGGAGCTGATCCCCTCCTACAAGGCCCACCGGGTCGCCGTGGAGACCGAGACCGGCCCCGACGTCGAGGAGACCCCGGACACCCTCGCCCCCCAGGTCCCGATCATCGAGGCGGCGCTGGACGCCTTCGGCATCGCCCGGGTGGGCGTCGCCGGGTACGAGGCGGACGACGTGATCGGCACCCTAACGGCACGCGCTCGAGGCCCGGTGGACATCGTCACGGGCGACCGCGACCTCTACCAGCTGGTGGACGACGCCCGGCAGCGGCGGGTCCTGTACCCCCTCAAGGGCGTGGGCACCCTGCAGGTGACGGACGAGGCGTGGCTCCGCGAGAAGTACGGGGTGGACGGCCCCGGTTACGCCGACCTGGCACTGCTGCGCGGAGACCCGAGCGACGGCCTGCCGGGCGTCCCCGGCATCGGCGAGAAGACGGCCGCCAAACTCCTCGACGCCTACGGCAGCCTGGCCGGGATCATCGCGGCGGTGAACGACCCGAAGTCGAAACTGACCCCCACCCAGCGCAAGCGGCTGGACGAGTCCCGGCCGTATCTGGCGGTGGCCCCCAAGGTGGTCCAGGTGGCTTCGGACGTCCCGCTGCCGGCCTTCGATCCGGCCCTTCCCGCGGCCCCTGCGCAGCCCGAACTGGTGGATGCGCTAGCCCATCGGTGGGGTCTGGGTGGCGCAGTCGCTCGGCTGAGCAGCGTGCTGCGCCCATGAGGTGATAACTTAGGTAAGGCTAAGTTTCATGGAGTCAGGGGAGTCACCGTGGCAGAAGGACGCGCCCGCACTGTCGGCACCGCCGTCGTCGTACGCACCGAACGGCTTTCGCCGCACATGGTGCGGCTCGTACTGAGTGGTGAAGGCCTCCGGGATTTCGGCGTGGGCGACTACACCGACCATTACGTCAAGCTGCTGTTCGCGCCGGGCGGCGTGGCCTACCCCGCTCCGTGGGACCTTGAACAGATCCGCGCCGATTTTCCGCGGGCGCAGTGGCCCCGCCAGCGCGCGTACACGGTACGGAGCTGGGACCCCACGCACCTGGAGCTGACCCTCGACTTCGTCGTCCACGGCGACGAGGGCCTCGCCGGCCCCTGGGCGGCGCGGGTCCAGCCCGGTGAGCTCGTACGCTTCCTCGGCCCGGGCGGCGCCTACGCCCCGGAGCCGACGGCCGGCTGGCACCTGCTGGTCGGCGACGAGAGCGCCCTGCCGGCGATCGCCGCCGCGATGGAGCGGATGCCGGCGGGCGCGCGGGTCCACGCCCTCGTGGAGATCGACGGCCCGGACGACGAGCTGAAGATCGCCACCCCGGACGGCATCGTCCCGATCTGGCTGCACCGCGGCGACCGCCCGGTCGGTGAGGCCCTGGTGGAGGCCGTCACCTCCCTGGAGTTCCCCTCCTCGGACGTCCACGCCTTCGTCCACGGCGAGGCCGGCTTCGTCAAGGAGCTCCGCCGCCACCTGCGCATGGAGCGCGGCGTCCCGCGCGAGCGCCTGTCGATCTCGGGCTACTGGCGCCTGGGCGAGACGGACGAGGGCTGGCGCGCGATCAAGCGCGACTGGAACGCCTCGGTCGAAGCCGAACAGGAACACCGCGCGGCAGCCTAAAGGTTTCGCCCCACCCCCGCCCACGCCTCACCCAGCCCCTCCGGCACCCTTCCAACCCCGTCGGCACCCTCAGCCCCGCCGGCGTTTGAGGCGCACCCTCAGCCCCGCCGGCGTTTGAGGCGCGGGGGTCCGGGGGCGGCGCCCCCGGCAACGGCGCCGCGCGCTCCGCGCCCCCCGGCAGGACAATGGCCCCATGCGTACGCTCCCGATGCTCGGGGCAGCAGGGGCCGCGGTGCTGCTCACCGCGGCCGCGGCGATGCAGACGGCCGCGGCCACCGCCACCGCCGCACCCACCCCGCCCCCCGCCCCGAAGCCGCAGATCACGGACGCCGCCGTCGACAAGGCCGTCGCCCGCCTCGACCGCACCGTCGAGGACATGATGCGCCGCACCGGCGTCCCCGGCGTCTCCGTGGCCGTCGTCCACGACGACGAGGTCGTCCACATCAAGGGCTACGGGCTGCGCAGGACCGGCGAGAGCGCCGAGGTCGGCCCCGACACCGTCTTCCAGATCGCCTCGCTGTCCAAGCCCGTGTCCTCCACGGTCGTGGCCGGTACCCTCACCGATCCCCAGAAGTGGGACGACCGCACCGCCCTGCCCGGCTTCTCCCTGAAGGACCCCTGGGTCACCGGCCACGTCACCACCGCCGACCTGTTCTCCCACCGCAGCGGCCTCCCCGACCACGCGGGCGACCTCCTCGAAGACCTCGGCTACGACCAGTCGTACATCCTCGACCACCTGCGCATGGAGCCCCTCGGCCCGTTCCGGGCGAGCTACGCCTACACCAACTTCGGCTTCACCGCGGCCGCCGAGGCCGTGGCCCGCGCCAAGGGCACCAGCTGGCAGAAGCTCGCCGCCGACACCCTCTTCAAGCCCGCCGGCATGACCCGTACGAGCACCGAGTTCTCCGCCTTCGCCGACTCCCCCGACCACGCCGCCACCCACGTGAAGAACCCGGACGGCACCTGGAGCCCCCGCTTCGTCCGCGACCCGGACGCCCAGGCCCCGGCCGGCGGCGTCAGCTCCACCGCCACCGACATGGCCCGCTGGCTGCGCCTGCAGCTGGCCGGCGGCACCCTCGACGGGAAGCGGATCGTCCCCGCCGACACCCTCGCCCGGACCCACGTGCCCGAGATCGTGACGCAGCCGACCAACGCCGTCGGCACCACCAGCTTCTACGGCCTCGGCTGGAACGTCAGCTACGACGGCGCCGGCCGCGTACGCCTGAGCCACTCCGGCGCCTTCGAGCTCGGCGCCAACACCAACGTCACCATGCTCCCCCTGGAGCAGCTCGGCATCGTCGTCCTGACCAATGGCGCCCCCGTCGGCCTCCCCGACGCCGTGGCCCTGGACTTCTTCGACTTCGCCGAGCACGGCAAGGTCACCACCGACTGGCTCGCGCTGGCCGCCTCCGCCTACGCCGCGGCGCTCGCACCCCAGGGCGCCTCGACGACCGACTACGCGAAGCCGCCCGCCGACGCGCGGCCGGCCCGGGACAGCGCCACGTACACCGGGACCTACGACAACCCCTACTACGGCAAGGCCACCGTGACCGCCGACGACAACGGCGCGCTCACCCTCGCCCTCGGCCCGAAGCCCCTGCGCTTCCCGCTCACCCACTACGACGGCGACACCTTCAGCTTCGTGACGGCGGGCGAGAACGCGGTCGGCCGCACCGGGGTGATCTTCGCCGACGGCACCCTGCGCGTCGAGTACCTCGACACCGAGCACCTGGGCACGTTCACCCGGCAGTAGCCGCATAGCCTGTCCCCCGATGAGACGCCGAGCCCAGCCACCCCCCTCGCCCCTCCCCCAGCGCGCCGGGATCGACCCGGTCCGGCTGCGGCTGCCGCCCGACCCCGAGGGGGCCTGGCCCGATCTCGGCGACTACCTCGCCGCGCGCTACGCCGGCACCCGCGGCGCCGGGTCGATGGCGCACCTGCTGGCCGCGGGCCGGGTGATAGGCCCCGACGGGCGGGTCCTGAACGCGCAGGACCCGTACGAGCCGGGCGCCTACCTGTGGTTCCACCGGGACATGGAGCCGGAGCCGCGGGTGCCCTTCCCGCTGTCCGTCGTCCATCGGGACGCGCACCTGCTGGTCGTGGACAAGCCGCACTTCCTGGCGACGACCCCTCGCGGCAGCCACATCACCGAGACCGCCCTGGCCCGGCTCCGCGCGGAGCTGGAGCTGCCGGAGCTCAGCCCGGCGCACCGGCTGGACCGGCTGACGGCGGGACTGGTGATGTTCAGCGTCCGGCCCGAGGACCGCGGCGCCTACCAGCTCCTCTTCCAGCGGCGCGAGGTGCACAAGGAGTACGAGGCGCTCGCGCCCCACGACCCGGAGACCGCCCTCACCCTGCCGCGCACGGTCCGCAGCCGGATCGAGAAGGCCCGCGGGGTCATCGCGGCGGTCGAGGTGCCCGGCGGCGAGCCCAATGCCGAGAGCCGGGTCGAACTGGTCGAGGAACGGGGAGGCCTGGGCCGCTACCGGCTGACCCCGCACACCGGCCGCACCCACCAGTTGCGGGTCCACATGAACGGCCTGGGCCTGCCCATCCTCGGCGACCCCGTGTATCCGCAGGTCACCGATCCGGCCCCGGACGACTACCGCCGGCCCCTGCAACTCCTGGCCCGGGTCCTGGCGTTCACCGACCCGGTCACCGGAGCCGCACACCGCTTCGAGAGCCGCCGCACCCTCCAGGCCTGGGACGACCGGCCGGGCTGGGAGGCCGGATCCGCCCGTTAGTCCCCGGCCGGGCCGACGCCCGCGATCCGCAGCGCCGCGTCGGCGGTGGCCTCCGCGAAGGCCGTCACCGGCCGCGCCGGATCCGTGCGGTGGATCAGCATGACGCCCTCGATGAGCCCGAAGACCAGGTCGCCCCGGAGCGTCAGCCCCGCCCCGTCCCCGGCCAGTTCGGCGCCGACGCGGGTTGCGGCGAGCAACACCCGGTAGGCGTGCTTGAGTTCCCCGCGCATCCGGCGGAACAGCGTGAAGCGCGAGCCTCCCACTTCGGGCAGCAGATAGAGCGCCCCCAGGTTGTACGGCCCCCCGCACAGCAGCAGTACGTCGGAGCGGCACAGCTCCCACAGCCGCCGCTCGGCGGGCCGCCCGCGGTCGGCGAGCAGCTGCCGGGCCAGCACCAGCGAGGGCGCCACCGTGGACTCCAGCAGTTCGGCGAGGAGTTCCTCCTTGCCGCCGAAGTAGTGGTACATCGTGGCCTGGCGCATCCCGGCCCGCTCGGCGACCGCCCGCGTGGTGGTCGCCGCATATCCCTGAAGCGTGAACAACTCGGCCGCCGCGCAAAGGAGTTCTTCGCGCGGCGGCCGGCCGCTCTCCGGTCTCAGCCGGTCGGCACGTGGCCGACCGACCCGTCTCGGACCTTCGTCCGTTCCCCCACTCATGACATCGATCGTCGCACAGCGCACGCCGATTCGATCATGGCAAGAGATGAGATCGGGCCGACCCCGCTCCTGGAGGAAGATCCAAGTCCGCCTAGCCGACCGAGCTGTAGGCCACTACACCCCGAAGCAGTGCGTCCACGGCCTTGCGGGCATTGCGCGCCACCGTGCTCCCGCTGTCACCGGAGGCCGCCGGAGCAGCCGCCGCGACCTGCCCGAGCACGTCGATGACCTGCTTGCACCAGCGCACGAAGTCACCGGCCGGCATCTCCGCCTCGCGCAGCACCTCGTCCAGGCTCTTGTCGGAGGCCCACTGGTACGCCGCCCACGCGAAGCCGAGATCCGGCTCGCGCTGGCCGACGCCCTCGGCCTGGTTGATGTGGTGCTCCTCCTCCAGGGCGTCGAGCCGGCCCCAGATGCGGACCATCTCGCCCAGCGCCTCCTTGGCCGCACCGCCCGGCACCTTCGGCGCGACCGCGTCGTCGGACTGCCGCGCCTCGAAGACCAGCGCCGAGACGCAGGCGGCCAGTTCGGCCGGGCTCAGGCCCTCCCACACCCTGGCCCGCAGGCATTCGGAGGCCAGCAGGTCGAGCTCCCCGTACAGCCGGGCGAGCCGCTTGCCGTGCACGGTGACCTCGTCCTCGCGCAGGTAGTCCAGCTCGGTCAGCAGCGCGTGGATCCGGTCGAAGGTGCGGGCGATGGTGTTCGTCCGGCCCTCGATCCGCCGCTCCAGCTGCTGCGTGTCCCGCTTGAGCCGGTGGTAGCGCTCCGCCCAGCGGGCGTGGTCCTCGCGCTCGTCGCAGCCGTGGCAGGGGTGCGCCCTCAGCTCGCTGCGCAGCCGGGCGATCTCGCGGTCGTCGGCGGCCGCGGCCCGGCCTCGGGTCCGGCGCTCCGGCGTGATGTGCCCGGCCTTGGTCCGCAGCTGGGAGGCGAGGTCCCGACGGGACTGCGGCGAGCGCGCGTTGAAGGTCTTGGGGATCCGCATCCGGTCGAGCGCCTCGACCGGGACCGGGAAGTCGATCGCGGCGAGCCGCTTGACCTGCCGCTCGGCGGTGAGCACCAATGGGCGCGGGCCCTCAGCGTACTCGTACCCGCGGTGCCCGTTGACCCGCCCGGCCGGCACGCCCGGGTCCAGGACCAGCGCGAGCCCGGCGAACTTGCCCGTCGGCACGTGGATGATGTCGCCCGGCTTGAGCTTCTCCAGCGAACTGGCCGCCTGTACGCGGCGCTGCGCCGCTCCCTGCTTGGCCAGGTCCGTCTCACGGTCCTTGAGGTCGCGGCGCAGCTGCGCGTACTCCTCGAAGTTCCCCAGGTGGCAGGTCATGCCCTCCTGGTAGCCCTCCAGCCCCTCCTCGTTGCGCTGCACCTGCCGGGAGATCCCGACGACCGAGCGGTCGGCCTGGAACTGCGCGAAGGAGGTCTCGAGCAGCTCGCGCGAGCGGTGCCGCCCGAACTGGCTGACCAGGTTCACGGCCATGTTGTAGGAGGGCTTGAAGCTCGAGCGCAGCGGATACGTACGGGTACCCGCGAGCCCGGCGAGAGCCGCCGGGTCCATGCCTCGCTGCCAGAGCACCACCGCGTGGCCCTCGACGTCGATGCCGCGCCGCCCGGCCCGGCCGGTCAGCTGCGTGTACTCGCCGGGGGTGATGTCGGCGTGCTGCTCGCCGTTCCACTTGACCAGCTTCTCCAGGATCACCGTGCGCGCGGGCATGTTGATGCCCAGCGCGAGGGTCTCCGTGGCGAACACGGCCTTCACCAGGCCGCGTACGAAGAGTTCCTCCACGACCTCCTTGAAGGTGGGCAGCATGCCCGCGTGGTGCGCGGCGATGCCCCGCTCCAGCCCTTCGAGCCACTCGTAGTACCCCAGGACGTGCAGGTCCTCGGTGGGGATGGAGGCGGTGCGCGCCTCGACGATCTCGCGGACCTTGAGCCGCGCGGATTCGTCGTTGAGCCGCAGGCCCGCGAACAGGCACTGCTGGACCGCGGCCTCGCAGCCGGCCCGGCTGAAGATGAAGTTGATGGCGGGCAGCAGCCCGTCGTTGTCGAGGCGGGCGATGACCTCGGGGCGGGACGGGGTCCAGATCCGGCCGCGGGAGCGCCGTTCGCGCTCGCGGTCCGCCTCGCGGACCATCTTGCCGCGCCGCCGGTCCTTGGGACTGTAGGTCCGGCTGTTCTCCTCGCGCGCCATGCGCAGCAGGTCGGGGTTGACCTCGCGGCGCGCGGAGCCTCGGCCGCCGTGGTCGGACTCCTCCTCGAAGAGGTCGTGGATCCGCCGGCCGGCCATGACGTGCTGCCACAGCGGTACGGGCCGCTCCTCGGAGACGATCACCTCGGTGTCCCCGCGCACGGTGTCCAGCCAGTCGCCGAACTCCTCGGCGTTGGACACGGTGGCCGAGAGGGAGACCAGGGTCACCGACTCGGGAAGGTGGATGATCACTTCCTCCCAGACGGCCCCGCGGAACCGGTCGGAGAGGTAGTGGACCTCGTCCATCACGACGTAGCCGAGACCGCGCAGCGACTGGGAGCCCGCGTACAGCATGTTGCGGAGCACCTCGGTGGTCATCACGACCACCGGCGCATCGGAGTTGACGCTGTTGTCGCCCGTCAGCAGGCCCACTTTGTCGGCGCCGTAGCGCTTGACGAGGTCGGCGAACTTCTGGTTCGACAGCGCCTTGATCGGCGTCGTGTAGAAGCACTTGCGGCCCTGCTGGAGGGCCAGGTGCACGGCGAACTCGCCGACGATGGTCTTGCCCGAGCCGGTCGGGGCGGCGACGAGGACGCCTTTGCCGGCCTCCAGCGCCTTGCATGCCTCGACCTGATACGGGTCCAGGTCGAAGTCGTACATCTCGCGGAAGGGGGCCAGGGCAGAGGCCTCTTCGGCGGCGCGGATCCGGGCAGCGGCGTACCGCTCGGCGGGTGAGAGTTCTTCGGTCATCTTGCTGTCGAGCCTACCCGCCACCCCTGACAACAGTCGCGATCATTTAAGTGAGCAGCCGGACGGCCCGGGGGACGCACTCGGCGGTCACCGGCAGCAGCCCCAGGGGCTCGCCGTCCGCGTACGCGCTCAGGCCCGCCGCCTCCAGAGTGATCTTCCTGGCCCGGTGGACGGTCACCTTCGGGTGGCCGAGGTGGCGGCCCCTGTAGACCTGCGGGAACACCTTGAGCAGGGTGGCCCGGCTGCAGTCGCCGACCACCGTGATGTCGAAGAGCCCGTCGTCGGGGACGGCGTCCGCGCAGATCCGCATACCCCCGCCGTAGGAGGAGCCGTTGCCGACGGCGACCAGCGTGGCCTCGGTCTCGATCACCGGGCCGTCGTCGAGGGTGATCCGGTAGGGGAACGGCCGGAAGGCGGCCAGCTCCGCGATCATCGCCAGGTCGTACTTGAAGCGGCCGGCCGGCAGCCGCATCCGGTTGCCCCGGTCGTTGACCCGCGAGTCGAAGCCGGAGCACAGCACGGTCCCGAACCACTGCTCGCAGTCGGCGCCGCCCACCCGGCCGAGGTCGATCTCCCGGATCCGGCCCTCCTTGAGGGCCTCGGCGGCCAGCCGCCCGGCCCGGGCCGGCTCCCGTACGGGCAGTCCCATGGCCCGCGCGAAGTCATTGCCGGTGCCCACCGCGACCACACCGAACGGCACCGGGGTTCCCGCCAGGGCCTGGAGCGCCAGGGAGACCATCCCGTCGCCGCCCACGGCGATCACCGCGCCGGTGCCCTCACGGACGGCGCCGGTCAGGCGGGCCAGCGCGTCGGGCGCGTCGGTGCCGACGACCGTCCGTACGGAGAAACCGGCTGCCCTGACAGCCGAAGCGGCCGGCTGCGCGGCGTGCGCGCCCCGGCCGCGTCCGGCGGTGGGATTGACGAAAAGGGTGACCTCGGGGCTCATCCAGCGGAATGTACGTCACCGGTCCCCGGAGGGCACCTGTCAGGTGGCGTCGTCGTAACCGTTGATCCGCTGGCGTCCGCCGTCGGCCTGTTCGGGCAGGGCCGCGGGGGCCGGGACCGTGTCCAGCTGCCCGATGGGCGCCGGGGTGAGGTCCAGCTCGGAGGCTTCGTCGTCGCTCAGTCCCGCGTCGGGGTCCTTGCGCCGGCGCCTGCGGTCGTTGAGGAGACACAGTCCGAGGGCCGCGAAGTACAGGGCCACGATCGGCAGGGCCAGCGCGAGCATGGTCGGCGGGTCACCGGTGGGGGTGGCGAAGGCGGCGAAGATCGTGATGCCGAGGACCATGCCCCGCCACCAGCCCGCCAGCCGCTTGCCGGTGAGCACACCGGTGAAGTTCAGGAGGATCAGCAGCAGCGGCAGCTCGAAGGCCAGGCCGAACACGATCACCATGCGGGTGACCAGGTCGAGGTAGTCGTCGACCGGCAGCAGGTTGCGCGCGTGGTCGGGGGTGAACTCGAGCATGATCATCGCGGTCTGCGGGAGGATCTTGTACGCGAGCACCGCGCCCGCCATGAAGAGGGGCGCTCCGACCGCGACGAAGCTGCGCGCGTACTTCTTCTCGTGGCTGTGCAGCCCGGGCGCGGCGAATGCCCACAGCTGGTAGAGCCACACCGGCGCGGAGAGCACCACGCCGGCCATCAGCGAGACCTTGAGGGCGATCGAGAACGCCGAGATGAGGCCGTTCACGGTCATGTCGGCGCAGGGGCGGCCGTTGCGCTGGGTCACCACACCGTTGGTGCAGCCGACGGAGTCGAGCATCGGCTTCAACAGGAAGTTGATGATGTCCCGGTAGAAGAAGGCGGCGAAGATCGTGATCACCAGGATCGCGATGACCGACTTCAGCAGGCGGTTCCGCAGCTCACGCAGGTGCTCGACGAGAGGCATACGCCCTTCGGCGTCCTTGGCCTGTCGTTCCTTCTTCTCCTGCTTGCGGGCAGAGTTGAGCAACCCACGTCCCTTGTCTCGTTGCAGATGACTGGCGTGTACGGCGGGTGTCAGCCCTGGGTGGTGCGGTTCGGCTCGCTCACCGGACGCGAGCTGCTGACGTCACCGGGCGCGGCCTGGATGGTGCGCGGGGCGACCGGCTGCTGCGCGGACTGGTCCGCCGCGGGAGCGGTCGTGGCGGCGTCCTCGCCGCCCTCGCCGTCCTTCTTCATGGCCTTGGCCTCGCTCTTGAGGATGCGGGCCGACTTGCCGAGGGAGCGGGCCATGTCGGGGAGCTTCTTGGCGCCGAACAGCAGGATGATGACCCCGAGAATGACGAAGATTTCCCAACCCCTGAGGTTGCCGAACATAGGTATCTTCCTTTTCTCCGAGGATCACAGCACACCGGACGGGCGCCTAGGACGGTCTCTACCGAGGATCGTAACCCCAGGGGGTTAACGCCCGGCAATCCCCGGGCGTCCCCGTCCTTGCGTCCTGACCGGTTCTTAATGCCCCGGTCACACGCATTGGTCCCGATTGTTACGGATGTACGCCGTGTCCCGCCCGGGCGAGGTCGACGGCGGCCCGCTCGAGATCGGCCGAGGCGTCCGTGATCCGGCGGCTGGCCTGCGCCACCTGCGCGGACAGCCTGCGCACCTCCCCGTACACGCGCACGGCCAGCACGGCGAGCACGGCCACTCCGAGGAAGCCCAGGGCAATTGCGAACATCGGCCACAGCATGGGGCGAGCCTAGGCCACCGGCCGGTTCAGATGCTGCGCAGGGTGCTCACGCCACCGCCGGTCAGCAGTTCCACGATGCGCTCACCGGCCGGTTTGCGTACGGCGGCACCACATTCAGGACACGTGAAGGAGTAGAAGGTGGCCCGCCGGCTGCCGCCGATGGCCAGCCGCAGGGCACCCGCGTCCAGCTCGAAACGGGCCCGGCAATCGGGACAAGATGCCTTGAAGGCGACGGGTCCGGACGTTGGCGACATCGACCGCGCTCCCCCTCAGACCTGTTCCCCGTACCCCGCGAGTGCGTCTCGAGCGGCGCTCCGCGCGCTCTCCGCCAGCTCTGCGGGGGCGACGATCCGCCCCTCGCGCCCGAGCCGCAGCGCGAGCCTCCGCAACGAGGCCGGGTCCGGGCTGCGCAGCGTGATCCGCAGGCCGCCCCCGGTCAGCTCCTCCGCGCTGTCGTGCGGGTAGTACTCGGCGACCCAGCGCCCGCCCGGCCCCACCTCGACCACGACCTCCGGGTCCTCGGCGGCCGGCTGGACCAGGCCCTCGGACAGGTCGCGCGGCTCGATGGCGGGCGGCTCGGCCCGCTCGTCCAGCAGCCGGATCTCAGCGACCCGGTCGAGGCGGAAGGTGCGCCGGGCCTCGGAGAGGTGGCACCAGCCCTCCATGTACGTGTGGCCCACGGCGAAGAGCCGGATCGGGTCGACCTTGCGCTCGGTGAGCTCGTCGCGCGCCGGGGAGTAGTAGCGCACCCACAGCCGTCGGCGCTCCGCGATGGCCCGGTCGACGTCCGCGAAGACCCCGCCCTCGGACTCGAAGGTCACCGACAGCCGGGAGCTGGCCCCGGCCACCTCGCCCGCGGCCGCCTCCAGCTTGGCCGTGGCGCGCAGCAGGGCGTCCCGGTCGCTCTCGCGCAGCCCGGGCAGGGTGGCCACCGCGCGCGCGGCCACCAGCAGCGCGGTCGCCTCGTCGGCGGCGAGGCGCAGCGGCTCCGCGGTGGACTCCCCCGAGGCATCGGGATTGCGCCACCAGATGCGCTCCCCGTCGGTGTCGATGTCGAGCAGGTCCCCGCCCCGGAAGCTCGTCCCGCACATGGGCAGCACGTCGAGGTCCGAGATCAGCTCGTCCTCGGTGATCCCGAAGGCGCGCGCGACGTCCGCGACGTGCGCACCGGGGCGCTCGCGCAGGTACGTCACCAGGGACAGCATCCGGCGGGTCTGGTCGATGGCGTTGGCAGCCATGCTGGTACGTCTCCCCCTCAGGGCACGTCTGTGGATGTCGCTGTTGTCGAACGGTGCGGCCGCGGATCGGCCGCCGGGCCCACGGACGCCGTCAGGCCCCGGCGACGGCCCGCAGCCGGTCCACGACGTCCGCCCGCAGGTCGGCGGGGCCGACCACGACGACGTCGGGCCCGAACTCCACCAGCCAGGCGTCCAGCCCGTGCCCGTACGGGATCTCCAGCTCGTCCCAGCCGTTCCCGCCCTCGCGCACCGCGGTGGCCTTGGCCCGCAGCGGGTAGCCCGCCCCGGCCCTCAGCCGGATCAGCGCGCTGCGGTCCGCGCTCTCCCCGGCCCAGCTCGCCACGGTCTCCCGTACGGTCACCACGTCCGGCACCTCGGCGGTGTACTTCGCGGCCCGGGAACGGACCTTGCCGGTGATCCGGGAGAGCCGGAACACCCGCTCCGCGCCGCGGTCCCGGTCGTAGCCGGCCAGGTACCAGTGGCCGCGCCAGCATTCCAGCGCCCAGGGCTCGACCTGACGGGCCTCGGGGCGGGCTGCGGTGGACTTGCGGTAGTCGAAGACCACCGGCCGACGGTCCCGGCAGGCCAGCATCAACGGCTCGAAGGCCGCCTCGTGGACCGGGATGCGCGGCTCGATCGCGCTGTGCTGACCCTCGTACGGGTCCTCCGCCTCGGGCATCCCGCCCGCGCGCAGCTTCTGCAGGGCCCCGCTGGCGGCCCCCGCCAGCCGTGCCTGCTGCCACACCTTGGCCGCCAGCCCCAGGGCGGCGGCCTCCTCGGCGTCCAGCGAGACGGGAGGCAGCCGGTTGCTGTCGCGGCGGGCCAAGTAGCCCGTCTCGCCGTCCAGGTTCTCCACCGTCTCGATGACGAGGCCGAGTTCGCGCAGATCGTCCTTGTCCCGCTCGAACATGCGGTTGAAGGACTCGTCGTTGCCGGCCTCCATGTAGGCCTCGATGGAACCGCGCAACTCGCGCTTGCTGAGCGGCCGGCGGGTCCCCAGCAGACACAGCGCCAGATTCATCAGCCGCTCGGCCTTGGCAATCGCCATCGACGCCCTTCCGCCCTTCTCCGCCTGCACATCCGTCGGACCGTCACACGGGCACGCCCGGATGGACGAGCCCGTGACCGCTGACCGTACCGCCCCGGCGCGTCCGGGCAAAAGCGAGGGGCCCCCGCCGGACGGCGGGGGCCCCTGCACCGATCGCGGATGTCCGGATCAGCCGACCTTGACCAGGTCGCAGACGAAGATCAGCGTCTCGCCCGGGGCGATCGCGCCGCCCGCGCCACGGTCGCCGTAGGCGAGGTGGGCGGGGATGACCAGCTTGCGGCGGCCGCCGACCTTCATGCCCTGGACGCCCTGGTCCCAGCCGGCGATGACCTGGCCGACACCGAGCTGGAACTGCAGCGCGGAACCGCGGTTCCAGGAGGCGTCGAACTCCTCACCGGTGGAGAAGGCCACGCCCACGTAGTGCACGGAGACGAGGTCGCCCTTCTTGGCCTCCGCGCCCTCACCGACCCATTCATCCTTGATCACGAGGTCCTTGGGGGCGTCGCCCTCGGGGAAGTCGATCTCGGGCTTCTGGAGGTCACTCACGGAACTTCTCCTCATACGTACGAAACGGTCAACCGGAACAGTCTTACATCACGGCGAGGATGTCGAGGCTGAAGACCAGCGTCGACTTCGCCGGGATGGTGCCCTGCTCCTTGTCGCCGAAGGCCATGTCCGGCGGGATGACCAGCAGGATGCGGCTGCCGACCTTCTTGCCGATCAGGCCTTCCTTCAGACCCTTGACCGAAAGCTCACCCAGCGGCCAGGTGACCGTCTGGTCACTGGTGTAGGTGCTCTCGAAGGACTTGTCGTCCTTCCAGGTCTTGCCGTTGAACTTGACGACGACGCTGTCGGTGTCCTTCACGACCGCGCCGTCACCCTCGAGGACGTAGTTCGAGACCAGCTTGGCCGGCTCGGCGGTGTCCTTCGGGACGGTCACGGAGACTTCCTTGCCGTCCGCGTTCGTGCCGACCTTGGGCAGGTCCTTGTTCTCCTGGGCGACTTCCTTGCCCGTGGCCGAGGCCGGGACGGTGGCGCCCTTGACGATGTCCACGACGAAGACCAGCGTGGCGTTCGGCTTGATCTTCTCGCCCGAACCCTGGGCGCCGTAGCCGAGCTCCGGCGGGATCACGAGCTCGACGCGGCTGCCGACCTTCTGACCCTCGAGGCCCTGGTCCCAGCCCTTGATGACGGCGCCGGCGCCGATGGTCAGGTCGAACGGCGCGGGCCGCCCGAAGCTCTGGTCGAACGGCTCCTTGCCGTCCCACACCTGACCGAGGTAGTTGACCTGCGCGATGTCGTTCTTCTTCAGCACCTGCCCGGTGCCCTCGCTGATGGTCACCACCTTCAGCTCCTTGGGCGGCGTGCCCTTCCCCTTCGACAGGGTGGGCGTCTCCCCGAACGCGGCACCCTTGGTGATCGCGGGAGCCCCGTTCTTCATCTGGGCGGAGTCGGAGCCGCTGTCGTCGCCACACGCTGCGGTCGTCAGCAGCAGGAGGGGTACGACAAGCAGGCCGGCAAGTCGGCGCACGGGTTCCTCAGATCTCAGACGGCAAAGCGGTCGCTCGCCACTCTAAGCCGTGCGCAGGGCCCCGTACGAGAGACGTACGGGGCCCTGGTGACGAGTGCGATGTCACACTGCGGCCACTCTGCGGCCGCTCTGCGGTCCTACATGCCGGCGATCAGCTTCTCCACCCGGTCGTCCACCGACCGGAACGGGTCCTTGCACAGCACCGTCCGCTGCGCCTGATCATTGAGCTTCAGGTGCACCCAGTCGACCGTGAAGTCCCGCCGCTGCTCCTGCGCCCGGCGGATGAAGTCGCCGCGCAGCCGCGCACGCGTCGTCTGCGGGGGCACCGACTTGCCCTCGAAGATCTTGAGGTCGTTGCAGATCCGTGCCGCCTGCCCCTTGCGCTCCAGCAGGTAGTACAGACCGCGCCGACGGTGGATGTCGTGATACGCGAGGTCTATCTGAGCCACCCGCGGATTCGACATGGTCATGTTGTGCTTGGCCCGGTACCGCTCGATCAGCTGGTACTTCATGACCCAGTCGATCTCGGTCCCGATCCGGTCCAGGTCCTCCGCGTCGATCGCGTCGAGCGTGCGACCCCACAGCTCCAGCACCTGGTCCACCACGCCGGTACGAATGCCCCGGCGCTCGGCGAAGTCCACCGCCTTGTCGTAGTACTCCCGCTGGATCTCCAGTGCGGAGGCCTCCCGGCCGCTCGCCAGGCGCACCTTGCGCTGACCCGTGATGTCGTGGCTGACCTCGCGGATCGCCCGGATCGGGTTCTCCAGGGTCAGGTCCCGCATCACCGTGCCCGCCTCGATCATGCGCAGCACCAGGTCGGTGGCCCCGACCTTGAGCAGCATGGTCGTCTCGGACATGTTCGAGTCACCGACGATGACGTGCAGCCTGCGGTAGCGCTCGGCGTCCGCGTGCGGCTCGTCCCGGGTGTTGATGATCGGCCGCGAGCGGGTCGTGGCAGAGCTGACGCCCTCCCAGATGTGCTCGGCCCGCTGGCTCACGCAGTAGACCGCACCCCGCGGCGTCTGCAGCACCTTGCCGGCGCCGCAGATCAGCTGCCGCGTGACAAGGAACGGAATGAGAATGTCCGCCAGGCGGGAGAATTCCCCGTGCCGGGCCACCAGGTAGTTCTCGTGGCAGCCGTACGAGTTGCCCGCCGAGTCGGTGTTGTTCTTGAAGAGATAGACGTCGCCCGCGATTCCCTCCTCGTGCAGGCGGCGTTCGGCGTCGACGAGCAGACCTTCGAGAATGCGCTCGCCTGCTTTGTCGTGTGTGACCAGCTCGGTCACGTTGTCGCATTCGGGAGTTGCATATTCCGGATGCGAACCCACGTCGAGGTACAGGCGGGCGCCGTTCCGCAGGAAGACATTGCTGCTGCGGCCCCATGACACAACACGGCGGAAGAGGTAGCGCGCCACTTCGTCAGGAGACAGTCGGCGCTGTCCCCTGAACGTGCACGTGACGCCGTACTCGTTCTCCAGCCCGAAAATGCGGCGGTCCATGACTGAACATTACGCCTTCTGCCCTCTTCTGAAACCGGGTTCGGGAGCGCCGTTTCGATCAGTTCCCGTCAGCGGGCCGAATGGGCGCCCCGATCACGGCCCGATCGGCCCATCCCGCGCACCACCGCTCAGCCCGTCGGCGAGACATGTGACGGCACGTCACGGAAGCCTTCCGACGCACCGTCAGGCGAAGCCGCCACCGCGCGGCTGCGGCCGCCGGTTGCCAGCGCCCGCTGAGTGACCATCAGGACCAGCAGCGCCGAGAAGCCCGCCACGCTCGCCACGCCGAAGCCCGCCGCGGTACCGCCCAGCTCCACAGCCGGCCCCGCCGCCGCCGTCCCGATCGCCGCACCCACCCCGAAGAACGTCACCAGCCAGGAGAACGCCTCCGTCACCGTGCCCGCCGGAGCGTGCCGGTCCACGACGATGAACGCGCACGCCAGCGCCGGCGCCAGGAACACGCCCGACAGCGCCGCCAGCCCGGTCATGGACACCGGACCCGGAACCAGCATCAGCGGCAGATAGCAGACCGCCAGCAGGCCCACCAGCAGCCGCAGCCGCCGCTCCGGCGCACCCGCCCACTGCCGCGCACCGTAGAAGACGCCACCGATCAGCGCGCCCAGCCCCAGGGCCGCCATCAGCCAGCCGTACACCGCCTGACCGCCGTGCTCGTCCGCGTACGCCACACCGGCCACCGTGATCGAACCCAGCGCCGTACCCACGAAGAAGAACGCGCCGAGCAGCGCCAGCAGCCCCCGCGAACGCAGCGCACCCAGCCAGTGCGCCTCGCGAGGCGCCGAGCGCCACTTCCGCGACGGCTCACTGACCACCACGGACAGCGCGCCCAGCACGCCGATCGCGTTCAGCGCCAGCAGCGCCCCGGCCGGGGACCACATCGCGACGAACAGCGTCACCAGCAGCGGACCGACCGTGAACATGACTTCCTGGGCCACCGCGTCCATCGCGTACGCGGCGTGCACCTTCTCCTCACGGCCGCCCAGCACACCCGGCCACAGGGCCCGCAGCCCGCCCTCCAGGGGCGGCGTGAAGAGCCCCGCGACCACCACCGCGGCGTACGCCGCCAGAGCCGACCCCGTGCCCGCGAGCGCCAGCCACACCATGCCGAGTGCCGAGACCACCGCGGCCGGCAGCTGGACCCTTGGCTGCCCGAACAGGTCCACGGCCCGGCCCAGCAGCGGCTGCCCCACGGCGTTCGCCAGCCCGTAGGCGGCGGCCAGCGCCCCCGCCAGGCTGTAGCTGCCGCCCTCGGCGCGCGTGAACAGCACGATCGCGATCGGCCCGGTGGCATTGGGCAGCCGGCCCACGAGCGTGCCCGCCAGCAGCCTCGCGGCGTGCCGGGTCCTCAGCAGCTCCGCGTATCCCGCGGCCATGTCCGCCCCCTTCTGCCCGGATCCAACCGGGAGTACCAAGTAATACGTATAACTATACGTGTCATACGTACCATGGCCGCAGTCCGCGGGTCCACCCCACGGACCCGGCGACACCGCCCGACCCTGCACTTCAGGAGCACCGTGTGACGAGACCCACCAGCCGCGACGTGGCCACCGCCGCCGGGGTCTCACAGGCCACCGTCTCCCTCGTCCTCGCCGGCAAATGGCCCGGCCGCGTGTCCGAACGCACCGCCACCCTCGTCCGCGAAACCGCCACCCGCCTCGGCTACCGCCCCAACCTCGCCGCCCGCAACCTGCGCCTCGGCAGCACTCGCACCGCGCTCCTCGTCGTCCCCGCCCTCACCAACGAGTTCTTCGCCCGCGTCTACACCGGAGCCGCCCGCGTCGCCGCCGAACACGGCTTCGGCGTCGTCCTGTACCCCTCCCCCGACGGCACCGGCCCGGCCCGTGACCCCTTCGCCTCCGCCCGCGCCGCCCTCGACGGGGTCATCGCCTCCTCCATGGCCGCCGACGCCCTCGACGCCATCGGCGGCAACAGCCTCCCCCTCGTCATGCTCGACAGCGACCCCGCGGCCGGCACCGCCGCCGCCCACGTCAACCTCGCCATGGCCGACGGAATGCGCCAGATCACCGAGCACCTCCTCGCCCTCGGCCACCGCCGCTTCCTCCACCTCGCCTCCGCCGTGGACTCCTGGACCTTCGACACCCGCGCCGAAGCCCTCGGCGCCCTCCTGGGTCCCGGCACCGAGCTGCGCACCGTACGGTCCCCCCTCACCGTCGACGGCGCCCGTACGGCCATGGAGAGTGCCCTGGCGAGCCCCCGGGACCGCCCCACCGCGATCGTCTGCGACGACGACATCCTGGCCGCCGGCGCCTGCAAGGCCGCCCGTCGCCTGGGCCTGCGCATCCCCGAGGACCTCTCCATCACCGGCTTCGACGACCTCGCTCTCGCCACCGCCGTCGAACCCGAGCTCACCACCGTCCACCTCCCCGCCGAACGCGTCGGCGAACAGGGCATGACCGCACTCCTCGCCGTCCTCGAAGGCAGCACCTGGACCGCTCCCGACCTCCCCGTCCGGCTCGTCGTCCGCGACTCCTCCGGCCCCGCCCCCACCACCTGAGCCGGCCCCCGGACACGACGGAGCCCCGGCCCGCCGAAACGGCGGACCGGGGCTCATCGCACTGCGACTACTCGGCGTCGTCCTCCGGCGCCTCGTCGTTCGACACGGCATCGGCCTGCACCGCCGCCGTCACGTCCGCCTCCAGCAGCCGCGACAGCTGCCGGCCACGGATCCGCTTGAACTTGCGCTGCTGCGCACGCGTCCGGTCCAGCACCGCGACCTCCAGCCGCTCGGCCGGAATCGCCTTGTCGGCGCCGTTGGCCTGGCTGGACAGCGCCTGCACAGCCAGCTTCAGCGCCTCCGACAGGGTCATCCCGTCCTGGTGACGCTGGTCCAGGAAGGTACTGATCTGCTCGGCATTGCCGCCGACCGCGACCGAGCCGTGCTCGTCCACGATCGACCCGTCGTGCGGCAGCCGGTAGATCTGGTCGCCCGCGGCAGTCGCACCGACCTCCGCGACCACCAGCTCCACCTCGTACGGCTTCTCACCGGCCGAGGAGAAGATGGTGCCGAGCGTCTGCGCGTAGACGTTCGCCAGTCCACGGGCCGTCACATCGTCACGGTCGTAGGTGTATCCGCGCAGATCCGCGTACCGCACACCACCGATCCGCAGGTTCTCGTACTCGTTGTACTTGCCGGCGGCCGCGAAGCCGATCCGGTCGTAGATCTCGCTGAACTTGTGCAGCGCACGGGACGGGTTCTCGCCGACGAACACGATGCCGTCGGCATACTGCAGCACGACCAGGCTGCGACCTCGGGCGATGCCCTTGCGGGCGTATTCCGCCCGGTCGGCCATGGCCTGCTGGGGTGACACATAGAACGGAGTCGACACCGGCTGTCCGTCCCTTTCTTCTGGGCGGATGGGGGACCCCCCGGACGCGGTCCGGGGGAGGGGCGACGGATGGTCAGAGCAGGGCGGCGCGCGGGCCGTCGGGCTGCTCCAGCCGACGGTTGGTGACCGTACGGGCGAGCTCCTGCGACTCGTCGTCGGTCAGCCTGCGGAATCCCTCGTCCGTGATGACGGTGACGATCGGGTAGATGTGGCGGTACAGGTCCGGCCCACCGGTCGCCGAGTCGTCGTCGGCCGCGTCGTACAGCGCCTGGACGACCAGGGTGGTGGCCTGCTCCTCCGTCAGATCGGGGCGGAAGAGCTTCTTCATGGAGCCCCGGGCGAAGATCGAACCGGAGCCGGTGGCGGCGTACCCGTGCTCCTCGGAGCGGCCGCCGGTCACGTCGTAGGAGAAGATCCGGCCCTTCTCCTTGGCCTCGTCGTAGCCCGCGAACAGCGGCACGACGGCCAGGCCCTGCATGGCCATCCCCAGATTGCTCCGGATCATGGTCGAGAGGCGGTTCGCCTTGCCCTCCAGGGAGAGGGTCGCCCCCTCCACCTTCTCGAAGTGCTCCAGCTCCAGCTGGAACAGCTTCACCATCTCCACGGCCAGGCCGGCCGTACCGGCGATTCCGACGGCGGAGTACTCGTCGGCGGGGAAGACCTTCTCGATGTCCCGCTGCGCGATCATGTTCCCCATGGTCGCGCGCCGGTCACCGGCGAGGACGACGCCTCCGGGGAAGGTCGCGGCGACGATGGTCGTCCCGTGCGGCGCCTCGACGACACCCTCGGGCAGCTTGCGGTTGCCGGGCAGCATCTCGGGCGAGTGCGCCCCGAGGAAGTCCATGAAGGACGAGGACCCCGGCGTCAGGAAGGCTGCCGGTAGACGCCCTGTGCTACGAGTGTTGGGTTCCACAGGTTTCCTTCCACGTAAGCGGCTGCACGCCTCATGACGTCCGGCCGATCCTTGAACTGCGCCGGTGCCGCTTCGCAGCGGAAGCACCGTACGCCTCGGACCTTACCCGTCTGATGATCGTGATCCACCTGCTCTGCCGAACCCGTTCGGCGGAGGGGCGGACAGCGTCCTCAGCGGCATTCAGGCACCGCTCATGACCGGACGGTGCGGACACCTTGGCCGCACCGTCCGAACCGTCACTCCGCACCTGGCCTTCGATTCGAAGGTCAAGAGGCCTTACTGGCCACCCTTTTGAACGAAGCTTCGCACGAAGTCCTCGGCGTTCTCCTCGAGTACATCGTCAATCTCGTCAAGTACGGAGTCGACGTCGTCGGAGAGCTTCTCCTGGCGCTCCTTGAGGTCGGTCGATTCCTCGACCGCCGCCTCCTCGACCTCCTCGGTCGAGCGCGTCGCCTTCTGCTGTCCGCCGCCGGTGTCCTTGGTCGCCATGTCTACCTCACCCCGCTCGGTTCGCACGCTCACACAGAGAGACCCCGGATCGGGATCTCCCAAGATCAGACCCTACGTCGGACCCTACAAGGAGGGTCCGACATTCGTCCCCGTAGTTGTTCAAAAGCTCCGGCGCAACGTCCGGCTCTCTTCATGATTCCCGGACCGGAGGCCTTTCAGCCGCGCTCACTGCCCCGAAAGCACCCGGACCAGGTCCTCCGCCGTGCGGCAACGGTCCAGGAGCTCCTTGACGTGGTTGCGGGTCCCCCGCAGGGGTTCCAGCGTCGGGACCCGCTGGAGCGAATCGCGGCCCGGGAGGTCGAAGATCACCGAGTCCCAGGAGGCCGCGGCGACGTCGTCCGCGTACTGCTCCAGGCAGCGGCCGCGGAAGTACGCCCGGGTGTCCTCCGGAGGCTTGCTCTGAGCCCGCTCCACCGCGGGCTCCTCCACCAGCCGCTTCATCTTGCCGCGGGCCACCAGGCGGTTGTACAGGCCCTTCTCGGGCCGTACGTCCGAGTACTGGAGGTCCACCAGGTGCAGCCGCGCCGCGTCCCACTCCAGCCCGTCCCGGCGCCGGTAGCCCTCCAGGATCTCCCGCTTGGCGATCCAGTCCAGCTCCCCCGACAGGCTCATCGGGTCGCTCTCCAGCCGGCCCAGGACGTCCTCCCAGCGGCCCAGCACGTCCTTGGTCTGCTCGTCGGCGTCAGCCCCGAAACGTTCGTCCACGTACTTCCGCGCCAGCTCGAAGTACTCCATCTGCAGCTGCACCGCGGTCAGTGTCCGGCCGCTGCGCAGCGTGATGAGGTGCTTCAGGTCGGGGTCGTGGGAGACCTGGTGCAGGGTGCGTACGGGCTGGTCGACGGCGAGGTCGACGCTGATGAACTGGTCCTCGATCATGGACAGCACCAGGGCCGTGGTGCCGAGCTTGAGGTAGGTGGAGATCTCGGAGAGGTTGGCGTCTCCGATGATCACGTGCAGCCGGCGGTACTTCTCGGCGTCCGAGTGCGGCTCGTCCCGGGTATTGATGATGGGCCGCTTCAGGGTGGTCTCCAGGCCGACCTCGACCTCGAAGTAGTCCGCGCGCTGGCTGATCTGGAAGCCGTGTTCGCGGCCGTCCTGTCCGATGCCCACGCGTCCCGCGCCGGTCACGACCTGCCGGGAGACGAAGAAGGGGGTCAGGTGGCGCACGATCTCCGAGAAGGGGGTCTCCCGCTTCATCAGGTAGTTCTCGTGCGTGCCGTAGGAGGCGCCCTTGTTGTCGGTGTTGTTCTTGTAGAGGTGGATCGGCTGGGCGCCGGGCAGCTGGGCGGCGCGGACGGCCGCCTCGGCCATGATCCGCTCGCCGGCCTTGTCCCAGAGGACGGCGTCGAGCGGGTTGGTGATCTCGGGCGAGCTGTACTCGGGGTGTGCGTGGTCGACGTAGAGCCGTGCGCCGTTCGTGAGGATGACGTTGGCGAGGCCGATGTCCTCGTCGGTCAGCTGGCTGTTGTCGGCGGCCTCGCGGGCGAGGTCGAAGCCGCGGGCGTCCCGCAGCGGATTCTCCTCCTCGAAGTCCCAGCGGGCGCGTCGCGCCCGGTGCATCGCCGCCGCGTAGGCGTTGACGATCTGGGACGAGGTGAGCATGGCATTGGCGTTCGGGTGCCCCGGGACGGAGATCCCGTACTCCGTCTCGATCCCCATTACTCGCCGTACGGTCATGCGGCCCTCCTTGCCCGGCGGCGCTCCCCTTTCGGGAGCGGCGCTCAAGTACCGCTGGTGCTCCGGTGCGTGTGACTGTGCGGTGCCCGTCCCCGCACTGCGCGTCCGGCGGTACGGAAGAGCCTAGAACCACTGCGCGCTCGTGGGGAGATCATTTCCGTCATTGGATCCGCCTCGTCACCGGCTGAAAGCGGCCGGTAATGGGGTGGGGTGAAGCGGCGGGGTAAAGCAGTCGGCTGCGGATGCCCGGGGAGGGCATCCGCAGCCGCTCCGGGTCAGAGGTACTGACCGGTGTTCGCCACCGTGTCGATGGAGCGTCCGGTGTCCGCGCCCTGCTTTCCGGTGACGAGCGTGCGGATGAATACGATCCGCTCGCCCTTCTTTCCGGAGATCCGGGCCCAGTCGTCCGGGTTGGTGGTGTTGGGCAGGTCCTCGTTCTCCTTGAACTCGTCCACGCAGGCCTGGAGCAGGTGGGAGACCCGCAGGCCCTTCTGGTTGTGTTCGAGGAAGGCCTTGATCGCCATCTTCTTGGCACGGTCGACGATGTTCTGGATCATCGCGCCCGAGTTGAAGTCCTTGAAGTAGAGGACTTCCTTGTCGCCGTTGGCGTACGTGACCTCGAGGAAGCGGTTCTCCTCGGTTTCCGCGTACATCTGCTCGACGACGGTCTGGATCATGCTGTGGACGGTGCCGGGCCGCGAGTCCTGGTGTTCGGACAGGTCGTCCGTGTGCAGGGGCAGCGAGGCCTTGAGGTACTTCGCGAAGATGTCCTTCGCGGCCTCGGCGTCCGGACGCTCGATCTTGATCTTCACGTCGAGGCGGCCGGGCCGCAGGATGGCCGGGTCGATCATGTCCTCGCGGTTGGAGGCGCCGATGACGATGACGTTCTCCAGGCCTTCCACGCCGTCGATCTCGGCGAGCAGCTGGGGGACGATGGTGTTCTCCACGTCCGAGCTGACTCCGGATCCGCGGGTGCGGAAGAGGGATTCCATCTCGTCGAAGAAGACGATGACGGGGGTGCCCTCGCTCGCCTTCTCCCGGGCACGCTGGAAGACGAGGCGGATGTGCCGCTCGGTCTCGCCGACGTACTTGTTGAGGAGCTCGGGGCCCTTGATGTTCAGGAAGTAGGACTTCCCGGCGGGCTGGCCGGTCACCTCGGCGACCTTCTTGGCAAGGGAGTTGGCGACGGCCTTGGCGATGAGCGTCTTGCCGCAGCCGGGCGGGCCGTAGAGCAGGATGCCCTTCGGGGGCCGCAGTTCGTGTTCCTTGAAGAGGTCCGGGTAGAGGTACGGGAGCTCGACCGCGTCGCGGATCAGCTCGATCTGGTCGCCCAGACCGCCGATCTTGTCGTAGTCGATGTCCGGGACCTCTTCGAGGACGAGTTCTTCGACCTCGCTCTTGGGGACGACCTCGTAGACGTAGCCGGAGCGGGGTTCGAGCAGCAGGGCGTCGCCGGGGCGGATGGTGATGTCCAGGAGCGGCTCGGCGAGCCTCACCACCCTTTCCTCGTCGGTGTGCCCGACGACCAGGGCGCGCTCGCCGTCCTCGAGGATCTCCTTGAGGGTGACGATGTCCCCGGCCCGCTCGAATTCCATGGCCTCGACCACGTTGAGGGCCTCGTTGAGCATGACCTCCTGGCCGCGCCGGAGGTCTTCCGGGTCGACGCTGGGGCTGACGTTCACGCGGAGCTTTCGGCCTCCGGTGAAGATGTCGACGGTGCCGTCCTCATTCGCCTGCAGGAAGACACCGAAACCGGCCGGCGGCTGTGCGAGCCGGTCGACTTCTTCCTTGAGGGCCACGATCTGGTCGCGGGCCTCACGGAGGGTATTTGCGAGTCGTTCGTTCTGTGCGGATACGCCGGCCAGATTTGTCTGGAGCTCGACGATCCGCTCTTCGAGAATCCTCGTGTGTCGCGGAGAGTCGGCGAGCTTTCGTCGCAGGACGGCGATTTCCTGCTCGAGATAGGCAACCTGGCCGGCGGGGTCCTCGGACCCTCGCGCGGGCCGGATGCCGCGGTTGATGTCGTCGTCGTGGGCTGCCACGGTCCTCACCTCCTCCAAGGGGAGCTGGACGCTTCCTGACCCTACCTGGGCTGGTGGTGATTGAAACCCCTAGATCACAAAGACGGTAGAGGTGTGTCCGATCTTCACCCTTGCGTACTCCCTCACGCCAAGGAAATACCCACCCATCAAACTCGGGAAGCAGCCGGTTGTAAGGTCGAACTGTTCAACACCCGTCAGGGCCCGCGCGACTTGCTGCGGGTTTCGACCGGGATGGATCACTCAGCGCAGGGAACGGCAGGAGATATGACCGTGCAGCAGGAGGCTCCGACGGGCGGTGCCGGTGAGGCCGGCGAGCCGCTCGAGGTCTGGATCGATCAGGACCTGTGCACCGGGGACGGGATCTGCGTGCAGTACGCGCCTGAGGTGTTCGAGCTGGACATTGACGGTCTGGCGTACGTGAAGAGCCCGGAGGACGAGCTGCTCCAGGACGCGGGGGCAACCACTCCGGTTCCGCTCACGCTGCTCCAGGACGTGGTCGACTCGGCGAAGGAATGTCCCGGGGACTGCATTCACGTAAGGCGCGTTTCGGACAGGGTGGAAGTCTTCGGCCCCGACGCGGAGTGACGTTTCAAACACTCCTGGAGGCCGAGTCCGTCAGCTCCTGGCGGAATTTTCCGTCGTGCCAGCGCCACTTGGCGAGCTGCTTCGTGTCCGGGCTGTAGCGGGGCACATCGGGCGAGGAGTAGCCGACGAGGGACGCCGTGACGAGCCCGTCGCGCACGGTCAGCTCGGTGGCGGTCTGCCGCCGGGCGGCTTCGAGCAGGGTCGCCACGACGCGGGGGCGGGCGGTGTCGGCCGGCCCCTGGGTCAGGACGTAGATCGCGTGGGGCGGGGTGCCGGAGCCCGCTTGGCAGCGGACGGCGGCCACGGTCTCGGGGCGGCCGTCACCGTCGAGATCGCCCTGGGCGCTGATGGTGACGGTGTGCGGCGCGCCCTTGCAGTCGAGGGGGTACGTGACCCCCGCCGGGTCCGGGGCGGTGGCCTGCGGGCCCTTGGCGGGGGGTTCCCCGGGGGCCGCTGCCGTGCCGGTGGCCGCGGGTGTGCCGGTGGCCGGCTGTACGAGCCCTCCGACGGCTATGACGGCGGCCATGGCGGTGGCCGTGGCGAGCCAGTGGACGGGCCTGGTGCGGCTGTGCGCCAGGGCTTCCGAGATCGGGGCCGACTCGGCGGGGCTGTGCGGCACGCGGGGTGTCTCCTGTGCGAAGGGTGACGGGGAGCCAGCATCGTGCCACACCTCACAGGGAGGTGGAACGGCTGGGTCCGGCCCCGGTGCACGGGACAACGAAAAGGCGCTGTGGAGCAGTTCCCGGGTGGGTCGGGGGAACTGCGCCACAGCGCCTTTGTGTTGTGTCTGCGGGGCGGTTACGCGGAGCGGTCGCTGCCGGGGCCGTCGTAGTCCTCGCCGTAGGCGCCCTTGGCGGGGCGGCGACGGCGCATCGGGGGCTCGACGCCGTCCGCGAGGCGGCGGGCGGTGACGAGGAAGCCGGTGTGGCCGATCATCCGGTGATCGGGGCGGACGGCGAGGCCTTCCACGTGCCAGTTGCGGATCATCGATTCCCACGGCTGCGGCTCGGCGAAGCAGCCGATCTCGCGGATGGACTCGACGGTCTTCGACAGCTGGGTGGTGGTGGCCACGTAGCAGCAGAGGATGCCGCCGGGGACCAGGGCCTTGGAGACGGCCTCCAGGCACTCCCAGGGGGCGAGCATGTCGAGGATCACTCGGTCGACGTCCGTGTCGGACAGGTTGTCCTGGAGGTCGCCGACGGTGAGCTGCCACGCGGGGTGGGGGCCGCCGAAGTAACGCTCGACGTTGGCGGTGGCGATCTCGGCGAAGTCCGCGCGGCGCTCGTAGCTGTGGAGCATGCCCTGGTCGCCGATGGCGCGCAGCAGGAAGCTGCTCAGGGAGCCGGAGCCCACTCCCGCCTCCACGACGCGTGCGCCGGGGAAGATGTCGGCGAAGGCCAGGATCTGGCCTGCGTCCTTGGGGTAGACCACGGCGGCGCCGCGGGGCATGGACAGGACATAGTCGGGGAGCAGGGGGCGCAGCGCGAGGTATGCGACGTTGCCCGTGGTGCGGACAACGCTGCCTTCGGGAGCACCGATCAGCTCGTCGTGCGGGAAGGAACCCTTGTGGGTGTGGAAATTCTTCCCGGCTTCGAGCGTGAACGTGTAGTGGCGGCCCTTGGGGTCGGTGAGCTGTACCTGGTCCCCGACCTCGAAGGGCCCGCGTCGGCGGGCGGCACCGGTCGGTTCGGACATGTGAACAGTGTATTGGCTTCAGGACTGGGGCCGTGCCATGGCCTTCACGAAGGCCTTTTCGACGTCGAGGGTGGACAGGACGCCGTAGATGGTGCCGCCGGGTTCGAGTACGAGGTACTCGGTGGCGGGGGTGGCGCGGAGGTGGTCGAGGAGTTCTTCGCCGGTGAGGTCCGCTGAAACCTTCATGCCGTCGGTGAGGTCCTGGGCGAGGGTGCTGACGGCGACCCAGGGGCGGCGGTGTTCGGGTACCGAGGCGATGGCGGTTTCGCGGACGATGGCGGTGGGGTCGCCGTGTCCGTCGACGACGACGAGGGCGCGGGCTCCTGCTTCGTTGGCGCGCCGAAGGGCCTCGGAGAGGGGGGTTGCGTTCTCGACGGGGATGGCGCGGCGGGTGAGGGTGCGGGCGCGCAGTTCCGGGAGGTGCTGGCGCAGCCGGGCCATGCGCAGGCTGTTGCCGGCCCCGGTCCAGATGATGGCGGCGAGGATGGCGGCGAGCAGGGCGTCCATGACGGTGTTCATGCCGCCGATCTCGCCGCTGCGGTTGCCGAGGGTCCCGGTCTGGGTGAGCAGCGGGAGACCGATGAGGACGGCGAGGGCGAGGCCGCGACCGACCCAGGCTGCGGCGACGGTGCCGGCCATGGGCTTGCCGGTGATGCCCCAGATGACGGCGCGGAGCATGCGGCCGCCGTCGAGGGGGAGGCCGGGGAGCAGGTTGAAGGCGGCCACGAGCAGGTTGGAGATCATCAGGCCGGCGAGGAGGACGCCGGGGACGGTGGCCGGGTCGACGGCTTTCATGCCGAGGTAGAAGGCGCCGGCGAGGACGAGGGAGAGCAGGGGGCCGACGAAGGCGAGGACGAATTCGCGGCCGGGGGTCTCGGATTCCTTCTCGATCTCGGAGACTCCGCCGAAGAACTGGAGCTGGATGCGGCGCACGGGGAGCTTGAAGCGCAGGGCGGCGACGGTGTGCGCGAGTTCGTGGACCAGGACGGAGGCGTAGAAGGCCACGGCGAAGAAGAGGGACACGAGGTAGCGCACGGGTCCGAGGTCGGGCAGGACGCGGTCGAGCTGGTCGCCGAAGACCCAGGTGATGAGGGCGGCGACGAGGAACCAGCTGGGCGAGACGTAGACGGGTACGCCGAAGGGGCGGCCCATGAGGATTCCGCCGCCCGGTCCGGAGCGCCTGCCCGCGCGCTCGCCGGTTTCGTCGGTGTCTGCCACGGCTGTCCTTCGTTCGGTGCTGGTGTTTCCAGTGTGGTTCTTTACGCGTACGGGGTGGTGCTGTAGCGGGTTGTGATGCTCCGATCATGCAGTGCGAGGGTGCTTGGCGTCGATGGTATGCGCGTGCTGTCCGTGGCGGGTCGTAGGGTTTTGTGCATGACGACGAGCCCCGGTGCTGTGCCTGGCGCAGCCGATGCCGATGCGCGGAGCGCTGTGGCGCCCAGTTCGCTCTCCCCTTCGCGGGCGAGCGATTTCATGCAGTGCCCGCTGCTGTACCGGTTCCGGGTGATCGACAAGCTGCCGGAGAAGCCGAGCGCGGCGGCCACGCGCGGGACGCTGGTCCATGCCGTGCTGGAGCGGTTGTTCGATCATCCGGCGCAGGAGCGGACGGCGCCGCGGGCGAAGTCGCTGCTGCCGGGGCAGTGGGACCGATTGCTGGAGTCGAAGCCGGAGCTGGCGGAGCTGTTTCCGGCGGGTGACGAGGGGGCGGGGCTGGCGCGCTGGCTGACGGAGGCCGAGGCGCTGGTCGAGCGGTGGTTCACGCTGGAGGACCCGACGCGGCTGGAGCCGGTGGAGCGGGAGTTCTTCGTGGAGACGGAGCTGGAGTCGGGGCTGCGGCTGCGCGGGATCATCGACCGGGTGGACGTGGCGCCGACGGGTGAGGTGCGGATCGTCGACTACAAGACGGGCAAGGCGCCGCGGCCGGAGTACGCCGAGGGCGCGCTGTTCCAGATGAAGTTCTACGCGCTGGTGGTGTGGCGGCTGAAGCAGGTGGTGCCGCGGCGGCTGCAGTTGGTGTATCTGGGCAGTGGCGACGTGTTGACGTACGACCCGGTGATCGCGGACCTGGAGCGGGTGGAGCGCAAGCTGCTCGCGTTGTGGGAGGCGATCCGGGAGGCGACGGAGACGGGTGAGTGGCGGCCGCGCCCGACGAAGCTGTGCGGCTGGTGTGATCATCAGGCGGTGTGTCCGGAGTTCGGTGGGACTCCCCCGCCCTATCCTCTGACGATCTCCCCCGGCCACCGCCGGGAGGTGCCCCCGCCGCGTCCGGAGGCGGAACGCCCGGCGGGGTCCTGATCTTGATGTCAGGGCAGAATGGACGGGCCCGCCGTAGCCGTCCGACGAATACGAGGTAGACCCCGTGGCGATCCGCGTCCTTCTGGTCGACGACCAGCCGCTGCTGCGCACCGGCTTCCGGATGATCCTGGAGGCCGAGGAGGACCTGGCGGTGGTCGGCGAGGCCGGGGACGGTCTGCAGGCGCTGGACCAGGTGCGGGCGCTGCAGCCCGACGTGGTGCTGATGGACATCCGGATGCCGCGGATGGACGGGGTGGAGGCGACCCGGCAGATCACCGGTCCGGAGCGCAACGGGCCGGCGAAGGTGCTGGTGCTGACCACGTTCGATCTGGACGAGTACGTGGTGGAGGCGCTGCGGGCGGGGGCGAGCGGGTTCCTGCTGAAGGACGCGCCGGCGAACGAGCTGGTGCAGGCGATCCGGGTGGTCGCCGCGGGTGAGGCGATGCTCGCGCCGAGCATCACGCGGCGGCTGCTGGACAAGTACGCGGGGCATCTGCCGTCGGGTGAGGAGAACCTTCCGAACACCCTGGGGACGCTGACGGAGCGCGAGGTCGAGGTGCTGAAGCTGGTGTCCCGCGGGCTGTCGAACGCGGAGATCGCGGCGGACCTGTTCGTGAGCGAGACGACGGTCAAGACGCATGTGGGTCACGTGCTGACGAAGCTGGGGCTGCGGGACCGGGTCCAGGCGGCCGTGTACGCGTACGAGAGCGGTCTGGTCCGCCCCGGGGCCCAGTAGGTCCGCCGGGGCGCGGATGCGCGAAGGGGCCGTACGTGCGCGCACGTACGGCCCCTTCGCGTGGTGCCGGGCTCTCCCTGGGGCGGGCCCGGCACCGGTGGCATCAGCCCTTGCTGATCTCCCAGAAGCGGAAGACGGTCGAGGCGTCCAGGGACCACTGCAGGCCGTTCACGTTCTGGCGGGTGACGGCGTACTGCTTGCCCTGCCAGAGCGGGAGGATCGGCACCTCGTCGGCGACGATGTCCTGGAGTCGGTTGTAGTCCGTGTTGGCCGCGGTGCGGTCGGACTTCGCGGAGGTCGACGGGATGATGGTCCCGGTGATCTCCTTGTTGTCGTAGTTGTTGTTCAGCACGTTGCCCGGGCCGAAGAACGGCTGCGTGAAGTTGTCGGCGTCCGGGTAGTCGGGCACCCAGCCCTTCACGTACACGCCGTACTTGCCGGCCTGGATGTCCTTCTCGTACTGCTCGTACTCGACGGACTTGACGTCGGCCTCGAAGAGACCGCTGTCGTTGAGCTGCTTGGCGATGACCTCGAACTGCTGGTCCGTGGAGGGGCCGTAGCGGGACGGGGTGGAGTACAGGGTCAGCTTGACCTTGCCGTTGATGCCGGCGGCCTTGAGGACGGCCTTGGCCTTCTCGGGCTGCGGGCTGCCGCCGTAGCGGTCGAAGAAGGCGGTCGTGTGGCCGGCGATGCCGGTCGGCACGATCGAGTAGAGCGCGGTGGCGGTGCCCGCGTACACGTCCTTGACGAGGGCTTCGCGGTCCACGAGGTAGGCGATGGCCTTGCGGACGGGCAGCTTGCCGACGACGGGGTCGTTGACGTTGAACACCATGTGCTCGACCTCGGCGCCGGTGCCCTGGACAATGTCGACCTTGTTGTCGCCGGTCTTCGACGAGGCGAGGGCGGCGATGTCCTTGGCGGCGAGGCCGCGGAACGCGAAGTCCACGTCCCCGCTCTCCAGGACCGTCTTGAGGCCGGCCTGGTCGCCGTTGAAGAACTTCAGCGTGACGCCGGTGTTCTTGGCCTTGGCCTTGCCGGTGTAGGACTCGTTGACCGAGAAGGTGGCGCTCTTCTCGCCGAAGGAGTCCAGCTTGTAGACGCCGGAGCCGATCGCCTTGTTGTCGGTGCGCAGCTTGTCGGCCGGGTACTCGCTGTGGTCGACGATGGAGCCGGCGCCCGACGCGATCTTGCTGGGGAAGGTGGCGTCGGAGGTCTTGAGCCGGAAGATGACGGTCTCGTCGTTGGGGGCGTCGATGCCCGCGATCGACGAGAGCATCACGGCCGGGCCGTTCTCGTCGTTGATCTTCAGCGTGCGCTCGAAGGAGAACTTGACGTCCTTCGAGGTGAGGCTGTTGCCGTTGCTGAACTTCAGCCCGCTCTTCAGGGTGCACTTGTAGAGCTTGCTGTCACCGCCCTCGAAGCCGCAGGCCTGCGCGGCGTCGGGCTCGGGGGTGGTGCCGCCCTTGGGGAAGCTCAGCAGCGACTGGAAGACGTTGTTGAACAGCAGCCAGGAGCCGGGGTCGTAGCCCGATGCCGGGTCGACGGACTTCACCTTGTCGGATATGCCCATGACCACGCCCTTGCCGCTGCCGGCATTGGAGCCATCGGTCGAACCGCAACCGCTGAGCAGCGCGGCGGCGGTGGCTGCGCCGAGCGGGGCCGCCAGCCACTGGTTACGTCGATTCACGCGAACGTCCTTCACAGTCGAACTGTTTCGTTGCTCCGGCTCGCGACACCCGCTGCCGGTCGTTGCCTTGCTCAGCCGCTTACGCCGCGGCCGAGCTCCCACAGCTGGAGGTCGGAGATGGCGTTGACCGACCACTCCACTCCGGTGATCCCGTCGCGTGCGGCGACGTACTGCTTGCCCTGCCACAGGGGCAGGACGGGCACGTCCTCGGCGACGATGTCCTGTATCTCCGTGATCGCGGGGACGGCGACGGTACGGTCGACCGCCCGCCGCGATTCGGGGATGAGCTTGCCGCGGACCGTGTTGTTGGCGTACGGCGTGCCCAGGAAGTTGTCCTGCTCCAGGAACGGGGCGAGGAAGTTGTCGGCGTCCGGGTAGTCGGGGAACCAGCCGAGCCCGTAGGCGGCGTGGTCGCCCTGCTTCTGGGCGGGGCGGAAGTCCGCCCATGCGCTGCCCTGGACGGTGATGTCGAACAGCTGCGTGGAGTTCAGCTGGGCCTTGAGGGCCTCGAACTCGGCGGCCGTTCCGTCGCCGTAGTGGTCGCTGGTGTAGTGCAGCGTCAGCTTGACCGGGGTCTTGATCCCGGCCTCCTTCAGCAGGGCGGCGGCCTTGGGCGTGTTGGCGTCGCCGTACTTGTTGTAGAAGGAGTTGACGTGGCCCGTCACGGTGGTGGGAACCAGCGAGTAGAGCGGCTGCGCGGCCTTGCCGTAGACCTTGGAGATGAGCTGGCCGCGGTCGACGGCGGCCGCGAGGGCCTGGCGTACGGCCTTCTCCTTGACGACCGGCGCCTCGGTGTTGAAGCCGAGGTAGCGGATCTCCAGACCGGGCATCGGGACCAGCTTGACGCCCTTGGGCGGCTGGGCGCTGAAGTCGGCGATCTGGGCCGGCGACAGGGTGCGGGAGACCACGTGGATCTTCCCGTCGGTGAGCGCCTTGCCCATGGCCGGGGAGTCGGGGAACGTGCGCAGCTCGACGTTGTCGTTCTGCAGCTTGATGTCGCCCTTGTAGTGCGGGTTCTTGGTGAAGACGGCGCGGACCAGCCGGTTGCCCTTGACCTCGGCCTTCATCGTGTACGGGCCGGAGCCGTCCACGGCGAAGCCCTCGCGGAGCTTCTTGGCGTCGTAGTTCTTCTCGCTGACGATGCCGGCGGCGGGCGTGGAGAGCTTGAACGGGAAGGTCGCGTCCGGGGTCTTCAGGTGGAAGACGACGGTGTCGGTGCCCTTGACCTCGACGTTGCCGAGGGTGGAGAGCAGCGAGGAGGGGCCGTTCTCGTCCTTGATGGCGAGGACGCGGTCGATGGAGAACTTGACGTCCTTGGCGGTGAGCGGCTCGCCGTCGGCGAACTTCAGCCCGGGGCGCAGCGTGCAGCGGTAGCTCTCGTTGCCGGCGTCGGTGAAGCGGCAGGAGGAGGCCGCTTCGGGGACGGGCTGGCCGCCGCCGCGCGGGGTGTGCATCAGCGTCTGGACGGTCTGGCGCAGGACGTTCCAGGCGCCGGCGTCGTAGGCGTAGGCCGGGTCGAAGGGGGCGGGAGCGAAGTCTGCGGCCTCGAACCGATCGGTGGTTCCGACGACGATCGCTCCGGATCCCGCTCCTCCGCCGCTCACGCTGCCGCAGGCGGCCAGCGCGGGGGTGAGCAGTCCGGCCGCGGCCGTCAGCACCATGGTCTTGCGGTTCATGCTGGAAGTACTCCCTGTAACCGGCACTTGTTCAAAGCGGCGTAAAGGGCACTTCGCGGCGGTCGCCCGTTCAGGGCGGAACGATCGGGCCGGTGTAGTGACGATCGGTCCACGCGGACCCGGCACAGGGGTGTGCGCCGGGACGGCTGAGGTGCGGCGTAGTGTCCGCGTCGACAGTAGTGGTCCGGGACGGGATGGCTGGAACTGACCGGACTTGGGGCGTAATCGCACCGTGATCGGAGCGAACTGCCTGTTCACGCGCAGGGCCCCGCAGATTCGGTCAGGAGCTGATCAATCCGGACACAAGGGAAGGGCCAAGGGCCTCACGACAGGTCCGTCGGGGGGTTGGCGGGTGACCAACGTCACCCTGAGCAACCGCCCCGGAGAGGATGGAATTTCAGCCTCCGGGGCCTGCGACGGAAGATCCTTCCGTGGGACCTGAACACCGCCCCTGATCCGTTCGGTACGGAGCGTGCATACGGGATACCGGTGTGTGGCGGTGGCCCGGTTCGGGCGAGTCGGTCGTCGCGCTCAGTTCATCGGGGCGATGAGCGAGCGCAGGAACGCCAGGTCCACGTCCTCCAGCGAGCGGACGACCGTACGCCCCGGGGCGGGCTCGATCACGCCCACCGAGGGGATGGCCACGACCCGGCAGCCGGCGGCCTCGGCGGCCGCCACACCCGTGCGCGTGTCCTCGATGACCGCGCACCGCGAAGGGTGCGCTCCCAGCGCCTGCGCGGCGAACAGGTACGGGTCGGGGTGCGGCTTGGTACGGGCCACCTCGTCACCGGCGACCGTCATCGTGAAGCGGTCGCGGCCGAGGGTGAGCAGGACCTGGTCGATGACCCGGCGGTGGGAGGCCGACACGAGGGCGGTGGGCACGTTGTGCCGCGCCAGCTCGGCCAGCAGCCGCTCGGCGCCGGGCATCAGCGGCACGCGGTCGGCGATGCGGGCCTCGAAGCGCTCGTTGAGCAGCACGCTCAGCTCGGCGAGGCCGATGGCGGCACCGGTCGCCTCGATCAGGAAGGTCCCGCTGCGGCTCATCGGGCCGCCTACGACCACGTCGCGCCAGGCCTCGTCGAGCCGGTGCCCGAGCTCCTGGAAGATCTCCGCCTCGATCTCCCACCAGAAGCCCTCGGTGTCGACCAGAGTGCCGTCCATGTCGAGCAGCACCGCCTGCAGGGCAGAACCGTCGGCCGTACGGGCGACGGGGGCGGGAACGGTGCTCGTCATGCGCATGCCTCTCAGAAGGGACGAGAAGGCCGGTCACCTCTTCCGCGGGGCATACCACCCCGGGGAACAGGCGACCGGCCTGTATGGGACCGACAAGTGTACGTCGGTGGAGCTCAGCGTGCGTTGAAATACTTCGCTTCGGGGTGATGAATCACGATCGCGTCGGTGGACTGCTCCGGGTGGAGCTGGAACTCCTCCGACAGGTGGACGCCGATCCGCTCCGGCTCCAGGAGGGCGGCGATCTTGGCGCGGTCCTCCAGGTCGGGGCAGGCGCCGTAACCCAGCGAGAAGCGGGCGCCGCGGTACTTGAGGTCGAACATGTCCTCGACCTTCGACGGGTCCTCACCGGCGAATCCGAGCTCGGAACGCACCCGGGCGTGCCAGTACTCGGCCATCGCCTCGGCCAGCTGGACGGACAGGCCGTGCAGCTCCAGGTACTCGCGGTAGGAGTCCGACTCGAACAGCTTGGCCGTGGCCTCGCCGATCTTCGAACCCACGGTGACCACCTGGAGGCCGACGACGTCGGTCTCGCCGGACTCCTCGGGGCGGAAGAAGTCGGCGAGGCACAGGCGGCGGCCGCGGCGCTGGCGCGGGAAGGTGAAGCGGGTCCGCTCGTTGCCCTCCTCGTCCAGGATGATCAGGTCCTCGCCCTTGGAGACGCAGGGGAAGTACCCGTAGACGACCGCGGCCTCCAGCAGGTTCTCGGTGTGCAGCTTGTCCAGGAGGCCGCGCAGGCGCGGACGGCCCTCGGTCTCGACGAGCTCCTCGTACGTGGCCCCGCCCGCGCGGGCCTGCTTGAGGCCCCACTGGCCCTTGAAGAGGGCGCCCTCGTCGAGCCAGGAGGCGTAGTCCTTGAGCGGGATGCCCTTGACGACGCGGGTGCCCCAGAACGGCGGGGTGGGGACCGGGTTGTCGACGGCCACGTCGGAGCGGCCACCCGGCTCCTCGGCCTCCTCGACCTGCAGCACCGGCGTGTCGCGCTTGGCGACGCGGCGCTGCTTGAGCTCGGGCAGGGACGCGCCGGGAACACCGCGCTTCACGGCGATGAGGGCGTCCATGAGGCGCAGGCCCTCGAAGGCGTCGCGGGCGTAGCGGACTTCGCCCTCGTAGATTTCGTGGAGGTCCTGTTCGACGTAGGCGCGGGTGAGGGCGGCGCCGCCGAGGATGACGGGGTAGTCGGCGGCCAGCTTGCGCTGGTTGAGCTCCTCCAGGTTCTCCTTCATGATCACGGTCGATTTCACGAGGAGACCCGACATGCCGATGACGTCGGCCTTGTGCTCCTGCGCGGCTTCGAGGATCGCGGAGACCGGCTGCTTGATGCCGATGTTGACGACGTTGTAGCCGTTGTTGGTGAGGATGATGTCGACGAGGTTCTTGCCGATGTCGTGGACGTCACCGCGGACGGTCGCCAGCACGATCGTGCCCTTGCCCTCGTCGTCCGTCTTCTCCATGTGCGGCTCGAGAAAGGCCACGGCCGTCTTCATGACCTCGGCCGACTGCAGGACGAACGGAAGCTGCATCTGGCCGGAGCCGAACAGCTCACCGACGACCTTCATGCCCTCCAGGAGGGTGTCGTTGACGATGTCGAGGGCGGGGCGGGTCTGCAGGGCCTCGTCGAGGTCGGCCTCCAGGCCGTTCTTCTCACCGTCGATGATCCGCCGCTGGAGGCGCTCGTCCAGCGGCAGCGCGAGGAGTTCCTCGGCGCGGCCGGCCTTCATCGACTTGGTGTTGACGCCCTCGAAGAGGGCCATCAGCTTCTGCAGCGGGTCGTAATCGCCCTCACGCCGGTCGTAGATCAGGTCGAGGGCGGTGGTGACCTGCTCCTCGTCGAACCGGGCGATCGGCAGGATCTTGCTCGCGTGGACGATCGCCGAATCCAGACCGGCCTTCACGCACTCGTCCAGGAACACGGAGTTCAGCAGCACGCGCGCCGCCGGGTTCAGGCCGAACGAGATGTTGGAGAGGCCGAGGGTGGTCTGGACGTCCGGGTGAAGCCGCTTGAGCTCACGGATCGCCTCGATCGTCGCGATGCCGTCGCCCCGGGACTCCTCCTGGCCGGTGCAGATCGTGAAGGTCAGGGTGTCGATGAGGATGTCCGACTCGCGGATCCCCCAGTTGGCGGTCAGGTCCTCGATGAGCCGCTCGGCGATGGCGACCTTGTGCCCGACGGTCCGGGCCTGGCCCTCCTCGTCGATGGTCAGCGCGATCAGAGCAGCCCCGTGCTCCTGGGCCAGGCGGGTGACCAGCGCGAACCGCGACTCCGGACCGTCGCCGTCCTCGTAGTTCACCGAGTTGATCACAGCGCGGCCGCCGAGCTTCTCCAGGCCCGCCCGGATGACCGGGACCTCGGTGGAGTCCAGCACGATCGGCAGGGTCGAAGCGGTCGCGAAACGGCCGGCGAGCTCCGCCATGTCCGCGACACCGTCACGGCCCACATAATCCACACACAGATCGAGCATGTGGGCGCCCTCACGGATCTGGTCCCGGGCCATCTCCACACAGTCGTCCCAGCGGGCCTCCAGCATCGCCTCACGGAACTTCTTCGACCCGTTCGCGTTCGTCCGCTCACCGATCGCCATGTACGACGTGTCCTGCCGGAACGGCACCGTCTGATACAGCGACGCCGCACCCGGCTCGGGGTGGGGATCGCGGGTGGTCGGGGTGAGTCCGCGGACCCGCTCGACGACCTGGCGCAGGTGTTCGGGGGTGGTGCCGCAGCAGCCGCCGACCAGGGAGAGGCCGTAGTCGCGGACGAAGGTCTCCTGGGCGTCGGCGAGTTCGGGGGCGGACAGCGGGTAGTGGGCGCCGTCCTTGGTCAGCACCGGCAGGCCGGCGTTCGGCATGCAGGACAGCGGGATGCGCGCGTTGCGCGCCAGGTAGCGCAGGTGCTCGCTCATCTCGGCGGGGCCGGTGGCGCAGTTGAGGCCGATCATGTCGATGCCGAGCGGCTCCAGCGCGGTCAGGGCCGCGCCGATCTCCGAACCCAGCAGCATCGTGCCGGTGGTCTCGACGGTGACGGAGCAGATCAGCGGGACGGTGATGCCCAGGGCCGCCATGGCGCGGTGCGCGCCGATGATCGAGGACTTGGTCTGCAGGAGGTCCTGGGTGGTCTCCACCAGCAGCGCGTCCGCGCCGCCGGAGATCAGGCCCTCGGCGTTGATCTGGTAGGCGTCACGGATCTGCCCGTAGGTGATGTGGCCCAGCGTCGGGAGCTTGGTGCCGGGGCCCATCGAACCCAGCACCCAGCGCTGCTGACCGGTGGAGGCCGTGAACTCGTCCGCGACCTCGCGGGCGATCCGGGCACCGGCCTCGGACAGCTCGAAATTGCGTTCGGCGATGTCGTACTCCGCGAGCGCCGCGTAGTTCGTGCCGAAGGTGTTCGTCTCCACACAGTCCACACCCACCGAGAAGTAGGCCTCGTGGACCGAACGCACGATGTCCGGGCGGGTGACGTTCAGGACCTCGTTGCAGCCCTCCAGCTGCTGGAAGTCCTCCATGGTCGGGTCCTGCGCCTGCAGCATCGTCCCCATGGCCCCGTCGGCCACGACCACACGCGTCGCGAGCGCCTCTCTGAGGGCATCGGCCCGGGTCTGGGTGTCAGCGGGCAGGTTGGGCAACGAAGCCATGGTTGTGCTCCCTGGGATGCGACGGCTGTCGGCTTTGCACCCCCTCTGCGTCAAGGGTGCACGCGGCCAGGGTAACCGTGAGGCACCGGACCCGGTGTGGGTGTCCCACGTGGCGGACTGCATTCTGTGGCGGGGAACTTGCCGGAGGTGTCCCGGCGATCGTACGGCGAACGGATCTCCGACGGTGCGCAAGGTCGGCATCGACCGATACTGTTCAGCATTGTCGAACCGCGTCAAGATGGTCAGTAATACCGAAGGTCTGCAGGAGGCTGCGCGATGGCACGGAACATCCAGTCGCTCGAACGAGCCGCTGCGATGCTGCGACTCCTGGCGGGCGGCGAGCGCCGGCTGGGACTCTCGGACGTGGCGTCCTCGCTGGGCCTGGCCAAGGGCACGGCCCACGGCATCCTGCGCACCCTGCAGGCCGAGGGCTTCGTGGAGCAGGACCCGGCCTCCGGCCGCTACCAGCTGGGCGCGGAGCTGCTGCGCCTGGGCAACAGCTACCTCGACGTGCACGAGCTGCGCGCCCGCGCCCTGGTCTGGACGGACGATCTGGCCCGGGCGAGCGGCGAGAGCGTGTACGTGGGCGTGCTGCACCAGAGCGGGGTGCTGATCATGCACCACGTGTTCCGGCCCGACGACAGCCGCCAGGTGCTGGAGGTGGGGGCCATGCAGCCGCTGCACTCCACCGCCCTGGGCAAGGTGCTGTCGGCCTACGACCCCGTGGCGCACACCCAGGCCCATGACGTGGACCGCGAGGCGTTCACCCCCCGTACGGTCACCGACGGCACCGCCTTCGAGGAGATCCTGGGCCTGACCCGGGCCCGCGGCTGGGCCTCCGACGTCGAGGAGACCTGGGAGGGCATCGCCTCGGTGGCGGCGCCGATCCACGACCGGCGCAGGATGCCGGTGGGCGCCGTGGCGGTCGCGGGCGCCGTGGAACGGGTCTGCGGCGAGTCGGGTGAACCCCGTGCGGCCCTCGTGGCGTCGGTGCGGGACTGTGCGCGTGCGGTTTCACGCGATCTCGGCGCAGGCCGGTTCTGAGCTTCCTTTAACAGGCTGTAGCCACTCCTGGGCCTCTTTCTGCCCACTTTTCGCCATATCCCGGCCATAGGTTGGCCGGTTTTGGCTGATCGCACCTAGTGGTAACGATCCGACACTTTGGCCTGGCCGACCCTTGACGCGTTCTTCACTTGGGCGGAAAACTGCCGTTCATCGGTCGGCATTGTCGAACACCTACCGGCAATACGCGCTAGGATGCGACAAGGCCACGGACCGGTGCAGCACTCACCGAGTGCGCGGAACCACCGGAGGGACCCGGTGTCCGCCCACCCCTGGACGTACAAAGGAGTCGCGGGTGTCCAGCTCCGACATCTTCATCGGCGAGACCATCGGTACCGCCCTGCTCACACTGCTCGGCGGTGGCGTCTGCGCCGCAGTGACACTCAAGAGCTCCAAGGCCCGCAATGCGGGCTGGCTCGCCATCACGTTCGGCTGGGGTTTCGCCGTACTGATCGCCGCCTACGTCTCCGCGCCGCTGTCCGGGGCGCACCTCAACCCGGCGGTCACCGTCGGCATCGCCGTCACGAACGGCGAGTGGGGCGACGTCCCGGTCTACTTCGCCGGCCAGCTGCTGGGCGCGATGCTCGGAGCGGTCCTGATGTGGATCACCTACTACGGGCAGTTCCGCGTCCACCTGGCGGACCCGGAGCACATCCGCGACGCCAAGCTCGGTCCCGAGGACCCGCACCCGCACGATGTGGCCGGTCCGGTGCTCGGCATCTTCTCCACGGGCCCCGAGATCCGTAACGTCGTGCAGAACCTCACGACCGAGATCATCGGTACCGCCGTTCTGATCCTGGCGATCCTGACCCAGGGTCTCCAGGACGGCGGCAAGGGCCTCGGTGTCATCGGCGTCCTGATCACCTCCTTCGTGGTCGTCGGCATCGGTCTCTCGCTCGGTGGCCCGACCGGCTACGCCATCAACCCGGTGCGCGACCTCGGTCCGCGTATCGTGCACGCCCTGCTGCCGCTGCCCAACAAGGGCGGCTCCGACTGGGGTTACTCCTGGATCCCGGTGGTCGGCCCGCTCGTCGGTGCCGCGCTCGCCGGTGGTCTCTACAACATCGCGTTCGCCTGATCAGCAGTACCGGCAAGATCGTAAGATCCGCACCGCCCTCCTGATTCCGCCTACTCACCAGACCTGCCAGGAGCAGCCACTATGACCACCAGCACCGGCCCCTTCATCGCCGCGATCGACCAGGGCACCACCTCCTCCCGCTGCATCGTCTTCGACCGCGACGGCCGCATCGTCGCCGTCGACCAGAAGGAGCACGAGCAGATCTTCCCGAAGCCGGGCTGGGTCGAGCACGACGCCACCGAGATCTGGACCAACGTCCAGGAGGTCGTCGCCGGAGCCATCGCCAAGGCCGAGATCACCGCCGCGGACGTCAAGGCCGTCGGCATCACCAACCAGCGCGAGACCACCGTCCTGTGGGACCGCCACACCGGCGAGCCGGTCCACAACGCGCTGGTCTGGCAGGACACCCGCACCGACGCCCTGTGCAAGGAGCTCGGCCGCAACGTCGGCCAGGACCGCTTCCGCCGCGAGACCGGCCTGCCGCTGGCGAGCTACTTCGCCGGCCCGAAGGCCCGCTGGCTGCTGGACAACGTCGAGGGCCTGCGCGAGCGCGCCGCGGCCGGCGACATCCTCTTCGGCACCATGGACTCCTGGGTCATCTGGAACCTCACCGGTGGCGCCCAGGGCGGTGTGCACGTCACCGACGTCACCAACGCGTCGCGCACCATGCTGATGAACCTGCACACCCTGGCGTGGGACGAGAAGATCGCGGAGTCCATGGAGGTGCCGCTCGACATCCTCCCCGAGATCAAGTCCTCCGCCGAGATCTACGGCCACGTCAAGGACGGCGTCCTCGCCGGTGTCCCGGTCGCCTCGGCGCTCGGTGACCAGCAGGCCGCCCTCTTCGGCCAGACCTGTTTCGCCGAGGGCGAGGCCAAGTCCACGTACGGCACCGGAACGTTCATGCTGATGAACACCGGCGACAAGGTCATCAACTCCTACAGCGGCCTGCTGACCACGGTCGGCTACAAGATCGGCGACCAGGCGCCGGTCTACGCGCTGGAGGGCTCCATCGCCGTCACCGGCTCGCTCGTCCAGTGGATGCGCGACCAGATGGGCCTGATCAAGTCCGCGGCCGAGATCGAGACCCTCGCCTCCTCGGTCGAGGACAACGGCGGCGCCTACTTCGTGCCGGCCTTCTCCGGCCTGTTCGCCCCGTACTGGCGCTCCGACGCCCGCGGTGTGATCGCCGGCCTCACCCGGTACGTCACCAAGGCGCACATCGCCCGTGCCGTCCTGGAGGCCACCGCCTGGCAGACCCGCGAGATCACCGACGCCATGACCAAGGACTCGGGCGTCGAGCTCGCGGCCCTGAAGGTCGACGGCGGCATGACCTCCAACAACCTGCTGATGCAGACGCTCTCGGACTTCCTGGACGCCCCCGTGGTGCGCCCGATGGTCGCCGAGACCACCTGCCTCGGCGCCGCCTACGCCGCCGGCCTGGCCGTCGGCTTCTGGCCCGACACCGACGCCCTGCGCGCCAACTGGCGCCGCGCGGCGGAGTGGACCCCGCGGATGCCCGCCGAGCAGCGGGACCGCGAGTACAAGAGCTGGCTCAAGGCCGTGGAGCGTTCCATGGGCTGGGTCGACGACGAAGACGCCAGCTGACCGCACTCAGCTGAGTCAATCGACGAGGAGCTAAGAGAGATATGAGCAGCCTGCAGAGCGTTCCCGCACTGGGCACGCACCCGACCGCCGGTGCCAACGTCAGCCGCGCGCAGACCCGCGAGCAGCTGTCGAAGGCCACGTACGACCTGCTCGTCATCGGTGGTGGAATCCTGGGCACCTCCGTGGCGTGGCACGCCGCGCAGTCGGGCCTGCGGGTTGCCATGGTGGACGCCGGCGACTTCGCCGGCGCCACCTCCTCGGCCTCCTCCAAGCTCGTCCACGGTGGCCTGCGCTACCTGCAGACCGGCGCGGTCAAGCTGGTCGCGGAGAACCACCACGAGCGGCGGGTGCTGGCCAAGGACGTGGCCCCGCACCTGGTCAACCCGCTCACCTTCTACCTGCCGGTCTACAAGGGCGGTCCGGTGGGTGCGGCCAAGCTGGGCGCGGGCGTCTTCGCCTACTCCGCCCTCTCGGCCTTCGGCGACGGCATGGGCAAGGTCATATCCCCGGCCCGTGCCGTCGCCGACAACCCCGGCCTGAAGACCGACAACCTCAAGGCCGTCGCGGTCTACTACGACCACCAGATGAACGACTCCCGCGTCGCCGTCATGACGGTCCGCGCGGCCGTCGAGTCGGGCGCGGTCGTCCTGAACCACGCCGAGGTCACCGGGCTGCGCAAGACCCGCGGCCGGGTCACCGGCGCCGAGCTCAAGGACCGTCTCGACGGCACCGAGTTCGGGGTCGACGCACGCGTCGTGCTCAACGCCACCGGCCCGTGGGTGGACCACCTGCGGCGCATGGAGGACAAGCACTCCATGCCGTCGATCCGCCTCTCCAAGGGCGCGCACATCGTCATGAAGCGCAAGTCGCCGTGGAAGGCCGCCATGGCCACCCCGATCGACAAGTACCGCATCACCTTCGCCCTCCCGTGGGAGGACCAGCTGCTGCTCGGCACCACCGACGAGGTGTACGAGGGCGACCCGGCGGACGTGCGCGCCACCGAGTCCGACATCCAGCAGATCCTGGACGAGGCGGCCTTCTCGGTGAAGGACGCAGACCTGGACCGCTCGCTGATGACCTACGCCTTCGCGGGCCTGCGGGTGCTGCCCGGCGGCCCCGGCGGGGTCGAGAAGGCCAAGCGCGAGACGGTCGTCTCCGAGGGCGCCGGCGGCATGCTGTCGGTGGCCGGCGGCAAGTGGACGACGTACCGCCACATCGGCCGCGTCGTCATCGACAAGCTGGCGAAGCTCCCGGGCAGCCCGCTGACCGAGGACATGGAGCCGGTGAAGTCGCTGGTGCGCCGGATCGCCCTGCCCGGTGTCGCCAACCCGAACGCGGTCGCGCACCGGCTGCTGGTGGACCGGGAGCCCGGCACGCGGATGGACCCGCTGACCGCCCGCCACCTGGCTTCGCACTACGGCTCGCTGGCCTTCGACATCGCGCGCCTGGCGAACGAGGACCCTGCGCTGGCCGAGCGGATCCACCCGGACGGTCCGGAGATCTGGGCGCAGGTCGCCTACGCCCGTGACAACGAGTGGGCCGAGACGGTCGACGACGTGCTGCGCCGCCGTACGACGGTGACGATCCGCGGCCTGGACGACGACGCGGTGCGCACCCGTGTCGAGGAGATGCTGGCCGACAAGGCATAAGCGGTGTCGTGAGCGGGCAGAGGGGCGGTTCCGAGGGGAACCGCCCCTCTGTCGTGGGCTGTGGCCGGTGCCTCTTCAAGGCTTAGGCTGACCCACGTACGCAAGGGAACTTCGGAAGGAGACCTGGGTGATCGAGCTTGAGGGCGTGCCCGAGCTGATCGACCCGGTCATGGTGGCCGCGTTCGAGGGCTGGAACGACGCGGGTGACGCGGCCTCCGGTGCGGTCGCACACCTGGACCGGGAGTGGAAGGGCGAGGTCTTCGCGGCGCTCGACGCCGAGGACTACTACGACTTCCAGGTCAACCGGCCGACGGTGTGGCTGGACAACGGGGTACGGAAGATCACGTGGCCGACGACACGGCTCTCGGTGGTCCGGATCGGCGGTGCCAAGCCGCGTGACCTGGTGCTGGTCCGGGGCATCGAACCGTCCATGCGGTGGCGGTCGTTCTGCAACGAGATCCTCGGCTTCGCCCATGAACTGGGCGTGGAGATGGTCGTCATCCTGGGCGCGTTGCTGGGTGACACCCCGCACACCCGCCCGGTGCCGGTCAGCGGGGTGACCTCGGACGCCGATCTGGCGCGGACGATGGACCTGGAGGAGACGAAGTACGAGGGTCCGACGGGGATCGTGGGCATCCTGCAGGAGGCCTGCACCCACGCCGGGGTGCCGGCGGTGTCCCTGTGGGCGGCGGTGCCGCACTACGTCTCGCAGCCGCCGAACCCGAAGGCGACGCTGGCGCTGCTGAACCGCCTGGAGGATCTGATCGACATCCGGATCCCGCTGGGCGAACTCCCCGAGGACGCACGGGCGTGGCAGCTGGGCGTGGACCAACTGGCCGCCGAGGACAGCGAGGTGGCCGAGTACGTCCAGACGCTGGAGGAGGCCCGCGACACGGCCGACCTGCCGGAGGCCTCGGGCGACGCGATCGCCCGCGAGTTCGAGCGGTACCTTCGGCGGCGTGACCCCGCGGCGCCGTCGGCCGAGCCGGGCGACGGCTCGTACCTGCGGGACACGAGCGGGGGCCTCCCCCGCCCCCCGAAGCGCAAGCCGGACCCCGCCGGGGGCGAACCCCCGGCGGCCCCGCCGGAAGAGGACGGCCCCCCGGAGGCACCGGAGACGTAGCCCGCGCGGCGCCGCGGCGCGAGCGCCCCGGGCTGCGCCCGGCCTTGCGGGGCTGTATTTCAGCCCGTCCGGCGATTGAGGACCGGGTCCGGGCAGCGCCCGGCCCGTCCCCGTCCCGCGGAAAGGGAGATGCCCCCGGCCCGGTGGGCCAGGGGCATCAGTGTCGCTGCGGCCGGGTTACAGGGCCACGCCCAGGAGGGCGTCCACCGTGCGCGAGACCAGGCCGGGGGCCGACTCGTCGTCGCCGTCCGTGGCGATCTGGTGCTCGACCCAGCGGTCCACGGCCGCCAGCGCGGCAGGGGCGTCCAGGTCGTTCGCCAGGGCCTCGCGGACCTCCTCGACCAGGGCGTCGGCCGGGATGCCGTCCGGGCGGGAGACGGCCGCGCGCCAGCGCTCCAGCCGGGCCACGGCCTCGGCGAGGATCTCGTCGGTCCACTCCCAGTCGGCCCGGTAGTGGTGCGAGAGCAGCGCCAGGCGGATGGCCGCCGGGTCCACCCCGGAGCGCCGCAGGGCCGATACGAAGACGAGATTGCCCTTCGACTTCGACATCTTCTCGCCGTGCAGCGCGACCATGCCGGCGTGCACGTACGCCTTGGCCATCGGGAACTCGCCGGTCAGCGCCTGGGCGTGCGAGGCGCCCATCTCGTGGTGCGGGAACGCCAGGTCGGAGCCGCCGCCCTGGATGTCGAAGCCCATGCCCAGGTGGTCGAGGGCGATCGCCACGCACTCGATGTGCCAGCCCGGCCGGCCGCGGCCCAGCGAGCCGCCGTCCCAGCTCGGCTCGCCCGGACGTGCGGCCATCCACAGCATCGGGTCCAGCGGGTTCTTCTTGCCGGCGCGGTCGGGGTCGCCGCCCCGCTCCGCCGAGAGCAGCCGCATGGCTTCGGCGTCGAGGTGGGAGACCCCGCCGAAGTGCGGGTCGGCCTCGACCGAGAAGTAGACGTCGCCGTCGAGCTCGTACGCGGCGCCGGCGTCGCGCAGCCGCTCGACCAGCGGCACGATTCCCGGTATGGCCTCGACGGCCCCGATGTAGTGCTGCGGCGGCAGCATCCGCAGGGCCGTCATGTCCTCGCGGAAGAGCGCGGTCTCGCGCTCCGCCAGCTCGGTCCAGTCCTGGCCGTCGCGCAGTGCCCGCTCCAGGAGCGGGTCGTCCACGTCCGTCACGTTCTGGACGTAGTGGACCTGCCGCTTGGTGTCGAGCCACACGCGTTGTACGAGGTCGAACGCGTTGTAGGTCGCCGCGTGACCGATGTGGGTCGCGTCGTACGGGGTGATGCCGCAGACGTAGATACGGGCGACGGGACCGGGGGCGAGGGTGATCGTCCCCCGGGTCGCGGAGTCGTGGATCTGGAGGTCGCGGCCCTTGCCAGGAAGGGCGGGGACCTCAGAAGCGGGCCAGGCATGCATGTCTCGAGCCTAACCGGACGGATGTTCCGGAAACGAACTGGACCTGCACTGTTGTCTTGATCGGCACTCTTGCGATCTGGCCGATTCTGTGCGTACGGCCGGTGGCTGGTTCAGACCGGTGGCCAGGGGATCGACGGCCACTGCCCGGACGGCCGGGGGTGGATCCCGGTGCGCAGCAGGTGCGCCACCCGGGCCCGTACGGCGGCCAGCTCGACCGGGGTGATCAGTTCCGCCAGCCGGGTGGCCAGCGGCGCTCCCCCGGCCAGCCCGGCGGCCAAGCCGGTCAGCACCTCGCGCGCCTCGTCGGTCAGCGGCTCGCCCGCCCACCCCCACAGGAGGGTGCGCAGCTTGTCCTCGGTGTGGAAGGTCACCCCGTGGTCGATGCCGTAGAGCCGTCCGTCGGGCGCGGGCAGCAGGTGGCCGCCCTTGCGGTCACCGTTGTTGATCACGGCGTCCAGTACGGCCATCCGCCGCAGCCGGGGGTCGTCGGCGTGCACGAGCAGCGCGGTGCGGCCCTCACCGACCTCGGCGAGGGCGACGGGCTTCCAGCCCTCCCCCGCCTCCTCGCCGTCGACGAGCCCGAGGAGCCCGCCCAGCGGGGAGTCCTCGGCCGGCTGCTCCGCCTCGATCCACCGCTGGACCATGCCCTCGCCGTAGGGTCCGTCGCGCAGCACGGTGGCCGGTACCAGTCCCCAGCCGGTGGCCTCGGAGACGAGGTAGGCGGCGACCTCGCGCTGGGCGAGGTTCCCGTCGGGGAAGTCCCACAGCGGCCGCTCCCCCTTGACCGGCTTGTACACGCAGTCGGCGCTCAGGTCGCCGTGGGTGACGCTGCAGAGCAGGACGGCGTTGGACGCCTCGCGGATCCGGCCGACGACGGTGAGCTCGCCCTTGGCGAGCAGTTCCTCCAGCTCCCCCGTGTCCGTCACGCCTGGCGCCGGTAGCCGTTCTGGCGCGGGCACACGTGCCCCTCCGGGTCCAGCGGCAGGCTGCACAGCGGGCACGGCGGGCGGCCGGCGTTGACCACGTCCAGGGCCCGCTTGGCGAACGCCCGGGCCTGGGCGCCGGTGAGGCGGACCCGCAGCATCGGCGGGCCGTTCTCCTCGTCCTGGAGCAGCCGCTCCTCCGCGTCGGCGAGGTCCTCGTCGGAGTCGGCGTCGAGTTCCACGAGCGCCTGGGCCTCGACGATCATGCGCTGTTCCTCGCCGTCCCAGGCCAGGGCCATGGTGCCGACGCGGAACTCCTCGTCGACCGGGACATCGAGCGGCGCCGTGTCGGCGGCCTCGGCGGGGGCGACGGCCGGGACCGGGGCATTGCCGCCGGTGCGCCGTACGACCTCGTCCAGCAGCTCGTCCATCCGCTCGGCCAGCGCCGCTACCTGGGTCTTCTCCAGGGAGACGCTGGTGACGCGGGGGCCGGCGGAGGCCTGCAGGAAGAACGTACGGCGTCCCGGCAGACCGACCGTGCCGGCCACGAAGCGGTCCGGGGGGTCGTAGAGGAACACCTGACGGGGCACGTCCAGTCTCCAAGTCTCGGCGGCAGGGGCAGGTCTGTGCCCTTGTGTTGGCCCGTCCACCCTACTGCGCCGCGCGATCAAGCCGCGCCCGCACCGCCTCCCACGACGGCGTTCCCGGCGTCTTCGGTGTCCTTGTCCGACGCGACGACCTCGGGTGCGGCCGGGCGCCGTACGAGCGAGCCGAAGTCCCCGGTGTCGCCGAGCCGGAACACGAACGGCCGGGTGGCGGTGTACCGGATGGCGGTCACCGAGCAGGGGTCGACGTGGATGCGCTGGAAGAGGTCCAGGTGCATGCCCAGGGCGTCCGCGACAAGGGACTTGATGATGTCGCCGTGCGAGCACATCAGGAAGACGGCGTCGCTGCCGTGCTCCTGCTCGATCCGGGTGTCCCAGTCCCGTACGGCGTCCACGGCGCGCGCCTGCATGGCGCGCATGGACTCGCCGCCGGGGAAGGCGGCCGCCGACGGGTGCTGCTGGACGATCTTCATCAGGGGTTCGTCGGAGAGCTCGGAGAGTTTGCGGCCGGACCAGTCACCGTAGTGGCATTCGCCGATCCGCTCGTCGGTGTGCAGTTCCAGCTCGGGCCGGGCCGCGAGCAGGGGCGCGAGGGTCTCCCGGCAGCGCTGGAGCGGACTGGTGACGGCGGCGGCCAGCGGCACCCCGGCCAGCCGGCCGGGCAGTGCGGCGGCCTGCTCGGCGCCGCGCTCGTCGAGGGCCACTCCGGGGGTCCATCCGGCGAGCAGCCCTGCGGTGTTGGCGGTGGACCGCCCGTGTCGTACGAGGATCAGCGTGGCCATGGGGTCAGCGTATGCGCTGTCGGGGGCGTGCGGGCTGGCCGTGGGCAGGGAAGAATGCCCCGCGTGATTGTGGACTGCGCGATTTACCGGGACGGCCGCCGCACCGAGGGGCCCGAGGATTTCTCGGACGCCCTGGACGAGGCCCGGGCGACCGGTGACGCGTTCCTCTGGATCGGCATGCACGAGCCGACGGCGAAGGAATTCGACCATGTCCGCCAGGAGTTCGGCCTGCACCCGCTGGCGGTGGAGGACGCGCTGACCGCGCACCAGCGCCCGAAGCTGGAGGTGTACGACGATTCGCTGTTCGTCGTCCTCAAGCCGGTGCAGTACGCCGAGGACACCGACACGGTGACCGCGGGCGAGCTGATGGTCTTCATAGGGGACTCGTTCGTGGTCACGGTCCGGCACGGCGAGGGGGCCCCGCTGGCCGCCGTGCGGCACCGGCTGGAGCAGGAGCCGGACGTGCTGCGGCACGGCCCGACGGCGGTGCTGTACGCGGTGTCCGACGCGGTGGTCGACCACTACATCGAGGTGGCCGCCGAGCTCCAGGCGGACCTGGAGGAGCTGGAGGCCGACGTCTTCGCGCCGAACGCCTCGGACACGAAGAACACCGCCGCCCGGATCTACGGGTTCAAGCGGCAGGTACTGGAGTTCCGCCGGGCCACGAGCCCGCTGCTCCAGCCGATGGACCGGCTCGCCTTCGGGGAGGTCCCCTTCGTCCACGAGCACGCCCAGCCGTTCTTCCGCGACGTGGCCGACCACCTGACCAAGGCCAACGAGTACATCGAGGGCCTGGACCGGCTGCTGTCGGACGCGCTGTCGGCGCATCTCGCGCAGATGGGCCTGCGGCAGAACGACGACATGCGCAAGATCTCGGCGTGGGCGGCGATGGCGGCCGTCCCCACGATGGTGGCGGGGATCTACGGCATGAACTTCGACCACATGCCGGAGCTGGGGCACGTGTGGGGCTATCCGGCGGTACTGGTGGTCATGGCGGCCGCGTGCCTGGGCCTGCACCGGATGTTCAAGCGCCGGGGCTGGCTCTGAGTTCCCGCCCGCGCGGGGCGTGGCCGACCCTGGGCTCGGTGGCCGGCGGGCCGCCGAGGGCGTCCAGGCGTTCCGGCATCCGCAGGTTCACCATCCGGTGCCAGCCGCTGAACCGCTCGTAGGCGTACATCCCGTGGATTCCGGCGGTGAGCGCGGCCGCCTTCGGCGCGGGCCAGTGCAGCAGCCGTCCCATGTGGTCCATGACGGCGAGGCTCACGTCGCGGTAGACGGTGATCTCGGCGAGCGCGCTCTCGCGGAGCACCCGCTGGATGGTGCGGCCGTAGCCGGACCGGGCCAGACGCAGCAGTTCCTCGTGGCAGTAGGCGAGGTGGTTGTCCTCGTCGTGGCTGATCATGTGGATCGCCCTGCCCACCTCGGGGTGGTCGCCGAAGTACCTGACGAGCATGTCCATCTGGTCGGCGGCGCGCTGTTCGGTGACGCGGCTGTGCGCGAGGTAGACGACGATGTCCTCCTCGGTCAGCGCTTCCTCCCGGCGCAGCTTTTCGTGCGCGAGGCCGATGCCGCGCCGCTCCAGCAGCATCGTGTAGTCCGTCTCGGGGGGTACCGGGACGGACGGCAGGCCGCGTTTGCGCAGCAGGGCGTCGAAGATCCGGCCGTGCTTGTCCTCGTCGGCGCCGTGCCGGGTGATCTTCGGCGCGAGGTGGCGCATGCCGTCCGGCACGAGGGCCGCGATGCGGGCGTTCTCCCAGCCGCCCTGGGTCTCCCCGCTCGCGGCGATGGAGCAGAACAGCTGGAAGGAGTCGTCGTTGTCGACGATCTCCTGGAACAGGCTGCGGGCAGAGAGCATGGAACGAGTCAAACGCCGGTCGGCGGGGCGGGCAACCGAAAGGTCTCACTACTCGTCCGAATGAACGAAATCGGGGGGTGGACCGCCGCGCGTAACCCGGCGGGCGTCTGCGGCGTTGTTCGCTGTGTCGGCCGTGGCGGGGAAGACCCCCCGAGCCCCCACCACGGCCGCAGAACGTTCTGCCGGCGCGGACCGCGCCGGCACCCGGATCAGGCGAGGCCCGCGAGCTCCATGGCCTCGGTGCCGGCGCGCAGCGCGGCGATCCGCTCGTCCAGGGTGAATCCGGCCGGGGCGAGCGTGAGGGTGGTGACCCCGGCCTCCGCGTAGGCCCGCATTCCGTCCGCGATCCGGGCGACCGGGCCGAGCAGGGTCGTCGAGTCGATCAGCGAGTGCGGGACGGCCTCGGCCGCGCCGTTCTTGTCGCCCGCCAGGTACTTGTCCTGGATCTCGGCGGCTTCCTTCTCGTAGCCCATGCGCTGGGCCAGCTGGTTGTAGAAGTTCTGCTTCCGGCTGCCCATGCCGCCCACGTACAGGGCGGTGTAGGGGCGGAACATGTCCGCGAGCGCGTTCACGTCCTCGCCGAGGGCCAGCGGCACGGTCGGGCAGACGTCGAAGCCCTCCATGGTCAGCCCGGCCTTCTCGCGGCCCGCCCGGATGTGGGTGAGCGCGGTGGCCTCCAGGTGCTCGGCGGCCGGGAAGATCAGCAGCGCGCCGTCGGCGATCTCGCCGGTCTGCTCCAGGTTCTTGGGCCCGATGGCGGCGATGTAGAGCGGGATGTGCTCGCGCTCGGGGTGCACGGTCAGCTTGAGCGGCTTGCCGGGGCCGCCCGGCAGCGGCAGGGTCCAGTGCTGGCCCTCGTAGCTCAGCCGCTCGCGGGTCATGGCCTTGCGGACGATCTCCACGTACTCGCGGGTGCGGGCCAGCGGCTTGTCGAACTTGACGCCGTACCAGCCCTCGGAGACCTGCGGGCCGGAGACGCCGAGGCCGAGCCGGAAGCGGCCCTTGGTGAGCGAGTCGAGGGTGGCCGCGGTCATGGCGGTCATCGCGGGCTGGCGGGCCGGGATCTGGAGGATCGCCGAACCGACGTCGATGCGCTCGGTCTGGGCGGCGACCCAGGCGAGCACGGTCGGGGCGTCCGATCCGTAGGCCTCGGCGGCCCAGCAGACGTCGTAACCCAGGCGGTCGGCCTCCTGGGCGACGGCGAGGTTGTCGGCGTCCATGCCCGCGCCCCAGTAACCAAGATTGATGCCGAGCCGCATGTGTTCGTCCCCTTACCGGTTTACCGATCAGTAACGTTGGTGTGCGGGGACTGTAGCGCGCCAGGGTGCTCCGCGTCAGCGCCCCAGTAGTCTCAGCGCTCATGGAGCAGAGGCATCTCGGCCGCACCGGACTGCGCGTCTCCCGGATCGGCCTCGGCACCCTCACCTGGGGCCGCGACACCGGCGAGGAAGCCGCCGCCGAGCAGGTGAAGACCTTCTGGGAGGCCGGCGGCACGCTCGTCGACACCGCCGACGTGTACGCCGGCGGTGAGGCGGAGTACCTCCTCGGGCGGCTGGTGGGCGGGCTCGTCCCGCGCCGGGACCTGGTGATCGCCACCAAGTCCGGCAGCGTGCCCGACCCCGACCGGAGGTTCGACGGCTCGCGCGGGCACCTGCTCGCCGCCCTCGACGCCTCGCTGGACCGGCTGGGCACCGACTACGTCGACCTGTGGCAGCTGCACGGCTTCGACCCGGCGACCCCGTTGGAGGAGACCCTGCAGGCGCTGGACCTGGCGGTGAGCAGTGGCCGGGCCCGGTACGCGGGTCTGGCGGGCTTCTGCGGCTGGCAGCTGGCCAAGGCGGCGACCTGGCAGCTCTCGGCCCCCGGCGTGCGCGCCCGGATCGCCTCGACCCAGATGGAGTACTCCCTGCTCCAGCGCGGGGTGGAGCGGGAGGTGCTGCCGGCCTCGCTGGACCTCGGGATCGGTCTGCTGCCCTCGTCGCCCCTGGGGCGCGGGGTGCTGACGGGCAAGTACCGCGACGGCACCCCGTCGGACTCCCGGGGGGCCTCGGAATCCCTGGCCGCCCTGGTCGACCCGTACCTCGACGAGGCCGCGGGCCGGATCGTGGACGCGGTGGTGACGGCGGCCCAGGGGCTGGCCGTGACCCCGCTGCACGTGGCCCTGGCGTGGATCAGGGACCGGCCCGGGGTGGTGGCGCCGATCGTCGGCGCGCGGACGTCGGCGCAGCTCGCGGCGGCACTGTCGGTGGAGGCCCTTAGTCTTCCGGAGGAGATCTGCCGGGCGCTGGACGATGTTTCGGTTCCGGTGCACCGCTACCCCGATCAGGACTGGAGCACGCTGTGAGTACGGACCCTCAGGCCGATACCGCTGCCGCGGAGGACCCGGCCACCCAGGAGGCCGAGCCGTCCGCAGCCGCCGAAGCGGAAGCGGCCCCCGAAGGCACGCCCGAGCCCGCGCCGGCCGAGCCCGCGCCCGCGGCGGGCTCGGCGGCGCCCGCGTCCGCCGAGCCCGCCGCGGGCGAAGCGGCTCCCGCCCTCAGCGAGGCGCAGGCCGAGCTGGCCGCGCAGAAGATCGAGCGGGAACGGATCGCGCGGCGCAAGGCCGAGCGGGAGGCACCCGTCGAGGCCGGGGCGAAGCTCAGCGGAAAGGCCGCCGACCTGCTGGCCGCCGTACGGGCCGTGGAGGGCGGCGCGAAGCCCCCCGCCGTGTACTTCGACGAGGCCCCGGCCGCGCCCCGCAGGGCAGCGCCCTCCGCACCCCCGGCCCCGCGCGCCGGAGCCCCGGCAACCGTGGCCGCGCCCGCGCCCTCCGCCGACACCGTCGAGGGCGTACGGGCCGTACTGGCCCGCGGGGGTGCCCCCGAGACCCTGGCCGGCCCCGCCGCGGCGGCCCTCGGCGAGGACGCCGCCGGGCAGCTCACCGAGAACCCCTGGCGGCTGCTGTCGGTCCCGGCCGTGCTCCCGGCCCAGGCCGACGGCTTCGCACGGGCCCTGCTGGGCTCCGAGGCCGGCCCCGGGGACGAGCGCCGCACCACCGTCCTGGTGGGCTGGCTGCTGGACCGGGCCGGACTGAAGGGGCACACCGCGCTGGAGGCCCCGGTGCTGGAGAAGGCGCTGGCCCAGTACGGCGTACCGGACCCCGCCGCAGCGCTGGAGCAGGCCATCGCCGAGGGCTCCGTACTGGTCTTCCACGAGTCCCTGGGGCCGCCGGTCGCCGAAGACTCCGAGGACGCGACGGACGCGGAGCAGCCGGTACGCGTGCTCGTGGGCCTGGAGGGCGCCGCCATGGCCGAGGAGAGCCTTGCCGACGGCCTGGCCCGGCTGGCCGCCGGTACGTTCGACGGGTCCGCGGACTGGGAGCCGGCCGCCGCGGCCGCGCCCGGCCCGTCCGCCGCCGAACTGATCCGCACGGTCGCGGGCCACGGCCTGACCGCCCACACCGGTGGCGAGGCCGCCCGTGCCGAGCCGTTCGCCCTGGCCGGGGCGGCGCGGGAGCTGGGCCTGCGCGTCTGCGTGGCCGCGCACGCCCCGGGCGGCCAGGACGCGGTGACCGTGGCGGGGCTGCTGTCCGGGGCCGAGGGGCCCGGGCGGGACGCGGACGGGCAGTTCGCGCTGGACCTGCTGGTGGTGCTGGACGCCCCGCAGCTGGGCGTGGAGACCGCGGCCGCGCTGGTGGAGTCCGTACCGGACGGGGCCCGGCTGGTGCTGTCCGGGGACCCCGGGGTGCTCGGGTCCGCCGGGGCCGGGCGGGTGTTCGCCGATGTGCTGGCGGCCCGTACGTGCCCGCAGGTGGTCTCCCGCACCCCCGATCCGGGTCCCCTGGGCGAGCTCGTCTCCGGGGTCGGGATCGGGGAGCTGAACCAGGTCGACGCCCCCGGCAAGGAGGTCGTCATCGTCCCGGTGCAGGACGCCGGGGAGGCCGTGCACCGGACCGTGCAGCTGGTGGCCGAGTCGGTGCCGCGGGCCTTCGGGATCCCGGCGGACAGCGTGCAGGTGATCACCCCGGGCCATGGCGGCGCTGCGGGGACGCGGGCGCTCAACGCCGCGCTGAAGGAGCGGCTGAACCCCGGTCCGGGCCGGTTCGGGGGCTTCGACCCCGGCGACCGGGTCGTCCACGTGCCGTCCGCCGGGCGGGCCCTGCCGGCCCGGGTGGTCTCGGCCGACGCCGAGGGCCTGCACCTGGACCGCGCGGGCGCGCGGATCGTCGTGCCGAAGGACCTCGTCGAGGCCCAGGTGCGGCACGGCTGGGCGGTGACGGCACATCAGGCAGTGGGCGCGCGCTGGCCGGCGGTGGTCGTAGTACTGCCGGGTGACGCGGCGCAGGCACTGTCGCGGGACTGGGTCTACACGGCGTTCGGGCGGGGCGAGCGGCACCTGTCCGTGGTGCACGGGGTGGACCAGGCGCTGCCGCGCGCGGTGGCCGAGGTGCCCGCGAAGCCCCGTACGACGCGGCTGACGGGCCTGCTGACGGCGCTGGCGACGTCCGGCGAGCAGCCGGAGTGAAACCGGCCGTGGCCCCCGCCCGGGAGGGCGGGGGCCACGGTGTCCGGCACGGGTGGGGCCGCGATCAGGCCGGGGTCAGTCCCGGCTGTGCGGCCTCCTCGCCCTCCTCGTCGAACTCGTCGGCCTCCTCGTCGAAGACGGAGCTGACGTCGAAGCGGTGCAGCACGTCCTGCGGGTCGATGTGCCCGAAGGGCGAGCCCAGCCACTCCCCCGGTTCCGCCACTTCCTCCGAGGCCGCGATCCAGAGCGTGGCGTCGCCCTCCTCCAGCCCGAAGTCCTTGTAGCGGGAGGCGATCTCATCGGGCTCGTACTCCCCGAAGAGGACCCCCAGCGCGTCGGCGCTGCCGCCGTCGTGGACGAAGTCGGCGTCCTGGTCGTGCGCTGCGACCCGCTCGGCCTGGGCGATCAGCCGCGCCGGTTCGACCACGGCGTAGTCGCGGCGGATGAGCACGCTGAAGGCGGCGGGCTCGGCGGGGCCGGCGTAGGGGACTCCGTCCTCGGGCGTGGGGATCTCGAAGGGGGTGACCTCGTCGTAGCGGTCGTAGAGGAGTTCGTCGTACACCTCGGACGCGGCGGCGAGTTCGTTGAACGCGGCGTAGACGTCGGGGTCCTCGTCCCCGATCCTGCGCTCGACCGCGGCGAGGTGACGGTCGAGCGCGGCCTTGACCGCCTCGGCGGCGGCGCGTACCTCGGCAACAGTGGGAAGAGCGGCATCAGACATAGGGCAGACGCTATCCGTAGCAGGCCTCTGCCCGCACAATAGATGCGATGCCGGAATACGAATTTGTCGACGTGTACGTGCCCCGCGGTGTCCCTCGCAACGAGGCGACCCGCCTGCTGACCGACCATGCCGAGTACGGGAACTGGGAACTCGACCGGCTGAGCCTCTACCGGGACGGCAGCCGCCGTGTGCGACTGCGCCGCCGGATCATCCGTCAGGTCCGCGCGACCTGGTGACGCGGGCCCCGGGGGCGGGGCCCGCGCCGTGAACGTCCGTCAGGCGGCGTTGCGGGCACGGCGGTAGAGCACCGTGCCGGCGAGCAGCAGGCCACCCGCGAGCGGGAGGCCGGCGGTGAGGACGTCACCGGAGCCGGTGGCGGCGAGACCGCCCGTCTGACCCGGGGTGTTGCTCCCGGCCCCCGGGCCGGGGTGCGTGACCGGGGTGCCCGGAACGGTGCCGGGGGTACCGGGCGTACCGGGACCGCCCGGATTACCGGGAGTGCCCGGCCCACCCGGGTTACCGGGACCACCGGGGTTGCCCGGCCCACCGGGGTTACCGGGACCGCCCGGGTTGCCCGGGCCACCGGGGTTGCCGGGACCGTCCGGGTTACCGGGACCACCGGGGTTACCCGGTCCGCCAGGGTTACCGGGCCCACCCGGGTTACCGGGACCGCCGGGGTTACCGGGACCGCCGGGGTTACCCGGCCCGCCGGGGTTGCCCGGCCCGCCCGGGTTGCCGGGACCGCCGGGGTTGTCCGGGTGGTCGTCGCACGGTTCGTCGCCGCCGCCCGGGTGACCGGGGTGTCCGGGGTGGTTCGGCTTCGGCGGCTTGGGCGGCTTCGGCTTGCTGTGGCCCGATCCATTGGCGCAGTGGTTGCCGAAGGCAGGATTGAGGGCGCCCACCACCGTGATGGTGTTCCCGCAGGCGTTCACCGGTGCGTCCACGGGCGCCTGCACGTTGTTACCGGACAGCAGGCCCGGTGAGTTCGCGGCGTGCCCCGAGGCGCCGGAGTCCGCGTGTGCGTAGCCCCCGCCCATGGCGAGGACACCCCCCGCGGCAGCCATGGTGATCAGGGTCTTCCTGGTGACCTGTGCCGGTCGTCGCATCTGTACTCGTCCCCTGGTGTGTACGTTTCGGCCGTCGCTCGACGGCCCGGCCGTCCGGGCTCCCCCGCCCGGTACGCCGGAAGTGAGAGAAATCCGGGCCTGAAAGCCCGGTGGCCCCGGAGCGCTGGGATGCGCTCCGGGGCCCAAGACTTCAGACGCGTCAGGCGTTGACGCAGGTGTTGCCGAAGGCCGGGTTCAGCAGGCCGATGACGGAGACCGTGTTACCGCAGACGTTCACGGGAACGTGGACGGGAACCTGCAGCACGTTGCCGGACAGGACACCGGGCGAACCGATGGCCGCACCCTGCGCACCCGCATCGGCGTGGGCCAGACCCGCACCCGCGAGAACCAGGCCACCGGTGGCAGCCGCAGCGGCGACAACCTTCTTGATCATTGTTCCTCCTAGTAGGCAATTGCGGTCCCAGCCGCGGACCGCAACACCTGTAACGAGGAGGGATCACCGGGGCTACGAGCGTATGAGTGCATTCACTCTTCTCAGTGGAATGCGCACACCTTCCCGAATCTCAGGCGTTGTCGATGAATCGGTCGAGCACCCGCACACCGAACTTGAGTCCGTCGACCGGCACCCGCTCGTCCACGCCGTGGAACATCCCGGCGAAGTCCAGCTCCGGCGGCAGCTGCAGCGGCGCGAAGCCGAAGCAGCGGATGCCGAGGTCGTCGAAGGACTTGGCGTCCGTACCGCCCGAGAGCATGTACGGCACCGCCCGCGCGATCGGGTCCTCGGCCTTCAGGGCGCCCTGCATGGCGTCCACCAGCCTGCCGTCGAAGTCCGTCTCCAGCGCCTTGTCGCCGTGCACGTCCTCCCGCTTCACGCGCGGACCGAGGATCCGGTCCAGGTCGGCGAAGAACTCGTCCTCGTAGCCCGGCAGGAAGCGGCCGTCGACGTGGGCCGTCGCCTGGCCGGGGATGACGTTGACCTTGTAGCCGGCGCCGAGCATCGTCGGGGCTGCCGAGTTGCGCAGCGTCGCGCCGACCATCTTGGCGATGCCGCCGAGCTTGGCGAGCGTCGCGTCCATGTTGTCCGGGTCCAAGGGGGTCCCGAGCGCGTCCGAGAGCTCGTCCAGGAAGCTGCGCACCGTCTTGGTCACGCGGACCGGCCACTGGTGGCGGCCGAGCCTGCCGACGGCCTCGCAGAGCTCCGTGATGGCGTTGTCGCTGTTGGTCATGGAGCCGTGGCCCGCGGTGCCCTCCACCGTGAGCCGCATCCAGTGCATGCCCTTCTGCGCGGTCTCCACGAGGTAGAGGCGCAGGTTCTCGTTGACCGTGAAGGAGAAGCCGCCGACCTCTCCGATCGCCTCGGTGACGCCCTCGAACAGGCCCGGGTGCTTGTCGACGAGGTGCCGGGCCCCGTAGATGCCGCCCGCCTCCTCGTCGGCGAGGAAGGCCAGCACGATGTCCCGCGGGGGCTTGCGGCCGCTGCGCATTCGGTCGCGCACGACGGCCAGCGTCATCGCGTCCATGTCCTTCATGTCGACGGCGCCGCGGCCCCACACGCAACCGTCGGCGATCTCGCCCGCGAAGGGGTCGTAGGTCCAGTCGGCGGCGTTGGCCGGAACCACGTCGGTGTGCCCGTGGATCAGCAGCGCCGGCCGCGAGGGGTCCTCGCCCTCGATGCGCGCCACGGTCGAGGCGCGCCCCTTGTGCGATTCGAAGATCTGCGGCTCCAGCCCGACCTCGGCGAGCTTCTCGGCGACCCACTCCGCCGCCTTGCGCTCCCCGGGGCCCGAGTGGTCCCCGTAGTTGCTGGTGTCGATCCGGATGAGGTCCCGGCAGAGGTCGACCACCTCGTCCTCGCCGGAGACGGTCCTGCCCGTGCTCGACTCGCTCACGCTGCTTCCTCCCACTGATCAGTACCGGACCTCCATCCTCCCGCTCCGGACCGCTCTTCCCAAGGGCGATCCCCGGTCGTCGGGGGGTGTGATCGAGGACCCCGGAATGTTTGGTAATGTTTTCCACGTCGGAACGGCCCGCGAGGGACGCGAGACAGACACCTTGTCCGGGTGGCGGAATGGCAGACGCGCTAGCTTGAGGTGCTAGTGCCCTTTATCGGGCGTGGGGGTTCAAGTCCCCCCTCGGACACCATGGTCAGATGACCTGAAAGAGCCGGTCAGAGCGATGTGAAGTCGCTCTGACCGGCTCTTTCGTCTTCCCGCTCCCGCCTCCGGGCGCCGGTGCGGCTCACCGCCGCCCGGAGCGCGGCGCGCGGTCAGTCCCGTCCGGTCTCCGTCCACGGGCGGAGCTTCTCCGGGTTGCGGACCGCCCAGATGCGGGAGATGCGGCCATCGGTGAGGCTGAACGATGCCACGGTCACGGTGACCCCGGAGTGCTGGGCGACCAGGCCGGGCCGTCCGTTGACCTTCCGTTCCAGCAGGGTCAGGCCGGGGGCCTTGTCCGCGATGTGGATCAGGTACTGGGCGATGCGCTCGCTGCCCTCGACCGGGCGCAGGGCCGCGCCGACCAGTCCGCCGCCGTCGGCGATCATCGCGGCGTCGGGTGCGAGGAGTCCGACGAGCGTCCTGATGTCCTTGGCCTCCCACGCCTCCTTGAAGTCCCGCACCAGACGGGCCTGTCCGGCCGCCGGGGCCGTCGGGATCCGGGCCGCGCCCACGCGCCTGCGGGCCGAGGTCGCGAGCTGCCGGCAGGCGGCCGGGGTCCGGCCGACGATCCGGGCGATCTCGGCGAAGGGGTAGCGGAAGACGTCGTGCAGGATGAACGCCACGCGTTCGGCCGGTGTCATCGCCTCCAGGACGACGAGGAAGGCCATGTTCACCGACTCGTCCAGGGTGACCCGGTCGGCGGGGTCGACCGGATCGGGGCTGCCGCCGCCGTCCGGGCCGCCGATCCACTCCGTGCGGTCGGGCAGCGGCTCGGGGATCCATTCGCCGACGTAGCGCTCGCGCCTGGCCCGCGCCGAGCCGAGCACGTCCAGGCAGATGCGGCCGGCCACCGTCGTCAGCCAGGCACCGGGTGACTCGATGGCCTCCTGCTGCTGGCGCGACATCGCGTACCAGCGCGCGTACGTCTCCTGCACGGCGTCCTCGGCCTCGGCCAGCGAACCGAGCAGCCGGTAGGCGAGGTTGGTGAGGTGCCCCCGCTCGCCGGCGATGACGCTCGGGTCCGGCACGGTCCGCTCACCCCCCGCGGTGGACGAGGTACTCGTGCTCACGACCGCTCCCCCCGATCCGTCCCCCGGCGCACCGCCCCCGGTGCGCGGGCCCGCTCCGGCGGACCACCGCGACCTTATCGATCTTCGTCGCGAGGCAGAAGGGCGGCCCTGCCCGTGGCCACGCCGGTGCCGGGGAAGCCGCGCGTGCCGATCCCGCCCGACGCCGGCCGGCAGACTTCCGCCCGCCTGTCCCGACCGGCGCAACAGAGCAGGTCAGAGCGACGCCATACCGCTCTGACCTGCTCTGTTGTTATGTTGGGATCGCATCGGAGGGGCAGACCGGCCGAGGGAGGTCCCGTGATGTGGGCTGAGGGTGCCGGCCCGCGACCGCTGTTCGGTGAGGACGCGGACGAGGTGATCGCCGCCGCCCTGGCGGGCGACGCGTCCGATGTCGACCGGCTGGTGCGCGAGTACCGGCTGCTGCGCCAGATCGTCGACGGGGCCCGGGCGGGGATCGCGGTCCTGGACACGGAACTGCGCTACCTCTACGTCGGCCCGCACATGACGGTGATGAACGGCCTGCCCGCCGAGGCACTGCTGGGGCGGACGCTGGGCGAGGTGCTGCCGGACGTCGAGCGCCCCGACGAGGTGCTGCAGCAGGTGCTGCGGGACGGGCGGCCGAGGGAGCTGGTCCTGGAGGGCCGCACCCTGGCCGACTCGCCGTACGAATCGCGGGTGTGGCGGGGGACCTATCACCGGCTGGAGGAGGACGGTCGGGTGCTGGGAGTGGCCGGGATCGGCCTGGAGGTCAGCGCCCCGAGGGAGCGGCAGCGGGAGCTGTCGCGCACCAACCGGCGCCTGCTCCTGCTGGACACCGCCGCCGTGCGGGTCGGCACCACCCTCGATGTGGACGCCACCTGCCGTGAGCTGACCGAGTTCCTGGTTCCGGGACTGGCCGACGCCGCGAGCGTGGAGCTCATCCCGCGGGAGGGCGGGGGCGAGGAGCTGCCGGACAGCGGGTCCCTGCGGCTGCGGCGGGTGGCGGTGACCTCGGTACGGGAACTCTCCGCGCGGGTGCGGGCGCTCGGCGCGGCCGGGGAGTACGTGGACCACCAGCCCGGTTCGGCCGTCCGGCAGTGTCTGGAGAGCGGCGAGCCGTGGCTGGGCAACTTCTCCTCCGACGAGGCCTTCAGCCGGGCGGCGCCCAGCGCGGACCGGGTCGCGGCCTACCGGGAGGCGGGCATCCACTCGGGGGTGGTGGTCCCGCTCATCGCCCAGGACCGGCCGATCGGCACGCTCACCCTGGTGCGTGCCGGGGACTCCCCGCCCTTCGGGCGCGAGGACGTCGTCGTGGCCCGGACGCTGGCCGAGCGGGCGGCCACCAGCCTCGCCAAGGCCGCGCGGTTCGCCCGGGAGCAGGCAATGGCCCTCGAACTCCAGCAGGCACTGCTGTCCGAGCCGACCTTCCCGCACGACGACCTCGAGGTGGCCTCCCGCTACCTGCCCTCCGGCAGCGGGGTCCTGGTGGGCGGGGACTGGTTCGACTGCCTGGCCCTGCCCGGCGGCCGGACCCTGCTGGTGATGGGCGACGTCATGGGGCACGGGGTCGAGGCGGCGGTCGCCATGAGCCACTACCGCTCCCTGATCCGAGCGCTGGCCGCGTCCGGGCACCCGCCGGCGGACATCCTGCGCGAGGCGGACCGCGTCGTCTTCGCGGGCGGTCTGGACCGGGTCGCGACCTGCCTGCTCGTCCTGGTCGACCGGGCCGCCGGGACCTGCGTGCACGCGAGCGCCGGGCACCTGCCGCCGATGGTCATCGGGCGCGGGGAAGGCCCGTTCCTGGCGCCGGTGCCGGTCGGTCCGCCCCTGGGCACCGGCTTCGGCCGGTACGAGGCCGCCTCCTTCGCGCTCCGGCCGGGGTGCGTCCTGATGCTGTTCACGGACGGCCTGGTCGAGCGCCGGGACGAGGACATCGACGCCTCGCTGCGCCGCCTCACCGGCATTCCGCTGCCCGTGGACGGGGCCCTGACCGAGGTCATCGACACCGTCCTGGAGGCGCTGCGGATCCACGACGCCGAGGACGACGTCACCGTCCTCGCAGCCCGCACCGTCGGACGACGGGCCTGACGTCAGGCGACGGGCGGTGCGGGAGGGGCTTGTGTGCGGTCGGTGGTCGGCAGATTGCGCGGCTCCGGGACGCGGGCGGGGTGCCCGTCGAGCAGGGCCGTACCGAGTTCGCTGGCGAGCAGCCGGTGCGTGCCGTGCCAGGTCGGGGTCTGCACCGCGTGGCTGCGGCGCAGGGCGGCCCGGTCGAGGGCCTGGAGGACGGCGTACAGCAGGAAGCCGAAGACGAGGACGACGACGATGACGGCGTACACGGGGGCATAGGCGAGGTCGAACATCGAACGCCGCTCGTCGACCTCGGTGGCGTTGATGCCGAGGAAGGTGAAGAGCAGGCCCAGGGTCGCCGTCACGGTGGTGACGAAGGTGACGGCGGCCACCGTCCGTACCCGGCGCCGCTCGGCCGTGCGCTGCTCGGCCGAGCCCACGGAGGTCAGCTCGGCGGTGGTGGCGTTGCCCAGGCGCTGGAGGGTCTGGCTGACGGCCGCGGCGCGTTCGGTGAGGCCCATGGCCTCGTAGAGGGTGGCGTGGAAGGCGGAGGGGCGCAGCGAGGGGATGAGGGTCGCCAGGTCGGCGGGGATCTCGACGCTGTAGCCGAGTTCCAGCTCCAGGTATCCCTGGGCGTGGGTGATGCGTTCCAGGAGGGTGCGCCGCTCGTGGAGGCGGGCCTCGCCGTCGGCGCGGGTGCGGAAGCGGCGTACGTACGTCTCGGCCAGCACGCGGATCTCGCGCAGCCGGGCGGCGGAGGCGACGGCTTGGACGGCGGAGAGGAAGGCCGCGTTCTCCACGTAGTCCTGGTGGCCTGTCAGCAGGCTGACGTAGGGGCCGAGGGCGCCGAAGGTGGTGGGTCGGCGGTTGAGTTCGTCGGGGGCCTGCAGGGAGCCGAGTTCGGGGCGTACGGGCAGGTCCGCGCGGTAGATGATGCGCTGGGCGGTGTCGGCGGAGGGGACGTCGGCGGCGGTGGGCGAGGCCCGGAAGACGATCTGGTGCCGTTCGGGGAGCAGTCCCGCGGGCACGGTGCCGATCCGTACGGCGGCCAGCTGTTCGGGGTCGGCGCCGCCGAAGGTGACCTCGGCGTAGTACAGGTCCTCCAGGAGCGGGATGCAGTCCAGGAGGGGCGCGTCGAGGTCGAGGGTGAGGGCGAGCAGGATCTGCCCGGAGGGGGCCGTGAACTGCCAGAGCGTGGCGGCCGTGGGTGCGGCGCGGCCGGTGGCATCCCAGCGGCGGGCCGCGAAGGCGGCCGGGTCCAGTCGCTCGCGGTGCAGCACCCGGGGCAGTTGGTCGGCGTGCCGGTCGTACGCGGCGGCGAGGCGCCCCAGGTTGAGCAGTGCGGAGGGGCGCAGCGAGGTGATCTCGTCGTCGCCGTCGTTCGCGAGGTCGGGGGCGTAGGTCCAGGAGGTGGCGTACACGGTGGTCAGCCGGGTGCCGTTGCGGGAGATGTACGGGTCGAAGGGCGGTGCGGGCGGTGCCGGTTGTGCCGGGTCGGGCGCGGCCGGGCCCGGGTCAGGGGGTGGGCCGGCGGGTGGCATGGGTCCCCTTCCGTAGTGACTCCATGCGGCTCAGCCTGATCACCCGGTACGGGGGTGTCAAGGAGGCCCGGGGGCCGTACGGTTCGAGGCCCCCGCCCGGACGGGGGTCCGGTGCGGGGGCCTCGTGGCGGCGCGGGGATCAGCGGCGGGCGGCGGCGATCTCGGCCACGCGGCCGCGGACCAGGTACCAGCCGCCGACCAGGGCGGCGCCGATGACCGGGACGAACAGGACCGTGGTGCGGCCGACTCCGCCGTCGCACCACATCAGGACCAGGACCGTGAGGAGGAAGGCGAGGGTCACGAGCTGGGTGTACGGGGCCCAGGGCAGACGGTAGGACGGGCGCTCGACCATGCCCTGCTGGGCGCGGCGCCAGAAGAAGAGGGAGCAGAGCATGACCATGCCCCAGGTGCCGAGGATGCCGAGCGAGGCGAAGTTGAGGACGATCTCGAAGGCGTCCGCGGGCATGAAGTAGTTCAGGCCGACGCCTGCGACGCCGAAGGCGGCGGTGAACAGGACGCCGCCGTAGGGGACCTTGCCCTTGTTCATGACGCCGGTGAACTTCGGGGCGGAGCCGGACAGGGACATCGACCGCAGGATGCGGCCGGTGGAGTAGAGGCCGGAGTTCAGGCTGGAGAGGGCTGCCGTCAGGACGACGAGGTTCATGATCCCCGCGGCGCCGGGGACGCCGAGCTTGTCGAAGACGGTGACGAAGGGGCTCTGGCCGGAGGTGTAGGCGGTGTAGGGCAGGAGGAGGGCGAGGAGGACGACCGAGCCGACGTAGAAGAGGCCCACGCGCCACATGATCGAGTTGATCGCCTTCGGCATGATCTTCTCGGGGTTCTCGGTCTCGCCGGCGGCGACTCCGCAGAGCTCGACGGAGGCGTACGCGAAGACCACGCCCTGGATCACCAGGAGCATCGGGAGGACGCCGGAGGGGAAGATGCCGCCGTTGTCGGTGATGTTGGCCAGGCCCGGGGTGCTGCCGCCGAGGTCGTGGCTGGTGGCGACGAGCCAGATGCCGACGATCAGGAAGACGACGAGGGCGGCGACCTTGACGAGGGAGAACCAGAACTCCATCTCGCCGAAGTACTTCACCGAGATCAGGTTGGCGGTGAGCACGATGGCGAGGGCGATGAAGGCGAGGATCCACTGGGGGACGTCGGTGAACAGCGACCAGAAGTGGGCGTAGGTCGCGGCGGCCGTGATGTCGGCGACGGTGGTCGTGGACCAGTTCAGGAAGTACAGCCAGCCTGCCGTGTAGGCCCCCTTCTCACCCATGAACTCGCGGGCGTAGGAGACGAAGGCGCCGGAGGACGGGCGGTAGAGGACGAGCTCGCCGAGCGCCCGGACGACGAAGAAGGCGAAGACTCCGCACACCGCGTAGGCGATCGCGAGGGAGGGCCCTGCGCCGGCGAGGCGGCCGCCGGCTCCGAGGAACAGGCCGGTGCCTATCGCCCCGCCGATCGCGATCATGTTGATGTGGCGGGACTTGAGGTCCTTGCTGTAGCCCTCGTCACCGGCGTCGACATGGCGGGTCGGCGCCGGGGCGGGGGCCTCGGTCAAGGTGCGGTCACTCAGGTCACTCATGTAGGACTTCGCCTTCGTGGGTGGGACAAGGCAGGCCCCGACCGCCGCGCAGGGGAGCTGGGTGGTGTCCCCTGTGCTGCGATCCGGGTGGTTTGGTCGCAACAGGAGACCATGAGGCTCCGCTCCCCTCCAAAAGCACCCCCTGAACGCCGAAGCCCCCGACGACCATGGAAACGGGTGTCGGGGGCTTCGTGGGGGGCGGAAAGCGAGGTCAGTCGCCAGGGGTGCCCTCTGCCGCCTGGTCGAGGCGGAAGGCCTCGTTCCCGAGGCCGATACGGGCGTGCACCTCGGGGCGGCTGCGGCGCAGCACGGCTCCGTAGACCAGGCCGATCACGACGGCGGCGCCGATGATGCCGGGCAGCACCCAGCTGAGCGCGGAGCCCTTCTCGGCGCCGACCAGGACGCCGAAGTCCTTGACCGTGTAGACGGCGATGGCGAGCAGGGCGAGACCGGCGGTGCCGGCCGCGACGAGCCGCCAGACCTGGGCGCCGGCGGTGCCGCGGCGGACGAAGAAGGCGATGACGGCGAAGGAGGCGGCGGCCATGAGCAGGGTCACACCGAGGGCGCCGACACTGCCCATCCACGTGAACAGGTGGAGCACGGGGGTGGTGGGGTCGGGCAGCTGCACCTTGAGGGAGGGGTCGGCAGGGGCCTTGTCCTCGGAGAGCGCGAAGGCGATCACGACGAGGGCGGCGACGCCGGTCTGCAGCAGGGAGCCGGTGGCGGGGGCGCCGGTGCCGGCGTTGGTCCGGCCGAAGGCGGCCGGGAGCAGGCCCTCGCGGCCCATGGCGAAGGCGTAGCGGGCGACCACGTTGTGGAAGCTGAGCATGGCCGCGAACATGCCGGTCACGAAGAGGACGTGCAGGACGTCGGTGAAGGTGGTGCCGAGGCGGGCCTCGGTGAGCTGGAAGAGCAGGGTGGGGCCGGCTTCGCCGGCGGTCTTGACCACCTCGGAGGGGCCGGTGGCGACGGTGAGGGCCCAGGCGCTGACGGCGAAGAAGAGGGCGACGAATCCGACGGCGAGGAACATCACACGGGAGACGACGATGTGCGGCTTGCTGGTCTCCTCGGCGTAGACCGGGGACTGCTCGAAGCCGACGAAGGCGGCGATGCAGAAGCACAGGGCGGTGCCGAAGCCGGCTCCGCCGAGGGTCTCGGGGTTGAAGGCGTGGAGCGAGAGGCCTTCGGCGGCCGGCTCGGCGATGGCGGCGACGTCGAAGACGACGACGAGGACGCATTCGACGAGGAGGAGGACCCCGAGGACCTTGGCGTTGAGGTCGATCTTGAGCCAGCCGAGTGCGCCGGTGGCGGCGACGGCGAGCAGGGCCGGTATCCACCAGGCCAGTTCGATGTCGAGGTAGGTGGCGAAGATGCCCGACATCTCGAAGCCGAGGATGCCGAAGACGCCGACCTGCATGGCGCTGTACGCGACGAGGGCGACGAGGGAGGCGGCCGCGCCGGCGGTGGGGCCGAGGCCGCGGGCTATGTAGGCGTAGAAGGCGCCGGCGTTGTGGACGTGGCGGCTCATCTCGGCGTAGCCGACGCTGAAGAGCGCGAGGACGGCGCCGAGGATGACGAAGAGCAGGGGCTGGCCGACGATGCCCATGACCCCGAAGGTCGTGGGCATGACACCGGCGACGACCATCAGGGGCGCGCTGGCGGCGAGGACCGACAGGAGCAGGCCTGCGGTGCCGAGGCGGTCGGCGCGCAGGGCCCGGTCCTGGCCCTTGTACGTACGGATTTCGGCCGGGTCTTGAAGCGTGGAGGATCTGCCCGTCGGCATGGCGGCGTCCTTTCGGGGGGCACGGTTCGTTCGGGGCTCGGGGGTTCGGGGGCGCGGTGGTTCTGGGAGCTACCGGGACTTCGGGGGGGGCGGAGGTGAGCTTCGATGGGGCGTCGCTGCCGGGCGGTCAGGCGGTGCCGAGTGCGACGCCGCGGGCGGCGAGGAAGGCCTTCTGCGGGTCCCGGTCCGGATAGGACCAGGGGGCGCGGGTGGCGTGGCTGCCGATGCGGTGGAAGAGGGCGGCGGCCTCGGCGGGACGGCCCTCGCAGAGTTTGGCGTGGGCCAGGAAGTTGAGGTCGACCCGGTTGCGGGGGTGGTCGTCGCGCTCCCACTCCAGCCACCAGTCGAAGGCGGAGCGCAGCACCTGGCGGGCCCGGCGGCCGGCCCAGTGGGCGGCGGCCGCCTCGGGCGAGTGGCCGTTCCTGGCGGCGAGGACCCGGTAGCGCTCGGCGTGCGCGACGACGGGCAGGACGGCGAGCGGGGAGTCGGCCGGGGACTCCTCGGCGGCCCAGGACGCGAAGTCGTAGACCTCGTGGAGCGGGTCCTGGCCCAGGGCGAGGGCGCGTTCGGCCAGTTTCGCGACCATCAGGTGATGGGCGTGGTGGTGCTCGCGGTGGCGGGCCCGGACCTGGTCGAAGTGGCGGCTGAATTCCTCCTCGCTGCCGAACGTGCGGGAGAGGAGCAGCAGCCCGAGCCAGGGAGTGGGGTCGGCCGGGAGCAGGACGGCGGCCCGGCGGCAGGCCTCCTCGGCCGCGGCCGGGGTGCCCTTCTGGCGCAGGGCGGTGAAAACGGCGGCGCAGGCGAGGAGGGTGGCGGCGTCGGCGCTCTCCGGTTCGGCGAGCAGCCACTCGCGGGCCCAGGCGCCGGCGGCCGGGGTCTGCGCGAGGACGACGACCCGGTGACCGCGGCGGTCCCAGTCGTCGCCGGTGCCGACGAGGAGGGCGCGGGCCCGGGCCCACCGGCCCTGGGTGAACTGGGAACGCACGTCGACGAGTTCGGCGTCGCAGAGGGCCGGGTCGAAGAGCTGGGCGTCCCGCTTGCGGGCGCGGCCGAGGGGCGGCGGAGGCGGGGACATCCGCGGGTTTCCCTCCAGGACACGGGTGGACGAGGGTCAGCGGTGGCCGGTTCCCGCGCACAGGGCGCATGCGAGAAAATCGGCCGGGTGGGTGGGGCGGGTCGGGGGATCGCGACGGTGAGCGCGCCGGTGATCACGCACAGCAAAGCGGTAGGCCCAGCTCCGCGTCAAGGTCCAGTCCACTGCGTGGCGGGTTTCAACTGCTGTGACGGTGGTGCGAGTTGGGATGGACTGGCCGGTTCTGGGGCGTCCGTGCGGTCTCGTAGGGTGACCGCATGACTGCTTGTGATGATCTTCCCCCGTACCTGCTGGGGTTCCCCGGTCCGCTGCGCGACCAGCTCGTCGCGGCCGTGCTGAGCGGGGCCAAGACCAGCACCACCGGCCTGCTCGCGGAGTACGAGGCCGAGGAGGAGCCGCTGCCGGAGCCGGGTGCCCGCTCGCTGCTGGTCGACTCCGGGGAGCGCGGGGTGGCGGTGGTGGAGGTGACCTCCGTGGAGGTGCTGCGACTGGGGGACGTCGGGCTGCCGCATGCGCTCGACGAGGGTGAGGGATTCACATCGGTGGCCGAATGGCGTACGGCACACGAGGAGTTCTGGCACAGCGACCCGGTGCGCGGGGCGATCGGTGACCCGGGGTTCACGGTCGACGACGACACCCTCGTCGTCGCGGAGCGCTTCCGGGTCACCGAACGGCTGGTCTGACGGCCTCCGTCAGGCCCCGGGGCACCCGTCAGGCCCCGGGGCACCCGTCAGCCGACGGCCGCAGCGGCGGCGCGGCCCGCCGCCCGGCCCGAGAAGATGCACCCGCCGAGGAAGGTGCCCTCCAGGGCCCGGTAGCCGTGCACCCCGCCGCCGCCGAATCCGGCCGCCTCGCCGGCCGCGTAGACGCCCGGCAGCGGCTCGCCGGCCGCGGTCAGGACGCGCGAGGACAGGTCGGTCTCCAGGCCGCCCAGGGACTTGCGGGTCAGGATCGAGAGCCGTACCGCGATCAGCGGTCCCGCCTTGGGGTCCAGGATCCGGTGCGGGGCGGCCGTACGGATCAGCTTGTCGCCAAGGTACCTGCGGGCGCCGTGGATGGCCGTCACCTGAAGGTCCTTGGTGAAGGGGTTGGCGATCTCCCGGTCGCGTGCCACGATCTCGCCCCGCACGGCGGCCTCGTCGAGCAGGTCCTCCTTGGTGACCGCGTTCATCCCGCGGACCAGGGCGGACAGGTCCCGCTCGACGACGAAGTCGGCCCCGTTGTCCATGAAGGCCTTGACCGGGCCGGGTACGGCCTGGCGCGCGCGGGTGAAGACGTCACGGATCGACTTGCCGGTGAGGTCCGGGTTCTGCTCGGAGCCGGAGAGGGCGAACTCCTTGCCGATGATGCGCTGGTTGAGCACGAACCAGGTGTGGTCGTGGCCGGTCTTCATGATGTGGTCGAGGGTGCCGAGGGTGTCGAAGCCGGGGAAGAGCGGCACGGGCAGCCGCTTGCCCGTCGCGTCCAGCCACAGCGGGGAGGGGCCGGGCAGGATGCGGATGCCGTGCCGGGCCCAGATCGGGTCCCAGTTCTGGATGCCCTCGGTGTAGTGCCACATCCGGTCCTTGTTGATGTGGCTGGCGCCCGCCCGCTCGGCGATGCCGAGCATCAGACCGTCCACGTGGGCCGGGACCCCGGAGAGCATCCGCTGCGGCGGGGTGCCCAGCCGGTCGGGCCACTGCGCGCGCACGAGGTCGTGGTTGCCGCCGATGCCGCCGCTGGTGACGATCACGGCCTGGGCCCGCAGGGAGAAGGTCCCGGCGGCCTCGCGGCTGCTGGCGGAGCCCCGTACGGCGTCGGAGGGCTCCAGGATCTCGCCCGTGACGGTGTCCACCGCGCCGGCCGTGCCGGACAGCCCGGTGACGCGGTGGCGGAACGCGAAGCGGACCAGGCCGCGGGCGGCGCCGGCCCGGACCCGCCGCTCGAAGGGCTCCACCAGGCCGGGGCCGGTGCCCCAGGTGATGTGGAAGCGGGGGACGGAGTTCCCGTGTCCGTTGGCGTCATAGCCGCCGCGCTCCGCCCAGCCGACCACCGGGAAGAAGCGGACGCCCTGCGCGTGCAGCCAGGATCGCTTCTCGCCGGCCGCGAAGTCGACGTAGGCCTCGGCCCAGCGGCGCGGCCAGGCGTCCTCCTCGCGGTCGAATCCGGCGGTGCCCAGCCAGTCCTGGAGGGCGAGGGCGTGACTGTCCTTGATCCGCATCCGGCGCTGTTCGGGCGAGTCCACGAAGAACAGCCCGCCGAAGGACCAGTGGGCCTGGCCGCCGATCGACTGCTCGGGCTCCTGGTCGAGCAGGATGACCTTGCGGCCCGCGTCGACGAGCTCGGCGGTGGCCACGAGCCCCGCGAGCCCGGCTCCGATCACGATCACGTCTGCGTCGTACGTCATGCGGTTACCCGTCCTCCGTCGATGGTGGGGCAGATCCTTGGCTACGGAGCGGTAACCAGTCAACAGCGGTGGTTGGATGACCTGTGTGAGTGCCGCTGATGAAGTACTGGACGTGGTGGACCGGGACGACCGGGTGACGGGGCAGGCCCCGCGGGGCGAGGTGTACGCGCGGGGGCTGATCCACCGCTGCGTGTTCGTCCAGGCCAGGGACCCGCAGGGGCGGATCTTCGTGCACCGGCGGACCGCCTCGAAGCTGGTCTTCCCCTCGTACTACGACATGTTCGTGGGCGGGGTGCTGGGCGCCGGCGAGGGCTACGCCGAGGCCGCACTGCGCGAGGCCGAGGAGGAGCTGGGGGTGCGGGGGCTGGCGCAGCCGACGCCCCTGTTCAAGTTCCTGTACGAGGGTCCGGGCGGGGCCTGGTGGTCGTACGTGCACGAGGTGCGGTGCGAGCTGCCGGTCGCCCCGCAGGTGTCCGAGGTCGACTGGCACACCTACCTCACCCAGGAGGAGCTGGACCGGCGGGTGGACGACGGCGATTGGGCCTGGGTGCCGGACGGGCTGGAGGCCTACCGGCGGCTGCGCGCGCATCGGGAGCCGCGCTTGTAGATTTGTCGGGTGATCGACTTCGTCAAGGACGTGCGCCTCTGGTTCGCACCCTCGCGGCTGAGGGACGAGGGCGAGACCCCCGACTACCGCTTCTCGCTGGCCAACGAACGGACCTTCCTCGCCTGGATCCGGACCGCACTGGCCCTGGTCGGCGGCGGCTTCGCCGTCGACCAGTTCCTGCCCGACCTGCGCTGGGGGGTGCGGGTCGGGATGGCCTTCGCGCTGCTGGCGGTGGGCGCGGCCTGTGCGCTGCGGGCGGTGAACCACTGGGTGCGGTGCGAGCGGGCCATGCGGCGGGGCGAGGACCTGCCGCTGTCGCGGTTCCCGGTGGTGCTGAGCCTGGGCGTGGGCCTGGTGGCGGTGGCCATGGTGGTGGTCGTGCTGCTCGGCTGGACGACGGGACGATGAGCGTCGCGGGCCGCCCGGACCGCGACGCCGGGCTGCAGCCCGAGCGGACCCGGCTCGCGTGGCGGCGTACGACGCTGGCCTCCTCGGTGGTGGCGGTGCTGGCGCTGCGGCAGGTGCTGCGCGGGTCCGGCGCGACCGTGGAGCTGGCCGGGGTGGCGGCCATCGCGGTGATCTGGCTGGCGTTCCTGTGGGTGGCCCATCGGCGGATCCGGGCACTGGCGGTGGCCCGGCCGCGGGTGCTGGCACCGCGGGCGGCCCTGGCGGTGGTGGCGTGCACGGTGACGCTGGCGCTGTTGGCGATGACGGTGATCGTCTGAACGGTCGGCCGGGGCCCCTGATGCGGGCCCTTGATGCGGCCCCTGGCCCGAGCCCACGGCCCGGGCCGCCGGTGTGATGATCGCGCTTCGCCGCGCCATCGCGACATAACGGGCGATACCCGACAATCCCCACTAACCTCGGCGCCATGACGACCCTGCACCACGAACACCCCACGCACCAGCACACGCACGGCGCGGACTGCGGGCACCAGGCGGTCCCGCACGGCGACCACGTCGACTACGCGCACGACGGCCATCTGCACCGGGAGCACTCGGGGCACTGGGACGAGTGCGAGCCCAGCGGGCACAGCACCCACGACGGACACACGCACGCGCACGGCGCGGACTGCGGGCACGAAGCGGTCCGGCACGGCGACCACGTGGACTACCTGCACGACGGGCACCGGCACGCGGCGCACGACGGACACTACGACGACCACTGACGTCCACTGACGCCCGCTGACGGCCACCGACGTCCGCCGGCTCCGGCCGGCGCCCGCTTGCGCCCGCCGACGACCACCGGCCGACCCGCCCTCCCCCCGGGTCCGTGACGGCTGACAGGATGCCGACCATCCGTCACAGCGACCCGGGGAGAGCGCAGATGTCCGCCGAAGAGCCGTACCTCGTCCAGCCGGCGCCGGGGGTGCACGCCTACGTCCAGCCGGACGGCGGCTGGTGCCTCAACAACGCCGGATTCGTCACCGACGGGGGCCGGACCCTCCTCGTGGACACCGCCGCCACCGAGCGGCGGGCCCTGGCCCTGCGCGAGGCGATCGTGGCGGCCGGGGCGCCGCTCCCCCGCACCGTGGTCAACACCCACCACCACGGCGACCACACGTACGGCAACGGCGTCTTCGCCCCCGAGGCGCTGATCCTCGGCCACGACAACGCACGGTCCGAGCAGCTCGCCGCCGGACACCAGCTGGAGATGATCTGGCCCGCCACGGACTTCGGCGCGATCGGCATCGTCCCGCCGGACCTCACCTACAGCGACCGGGCGACCCTGCACGTCGGCGAGACGGAGGTGCAGGTCATCCACCCGGGCGTCGCGCACACCACCGGGGACTCGGTCGTGTGGCTACCCGCGCAGCGGGTGGTCCTCACCGGCGACCTGATCTTCGCCGGGGGGACGCCGTTCCTCGCGATGGGGTCCCTCGCCGGATCGCTGCGGGCGCTGGAGCTGCTGCGCTCGCTGGACGCGGAGACCGTCGTACCGGGCCACGGGCCCCTGACCGACCCCTCGGCCTACGACTCCACCGAGCGCTATCTGCGGTACGTGTCCGAGCTCGCCCGGGAGGGGCGCGCGAAGGGGCTGACCCCGCTCGAGGTGGCCCGGCAGGCCGATCTCGGCGAGTTCGCCGCCTGGCGGGAGAGCGAGCGGCTGGTGGCGAACGTGCACCGGGCGTACGCGGAACTGGCCGGGGAGCCGGAGGGCGCGCCCCTGGACATCCTGGCGGTCCTGACCGATATGACGGTGATGAACGGCGGCACGCCCATCCTCTGTCACGCCTGAGGGGCCGGGCGGAAGGTTTTCCTTCCGCCCGCGCCCTGGACGACATACCGACTGGTCGGCATGATGGGCGGTGCGACGGCGCTCCGACGCACCGTCGCTCCTGCATTCCTCGACTCGCACGGAGGTGCGCACCATGACCTCAGCCCCGGCCGACCCGCGCGGCCTGGATCTGGAGCGACTGCGCGGTCATCTCGACCGGGCCCGGCCGGGACTCGTGGCCGGTGCGCTGCGCGGCCGGCTGATCGAGGGCGGCCGGTCGAACCTGACGTACGAGGTCACGGACGGGACCGCCCGCTGGGTGGTCCGCCGGCCGCCGCTGGGCCACGTACTGGCCACCGCGCACGACATGCGGCGCGAGCACCGGGTGATCGAGGCGCTGCACGGCACGGCCGTGCCGGTGCCCGAGCCGCTGCTCCTGTGCGAGGACGAGGCCGTTCTCGGGGCGCCGTTCTACGTCATGGAGTACGTGGACGGGGTGCCGTACCGGACGGCCGAGCAGCTCGCCGCGATCGGCCCGGAGCGCACCCGGCGTGCCGTGCTGGGCCTGGTGGACACCCTGGTCGAGCTGCACGCCGTGGACCCGGAGGCGGTGGGCCTGGGTGACTTCGGCCGGCCCGACGGCTTCCTCGACCGGCAGCTGCGCCGCTGGGGCAAGCAGCTCGCGGCCTCCCGGGGGCGGGAGCTCGCCGGGATCGACGAGCTGCACGGCGCGCTCGGGCGCAGGCTGCCCGCCTCCCCCGCCCCGACCGTGGTGCACGGGGACTTCCGGCTGGACAACGTCCTGATCGGCGGCCCGGACGACTCCATCCGGGCGGTGCTGGACTGGGAGATGTCCACGCTCGGGGATCCGCTGACCGACCTCGGGCTGCTCGTGATGTACAGCTCGGACCTGGGCCTGACCGGTTCCCCGGTCAGTACGACGAGCGGCGCGCCGGGCCATCCGGCGCCGGCCGAGCTCGTCGAGCGCTACGCCGCCCGTTCGGGCCGGGACACGGGGGCCATCGCCTGGTACACGGCCTTCGCCTGGTTCAAGCTCGCCGTGATCCTCGAAGGCATCCACTACCGCTACACGCTGGGGCAGACCGTCGGGGCGGGTTTCGACCGGATCGGCGAGCTGGTCCCGGTCTTCATCGAACACGGACTGACCACTCTCCAGGACCTCCAGGAAGGCTGAGGCACTCACCATGGATTTCGCATTCGACGCCCGGACCGAGGAACTCCGCGAGCGGCTGCTCGCGTTCATGGAGGAGTACGTCTACCCGGCGGAGCCCGTCGCCGCCGAGCAGCGCGCACGGCTGGCCTCGCCCTGGGACACCCCGGCCGTCTTCGGTGAGCTGAAGGCCGAGGCGCGCCGTCAGGGGCTGTGGAACCTCTTCTTCGTGGACCAGCACGGCCTGCCGGACGGTGCGTGCGGGGCGGGGCTGACCAACCTCCAGTACGCGCCGCTCGCCGAGATCACCGGCCGCAGCCCGCACCTGGCGCCGATGGCCACCAACTGCGCGGCCCCCGACACCGGGAACATGGAGCTGCTCGCCCAGTTCGGCAGCGAGGAGCAGAAGAAGCAGTGGCTGGAGCCGCTGCTGGCCGGCGAGATCCGGTCCGCCTTCGCGATGACCGAGCCCGAGGTGGCCTCCTCGGACGCGACGAACGTCGAGACGCGGATCGAGCGCGACGGTGACGAGTACGTGGTCACCGGCCGCAAGTGGTTCATCTCCGGGGCGATGAACCCGGATTGCAGGATCTTCATCGTGATGGGCAAGACCGACCCGGAGGGCGCCGATCCGCGCCGCCAGCAGTCGATGATCCTGGTGCCGCGCGACGCCCCGGGTGTCGAGGTGCGCCGGGCGATGACGGTGTACGGGTACGAGGACCACGACCACGGCGGCCACGCCGAGGTGGTCTTCGACGGGGCCCGGGTCCCGGCGGCGAACCTGATCGGCGAGGAGGGCACCGGCTTCGCCATCGCCCAGGCCCGGCTCGGACCGGGCCGCATCCACCACTGCATGCGGCTGATCGGGATGGCCGAGCGGGCCATCGAGCTCATGTGCCGGCGCGCGGTGGAACGTACGGCCTTCGGCAAGCCGCTGGCCGCCCAGGGCGTCGTGCAGAACTGGATCGCGGACGCCCGGGTGACGGTGGAGCAGCTGCGGCTGCTGGTGCTGAAGACGGCCTGGCTGATGGACACGGCCGGCAACCGGGGAGCCCACACCGAGATCCAGGCCATCAAGATCGCGACCCCGCGGGCGGTGGTGCGGATCCTCGACGACGCGGTGCAGCTGCACGGTGCGGGCGGGGTGAGCCAGGACTTCCCGCTGGCCGAGCTGTGGGCGGCCGCGCGGACCCTGCGACTGGCCGACGGGCCGGACGAGGTGCACCAGCGATCTCTGGCACGGCGGGAGTTGAAGGGGTACGCGGCTGGTCGTCCCTGAACGTGTGGGAATCGTGCGGGAGTTCGTATGAACCCGTGTACGAGGTGAAGGCGGTGCGGGGGACCCTTTAAGAAACCTTGTTGAATAACCCCATAACCCCAAAGCGTTCTTGATTTGCGCCTGTCAATCGGAACAGGGTTCTCCAGAAGGTCTGACGCCCCACACGTCAACACGAGGAGAACCCTTCAGATGGCAACTCACAAGCGCTCGCGCCGATTTCGGTACGCGGCAGTCGGCACGGGAGCGGCCGCGGCAGCAGCCGTGACCCTGCTCGCCACCCCCTTTGCGGGGGCCGCGGCACCGGCCGAAGGCACCGTGTACGGCCTCGGTGCGCCCGGCGCGATCAGCGGTAGTTACGTCGTCATACTCGACGCATCCGCGAACAAGGAACAGCTCGCCCGCAAGTACGGGGGCGAGCTGAAGCGCTCCTACGGCTCCGGGGTCAACGGCTTTTCGGCCTCGGGACTGAGCGAGACCGAGGCGAAGCGGCTCGCCGCGGACCCGGCCGTCGGCAAGGTCGTGCAGAACAAGAAGTTCACCATCAACGCCACCCAGCCCAACCCGCCCTCCTGGGGTCTGGACCGGATCGACCAGACCGCGCAGGCGGGCGACAAGAAGTACAACTACCCCGACGGCGGCGGCGAGGGCGTGACCGCGTACGTCATCGACACCGGTGTGCGCACCACCCACGAGGACTTCGGCGGCCGTGCGACGTCGGGCTTCGACGCGGTGGACAACGACGAGAGCGCCGACGATGGCAACGGCCACGGCACGCACGTGGCCGGCACCATCGCGGGGACCGCGCACGGCGTCGCCAAGAAGGCGAAGGTCGTCGCGGTGCGGGTGCTGGACGACAACGGCTCCGGCACCACCGAGCAGGTGGTCGCCGGGATCGACTGGGTCACGCAGAACCACTCGGGGCCCTCGGTCGCCAACATGAGCCTGGGCGGCGGGGTCGACGAGGCCCTCGACGAGGCGGTGCGCCGGGCCATCACCTCGGGCGTCACCTTCGCCGTGGCGGCGGGCAACGAGTCGTCCGACGCCGGTCAGGGCTCGCCCTCCCGGGTGACCGAGGCCCTCACGGTGGCATCGAGCACGATCGACGACGCGCAGTCCTCGTTCTCCAACTTCGGCTCCGTGGTGGACCTGTACGCGCCGGGCTCGGACATCACGTCCACCTGGAACGACAGTGACACCGGGACGAAGACCATCTCCGGCACCTCGATGGCGGCCCCGCACGTGGCCGGAGCCGCGGCCGTCTACCTGGGCGCACACCCGTCCGCGACGCCGGCCGAGGCGGCCACGGCGCTGACCGGGGCGGCCACGTCCGGGGCGGTCACCAACCCGTCGGCGGGCACGGCGAACAAGCTGCTGAAGGTGGCCCCGTAACGGCTGGCCACCCGAGCGTCCCCAGGGGCCCTCACTCGGTACGGACCTGGGGGATCCGTACCGGGAGGGGGCCCCGTTCGCACGGCGGCCGGCCCTGCACCTAATCTCTCGCCATGAACATGCCTGGTTTGCGGCTGCTGCCCGCCGCCCTGCTGGTCGGAGCGTCGCTCAGCGGCTGCTCCCTGGTCTTTCCCGAAACCTGCGAAGGCACCGAAGCCGCCTTGGCCGAGCTCGACAAGGTATCGGCCCTGACCCTGCGCCCGGCGCGGGCCACACCCGTCGGCGGCGAGGCGGGAACCGCGCCGCACTGCACCGAAGACACCGGGGGCGCCTGGCTGACCGCCCAGCGGACGTACGCGTACGACGGGAGCCGCGAGGAGGTACTGGACTACTTCGGCCGGGAGGCACCCGCGGCGGGATGGCGCCCGGTGGAGAGCCTCGACTCGGAACGGACCCGTGACTTCGTCGTCTTCTGCTTCGAGTCCAAGAAGCATCCGAGCCTCACGCTCTATTTCGACTCCCCCGACGACCTCCGCGAGTTCTACGGAATAGACCCGGGCCCGGCCCCGGCCGTGCCCGGGTCCCGGATCTGGTTCTCGGTGTCCGTCGAGGCGATGCCCGACGGCTCCCGGATCGACTGCTGAGGCAACCGGGACGCCCGGGCCGGGGCCGGTCCGCAGAACGCGTCTAGGGACGCAGCGCGCGCAGCAGCAGGTCGGCGAGGTGATCGGCGACCTCCTGAGGGGTGAGCGGGCCGTCCGCCCGGTACCAGGTGGAGAGGTGGTGGACGGACCCGAAGTGGTAGTCCACCACCAGGTCGGCGGGGGTCGCGTCGGAGAACACTCCCGTGCGCTGCCCCTCCTCCACCAGCGCCCGGAAGCGCTCGTGGTAGCGCCGGCGCTCCGCCCGCACCTGCTTGAACTTCTCCGGGCTGAGCTGGTGCATCGACCGGAAGAAGATCATCGCGTCGTCGAGGTTCTCGATGGTGGTGACGACCACGTCGGCGGCCGCGGCGCGCAGCCGCTCCTCGACGGGCGCGTCGGAGTCGGCCACCGCGTCCAGGCGCTGCTGCTGGAGCCGCAGCATCCGCGCGTACACCTCGTGCAGCAGATCGTCCTTGGACCCGAAGTAGTGGTAGAGCGCACCCTTGGTGACACCGGCCGCCTCGACGATCTCCTGGACCGAGGTGCGGTCGTAGCCGCGCTCGGCGAAGAGCCGGGTGGCGACGGCCAGCAGCCGCTGCGGTACCGGGGCCTCGTGCGTGCCTGCGGGTTCCGTGGTCCTGGCCGCCATGGCGCTGACCTTCCCTTCCTCGTTCCTGCCTGGTCACAGCGACCAGCTGTACGACCGTCCGACTGTTTTCAGCCTCGATCGCGCAGTTCCCGTCGCAGGATCTTGCCACTGGTCGTCTTCGGAAGGACAGGCAGGATCTCGACCTCGCGCGGGTATTTGTACGCGGCGATGCGCGCGGCGCAGTGGGCGGAGAGCTCCTCCGGCTCCACCGAGGTGCCGGGGCGCAGGCTCACGTACGCCTTCACGCTCTCCCCCCGGTACGCGTCCGGGACGCCGACCACGGCGGCCTCGCGGACTGCGGGGTGGGTGTAGAGCACGTCCTCGACCTCCCGCGGCCAGACCTTGAAGCCCGAGGCGTTGATCATGTCCTTCTTGCGGTCGACGACATAGAGCCAGCCGTCCGGGTCCATGAACCCGACGTCCCCGGTGCGCAGTTCGCCGTCCGGGAAGGCCTTGGCGGACTCCGCGGGCAGGCCCCAGTAGCCGGGCACCACCTGGGGGCCGCGGACGGCTATCTCACCGGTCTGACCGAAGGGGACCTCGGCGCCCCGGTCGTCGAGGATGCGCACGACGGTGTCGGCGCCGGGCAGGCCCACGGAGAGGGTGCCGGAGGCGGGGTCGACGGGGGCTTCGAGGTGCACGGGCACGGTGGCGCAGGGCGCGGTGCACTCGGTGAGGCCGTAGCCGTTGCGGAGGTAGAAGCCGAAGGCGGTGCGCAGGCGCTCGACGAGCGCGGGCGGGAGCGGGGCGCCGCCGGAGGAGATCACCCGGAACGAGGCGAAGTGGTCGGGGGTGACGCCGGGGTGGGCGGCGAGGGCCATGAAGGCGGTGGCCGGGCCGACGGTGTAGGCGGGGCGGTGTTCGAGGAAGGCGTCGAGGACGGCGCCCGCGTCGAAGCGGTGGGCGAGGACCAGAGTGCCGGCGTTGGTGAAGCAGGCGGCGAGCTCGCAGACCATGCCGGTGATGTGGAACAGGGGCGCGAGGGCGAAGTAGCCGGCACCCTCGGGCAGGGGGTGGGAGGTGACCTGCCGGGTGGCGTTGTACGTGAGCGCGCCGTGCGGGTTCATCGCGCCCTTGGGGGTGCCACTGGTGCCGGAGGTGTAGCTGATCAGGGCGGTGTCGGCGGCGGTGAGGTGCGGATCGTCCGGCGCCGGTCGCCCGCCGCGGGCCACGGAGAGGAGGTCGGCGGGGGCGGGGCCGGCGGGATCCGGGGAGGGACCGGGGCCCGGCGCGCCCGCCTGGGCGGGCACGAACGGCCGGGCGGGGGCCGGGACAGGGCCCGGCTCCGGCACCGGCACCGGCACCGGGCCGAAGACGCGCGGGTCGTTGCGCGTCTGGAAGTCCAGGTCGGAGGCGGTCAGCACGGTCCGCACGGCGCTGTCCCGCACGGTCTCGCACAGGTACGCCGTCCACGCACGGCCGTCGCAGACCAGCGCGGCGGCCCCCGAGTCGCGGAGTATGTGCCCGACCTCGCCGGACTTGTACATGGGGTTGAGCGGGACGACGACGGCCCCGGCCTTCCAGGCCGCGAGGACGGCGAGCACGAAGTGCGGGGTGTTCTGCAGCATGACCGCGACCCGGTCCCCGCGGCGGATGCCCTGCGCCGCGAGGTGACCGGCGACGGAGCCGGAGAGCGCGTCGGCCTCCGCGTAGCCGATCCGGCCGTCGAAGTAGGCCAGCGCGGTGCGCCCGGGGGCGCGGGCGACGGCCTCGCGGAAGGCGTGCAGGACGGTGGGCGGCGGGGAGACGGGCGCCCGCTGGACCGCGGCGAGCAGCCCGACCCAGGGCTTGGCCCCGTACCGCGAGTCGTGCGGGGCCCCGGAAGCGTGCGGGGCCCCGGAGGCGTGCGCGGCCCCGGAAGCGTGGGAGGGGGTCAACGCGTCTCCCATTTCTGCTGGAGGTGGTTCATGCCGCTCAGCCAGCGGTCCGGCTCGGTGGCGCGGGCGGCGTAGAAGTCGGCGACCTCGGGGTGCGGCAGGATCAAGAATCGGCCCTTCTCCATGCCGTCGAACAGCGCGTCCGCGACCGCTTCCGGCTCGATCGCGGTCGGCGCGAGGACGAGTTCGCCCGCCGAGCCCGCGGCGGTCAGCATGTCGGTGCGCACCCCCTGCGGGCAGATGGCGTGGACCTCGACACCGCGGTGGCGGTAGGTCAGCGAGAGCCATTCGGCGAAGGCGAGCGCACCGTGCTTGGTGACACTGTACGGGGCCGCTCCGATCATGGTCAGCAGCCCGGCGGCCGAGACGGTGGACACGAAGCGGCCGCTCCCCCGCTCCAGCCAGTCCGGCAGCAGCAGTCTGGCGGCGCGGACGTGGGCCATGACGTTGGTGTCCCAGGCCGCCTCCCAGACGGACTCGTCCGCGAAGGCGTCGCCGCCCGAGGCGAGGCCGGCGTTGGCGCAGTAGACGTCGACCGTCCCGCCGAGCGCCTCGCGGGCCTCGGCCACGATCGCCGAGGCGTCGCCCGGCACCGGGACCGCCCGGTCGCCGATGGCGGCCGCGACGGCGGCGGCCCTGTCCGGGTCGAGGTCGTTGACCACCACCGTGGCGCCCTCGGCCGCGAAGCGGTGGGCGAGGGCGGCGCCGATGCCGCCGCCCGCGCCGGTGACGACGACTCGCTGGTCCTGGTATGCGTTCACGGGTCCACCTCTCGTACGGCCGGATGCCGGATCGCGGGCAGACTAACCGGTCGGTATGTCAGGAGGAAAGGGGCGCGACGCCTAGCGTGGCCGGATGACGCTGTCGCGACGCGGGGTGCTGGGGCTGGCGGGGGCCATCGGATCGGCGGGCGCCCTGGGAGCGGCCGGCCCCGGCGGGGCCACCAAGCCCGGGGCGGGCGGGGTCACCGCAGCGGCCGACCGGGTCCGCACCGGTTTCGAACGGCTCGCCGCCGACGGGTACGCCGCACTGGCCGGACAGAAGGTCGGGGTGGTCACCAACCCCACCGGGATCACCGCCGATTCCCGGCACCTGGTCGACGTACTGCATGCCGACGAACGGGTCGACCTGGTCGCGGTGTTCGGGCCCGAGCACGGTTTCCGCGGGACGGCGCAGGCGGGCGACTCCGAGGGGGCCTCCCGGGACCCGGCGACCGGACTGCCGGTGTACGACACGTACGACAGGAGCGGGCAGAAGCTCGCGGACGTGTTCACGGCGGCCGGGGTCGACACCGTCGTCTTCGACATCCAGGATGTCGGGGCGCGCTTCTACACCTACATCTGGACCCTCTACGACTGCATGCGCGCGGCCGCGCTCGCCGACAAGGCGGTGGTGGTGCTGGACCGGCCCAATCCGGTGGGCGGCCGGCGAGCCGCGGGGCCCGTACTGGAGCGGCCGTACGCGAGCTTCGTCGGCCGGGAGCCGATCGCCCTGGCGCACGGGATGACGGCGGCCGAACTGGCCCGGCTCTTCAACGGCGAGTTCCTGACGGACCGGCCGGCCCGGCTGCGGACGGTGGCGATGTCCGGGTGGCGGCGGGAGTCGTTCTTCGACGGGACCGGGCTGCCCTGGGTGCCGCCGAGCCCGAACATGCCGACACCGGCCACGGCCCTCGCGTACGCGGGCACCTGCCTGTTCGAGGGGACCAACCTCTCCGAGGGGCGCGGGACCACCACGCCCTTCGAGGTGGTGGGCGCGGAGGGCATCGACCGGCGGTGGGCGGAGGCGGCGAACGCACTGGGGCTGCCCGGGGTGTGGTTCCGGGAGGCGTACTTCACCCCGACGTTCTCCAAGCACGTGGGGAAGGTGTGCGGCGGGGTCCGGCTCATCGTGCACGACCGGGAGGCCTTCGATCCGGTTCGGGCCGGTATCGGGCTGCTGATCACGGCTCGGCGGGTGTGGAGCGGCTTCGGCTGGCGCGCGGACCACTGGATCGACAGACTGACCGGCTCGGACCGGGTGCGGACGCTGGTGGACGCGGGTGCGGACGTGGACGAGGTCGCGGGCGACTGGGCGGCCGGGCTCGCGCGCTTCGGGGCGGTGCGCGCGGGGTACCTGCTCTACCCGTGAGCCGACCGCGTCAGGGGGCTGGCCGGGCGGGCGCCGCAGCAGGATGCTGACGGCACCGGAGGCACGGCGTGGAGGGGGACGTCATGGCGGACATCGGTGTCGGATTCGGAATCGGGGACGGGATCAGGGCCGGGGCCCGCGTCGGGCTCGGGGCCGGCGTGGGCGGCGGAGCGGGGATCGGGGTCGGGCCGTACGCCGAGCTGACCTTCGACTCCGAGGGGGACGTGGACCGGGTCACGCAGGGAGCCGTGGCGCGGATGGAGGCCACGGACCTGCTGGTCTTCGCGCACGGCTGGAACAGCGACCGTTCGACGGCGACGCGGCTCTACGACCGGTTCTTCGCCCCCTTCCCGGGGCTGGTGGGGTCGGGGGTGCGCCTGGGATACGTGGGTGTCGTCTGGCCCGCGATGCGGTTCTCCGACGAGCCGATACCGGACTTCGACGCACCCGGCGCCCTCGCGGCACCGGGTGAGGGCATCGCTCCGGACCCCTACGCCCTGGACCCCCACACCCGACGGGCGCTCGGGCAGTTCTGGCCGGAGCGGCGGGCGGAGCTGGACCGGGTGGCGGAACTGCTGCAGGAGCGGCCGGACTCGGCGGCCGCGTTCATCGAGTTCGGCGCCCTCGTGCGCGAGCTGGCCGGGGTGGACGCGGTACCCGCGGCGGTCGCTCCGGAGGTCCCCGCGATCTTCACGGACGACGTGCTGGAGGTGTGCCGGGCCCTGTCCGTGGCCCTGCTCCGGGCGGGCGCCCCGGCCTCGGCGGACGCCGACGGTCAGGGCCTGACGGCCGACGGGCCGGGTTTCACGGCCGGCAGCGGGCTGCGCGGGTTGTGGGGCGGCGCCAAGGAGCTCCTGCGGCAGGCGACGTACTACAAGATGAAGAAACGGGCGGGTGTGGTCGGCGAACGCGGCCTCGGCCCGGTGCTCGCACAGCTGGCGGCCGTCCGTCCCGCCCTGCGCTTCCATCTGGTGGGGCACAGCTTCGGGGCGCGGGTGGTGTCCTTCTCGCTGCGCGCGGTGCCGGACCGGGCCCGCTACGTGAAGTCCGTGACCCTGCTCCAGGGCGCCTTCTCCCACTACGCGTTCGCCGACCGGCTGCCGCACGACAAGGCCAACGGCGGCGCCCTGCGCGGTCTCCAGCGCAGGGTCGACGGGCCGGTCGTCGCATGCCACTCCCCGCACGACTCCGCACTCAAGGTCTTCTACCCGCTGGCGTCCCGGATGGCAGGGGATTCGGCCGGTCTGCTGGGATTCGACGAGCGGTGGGGCGCGATCGGTCACGACGGGGTCCGGGCCGTCCCGGGTGCGCCCCGGCTGAGCCTCGACACCGCCCTGCGCGAGGGGGTGCCGACGGCCGGTTGCGTCAGCGTGGACGCGGGCTCCGTGGTGCGGCGCGGCGGTGCCCCGTCGGGGGCGCACAGCGACATCTGCCACGAGGAGCTGGCCCGGCTGGTGGTGGCGGCGGGGCGCATGGGGCGCTGACTTCTGGCCATGTGCCACCCGCACGCCTCGACCGCCCCCGCATGCGCCCGCCTCCGACCGGGCATGTTGGGCACATCGGCGGAGGTGATGGTGTGATGGCGGGATTCCGGAGTCTGGCCTACCAGGTGCGCGACGCGCGCAATGACCGGGCCTTGCGGCGCCACTCGCTGCGCCGCTGCCTGGAGCGGTTCGCGCCGTACGGGCACCGGGCCACGTGGTGGCACCTGTGCGACCGGCACGGGATCGCTCCCGAGGACCGGGGGGCCGATCCGCTGCGGCTGGTCGCCGCACTGGAGGAGCTGGAGGACGCGCGGGCGGTCTGGCTGGAGTACGAGCGGCAGTTCGCGGAACGGCGCCGGCGGGAGAAGCACCACGGTCTGCGCCGCCCGGAGTGGGCGTGGGGCGGGAGCGGGGACGCCGTGGTGCGCTGCGCGGATCCGGGGGTGCGGCCGGAGGGGACGCTGGGCGAGGTGCTGCGGAGGCTGGTGCGGGCGCTGGAGTCGGAGCCGGGGACGGGGTGCCCGGTCTGCGGGGACACCGAACTGCACTGGCCGGAGGTGGCTCCGCTCGGGCCGTGGGCGGGGGCGCTGGCCTGGGACGGGCCGGTGTGCGCGGGCTGCGGGATCGTGGTGCCCAGACCGGCCCTGGCGGACATCCCCACCGGGGAAGCGGCGTGAGGCCGTCGTCGCGGCCCGCTTCGGTGCCGGCGGCGGTGGCGTCACAGGCAGCGGCGCCGGTGGCGGTGGCGGTGTCGCTGAACGGCTCGCGGGACGCGGGCGACGGCCCGGCCGTGCCGATGTCGCCCGGGGCTCTGGCGGAGTCGGCCCTGGCGGCCGTCGCGGCCGGGGCCGGCGAGGTGCTGGTGCACCCGCGGACGCCGTGCGGGCGGGAGAGCCTCTCGCCGCGGGTGGTCGGACCGGTACTGGAGGTGCTGCGGCGCACGGGGGTCGGCGTAGCGCTTTCGGTGTCGGTGGGCATTGCGGCCGAGCCCGATCCCGCGGGGCGGCTGGAGCGGGTGGCTTCGTGGACCGTGCTGCCGGACCGGGCGGTGGTGGACTTCGGGCAGCCGGGGGCCGGCGAGCTCGCCCGGGCCCTGCTGGCGCGGGGGGTGGCGGTGGACGCGGTGGTGCCCATGGGCGGCCCGGCCGGGCCGGAACCGCTGGCCCGGTTCCTGGCCTGGCCGGTGCGCGAGCCCGGGCGGGTCCGGCTCTCGGCCGAGCTCGCGGCGGCCGATCCGGCCCTGGTGGCGGGGTTGCGCGGGCTGCCGCCGGTGCCGGTGCTGCTGTACGGGCGGGACGCGGCCGCCTGGCCGGTGCTGCGGCTGGCCGCGCGGTGCGGCACCGGTGTGCGGACCGGCGTAGGGGACGTGACGCAGCTGCCCGGCGGGCGCCCGGCGCGGTCGAACGCCGAACTGGTGGCGGCGGCCCGCGACATGGTCGCGGAGGCGGCGGCTACAGCCGCGAGCCGGTGAGCCGCTCGCCGAAGACGTCGTCCGGGTTGGACAGTGCGCAGGTCTCCATGGACAGACAGCCGCAGCCGATGCAGTCCGTCAGGTGGTCGCGCAGCCGGCCGAGGCGGGTGATGCGCTCGTCGAGCTCGGCGCGCCAGGCCTCGGAGAGACGGGCCCAGTCCTCGCGGTTGGGGGTGCGCTCCTCGGGTAGCTGGGCGAGTGCCTCGCGGATGCTGGCCAGCGGGATGCCCACGCGCTGGGCGGCACGGACGAAGGCCACGCGGCGCAGCGCGTCGCGGGTGTAGCGGCGCTGGTTGCCGGAGGTGCGACGGCTGCTGATCAGGCCCTTGGACTCGTAGAAGTGGAGCGCCGAGACGGCCGCGCCGCTACGGGCGGACAGCTGACCGACGGTGAGTTCGTGGATTTTCTCGGGAATCTGCGGCACCCCGCCGAGCGTAGTCGGAGGTCCGTTGACATACGCATACGGCCCCCAGCATGCTGAGCAAGCGCTTATTCGTCCGCGAGTCGCCTGCGTGGGTCACGCGCGGGACATCCGAGCGGGACATCCGAGCGGGACATCCGAGCGGGACATCCGCCAGAGACAGGAGCAGGGCATGGCCGAGCCGAGGGTCTTCACGTCCGCCGAGGAGCTGCACGCCGGAATCGGCGAACCGCTCGGCCCCAGCGGGTGGCTGGAGGTGGACCAGAAGCGGATCGACCTCTTCGCGGACGCCACCGGCGATCACCAGTGGATCCACGTGGACCCGGAGCGCGCGGCGGACGGACCCTTCGGTTCCACCATCGCGCACGGCTACCTGACCCTGTCCCTGCTGCCCATCCTGGTACCGCAGATCATGCGGGTCGAGGGCATGCGGATGGGCCTCAACTACGGGACGAACAAGGTGCGTTTCCCGGCCCCGGTGCCGGTCGGTTCGATGCTGCGCGCCACCGCTGTGATCACGGAGGTCACGGAGGCGGGCGGCGGCGTACAGGTCACGGCCACGGTCACGGTCGAGCGCGAGGGCGGCGACAAGCCGGTGTGCGTGGCGGAATCGGTGTCGCGCTACTACTTCTGACGCGCGCCTGAACTACTTCTGGGGGGCCGGGCGCGCGGCCACCATGCGGAGCACGAGGTCGGAGTAGAGCCCGCCGACCTCGTCGGGGGTGCGCTGCCCGGCCACGCTGAACCAGCGGGCCACATCGATGCACAGCGACAGCACGGCGAGCGTGGTGCCCGGCACGTCGGGGACGTCGAACTCCCCCGCGGCCACTCCGTCGGCGAGGATGCGGCGCACGGCGGCGTCGCTCCGCCGGCGCAGCGCCACGATCTCGGAGCGGTGCTCCGGAGCGAGCGCGTCGAGCTCGTACTGGACCACGCGCGCGGTGGTGTGATGCGCCGCGTGCCACCGTACGAAGGACCGCACCGCGGCGTCGAGCCGGTCGGCTGCGGAGCCGGGACCGTCGGCGGCGATGGTCAGGATCTCCAGCGCCTTGTCGTGGCCGATCCGGCTGATCCGGTGGAGCAGCTCTTCCTTGGTCTTGTAGTGGATGTAGAGCGCGGCCGGGCTCATACCGGCACGGCCCGCGATGTCACGTGTGGTGGTGGCGTGGTAGCCGCGCTCGGCGAAGGCGTCGACGGCGGCGACGAGCAGCCGCCGTGCGGCGTCGGGGGTGACCTCGGACCACGGCCGGTAGCCGTCGACCGTATCCTCCGCGCTGTCCATCGCTCGCTCACCTCTTCGCCATGTGGAAGTGAACACCTTACCGGAGGGTGAGCAAGCGCTTAGCGTTGCCGAGCGAGCCGGGCCGGCTACTTCGGCGAGAAGGGGTCGTACTCGGCCATGATCTTCTCCATCCTGGCCTGGTCCACCCGGCTGACGATCTGGGTGACCTCCTGGCGGTCGCGGATCACCTTGGCGAGGGTGAAGGCCGAGGTGGTGAGGTACAGGACCGCGATGCCGAGGAAGGCTCGCACCCAGCCGTTCGTCTCGAGGTTGTAGATCCCCACGGCCACGGCGCCCATGGCGATACCGAAGGAGGCGACGGCCTGGCCGTAGTACGCCCCCGTGCTCTGCTGCTTGACCGGTGTCTCGTTCATGGGTCGAGCATCGGTCGGACCGCGCGGGAACACATCCGCACACGTACTCATGCGGGTACTCAACCGGCACCTGCACCCGGCGGAGCGGGGCGGGGGCGGGGGCGGGGGCGAACCGGGTTCAGAAGGCGGAAATCCCGGTACGGGCACGGCCGATGAGCAGCTTCTGGATCTGGCTGGTGCCCTCGTACAAGGTCATCACGCGGGCGTCGCGCAGCAGCTTGCCCGCCGGGTACTCGTCGATGTAGCCGTACCCGCCGTGCACCTGGAGGGCGTTGCTCGCGGCGCGCACGGCGGCCTCGGAGGCGAAGAGCTTGGCGGTGGAGGACTCGGTGGCGAAGGGCTGCCCGCGGTCGATGAGGTCGGCCACCCGCCAGGTCAGCAGCCGGGCCGCGTCCACATCGACGGAGATGTCGGCGATGAGCTCCTGGACCAGCTGGTGGTGGGCTATCGGCTTGCCGAACTGCTCGCGCTGGGCGGCGTACGAGAGCGCCGCGTCCAGGGCCGCCTGGGCGATGCCGACACAGCCGGCGGCGACCGACATCCGGCCCTTGGCGAGGGCGGACATGGCGACGGAGAAGCCCTTGCCCTCGGGGCCGAGCATCGCGGAGGCGGGCACGCGGACGCCGTCGAGGACGAGTTCGGCGGTGGCCTGGCCGCGGAGGCCGAGCTTGCCGTGGATCTCGCGGCGGGTCAGCCCGGGTGTGCCGGTGGGGACGAGGAAGGCCGAGACCCCGCGGTGGCCGGGCTCGTCGCCGGTGCGGGCGAAGAGCAGCACCACATCGGCCCAGGTGCCGTTGGTGATGAACATCTTGCTGCCGTCGAGGACGTACGCGTCCCCCTCGCGCACGGCGCGGGTGGTGAGGCTGCCGGCGTCGGAGCCGGTGCCGGGCTCGGTCAGACCGAAGCAGCCCAGCGCGTCGCCGGAGCACAGGCGGGGCAGCCAGGAGCGCTTCTGCTCCTCGGTACCCCAGGCCGCGATGGTCTTGGCGACCAGGCCGAGGGAGACGGAGACGATGCCGCGCACGGCGGAGTCGCCGCGGCCGAGCTCCTCGGTGACCAGGACGTAGGAGAGGTGGTCGCCGCCGGAGCCGCCGTACTCCTCGGGCACGGTGAGGCCGAGGAAGCCGAGCGCGCCCAACTTCTTCACGATGGCCCGGTCCACGCTCTCGGCGCGGTCCCACTCGGCGGCGTACGGGACGACCTCGCGCTCGGTGAACTCACGGGCGAGCCGGCGCACAGCCGTCTGCTCCTCGCTCAGCTCCAGATTCACCGGGTACCTCCGGGGCGCGACCGGGACCTTTAACTAGCACCGGTAGTTTATGGCGGGCAGGCCCTACTATGTGGCGCATGGCCAGACCGCGCAAGCCCCTTCTCAGCCGGGACCGCATCATCGAGGCGGCCGGCGCCCTGGTGGACGCGGAGGGGCTGGAGGCGGTGTCGACGCGGCGGCTCGCGGCCGCGCTCGGGGTCAGCGGGCCCTCCCTCTACAACCACTTCCGCACCAAGGACGAGATCCTGGAGGCGGTGGCGGACTCGGTGAGCGCACGGGTCGACCTGTCGATGTTCGACGGTGGCGGCGCGGACTGGCGGGCGGCCCTGCACGCGTGGGCGCACTCGTACCGGGACGCCCTGGCGGACCACCCGAACATCGTGCCGGTGCTGGCGCGCGGACCGGGCCGCCGGCCCGCCGGGCTGCGGCTGGCGGACGCGGTGTTCGGAGCCATGACGGCGGCCGGCTGGCCCGCGGCGCAGGCGACCCGGATCGGCGCGCTGATGCGGTACTTCATCCTGGGCTCGGCGGTGGCCTCCTTCGCCCGGGGTTTCGTGGACGACCGAACCGCATACGACCCGGCGGACTACCCCCACCTCGGCCAGGCCCACCTCCTCGCGGAACGCGGGCGCGAGGTGGACGAGGGCGCCTTCGAAACGGGCCTCACGGCGCTGCTGGACGGACTGTCCCTGCAGTACGAGGCCTTGAAGGAGACGGCGTGACGCGGGCGCCCGTATCCCGTGGGGCTACCACTGTGTCCGCTCGGGCTCGAAGACGACGAGGGAGCGGCCTCCCTTGCCTGCCAGCATGGCGTCGAAGGCGGCCGGGATGCCGTCGAGGGTGATGCGGTCGGTGACCAGTGCGCCGAGGTCGAGGCGGCCCGCGCGGACATGCTCGGCGATCACCGGGAGATCGCGGGCGGGGTCGCTGTTGCCGTAGACGCAGCCGGTGAGCGTGCGGGCGAAGTGGAAGATCTCCAGGGCGTGGAAGGTGACCTGCTGCTCCTTGCCGCCGATCCCGACGACCGTGGTGCGGCCGCCGCGTCGGGTCGACTCCCAGGCGCCCCGGATGGTCTCCGCCCGGCCGACGCACTCGACGGCGACGTCCGCACCCCGGCCGCCGGTCAGCGCACGGATCTGCTGGGCGGTGGTGTCGGAGGCCAGGACGAACTCGGTGGCCCCGGCCGCGCGGGCCAGCTCCTCCTTGGCCGGGGACACGTCGACGGCGATGACCGGACCCGCCTGCGCGATCCGGGCGGCCTGAAGGGCGGCCAGGCCGACACCGCCGACGCCGAAGACGGCCACCGACTCGCCCGGGCGGACCTGGGCGCTGTGGTGGACGGCCCCGTAGCCGGTGAGGACGGCGCAGCCGAGCAGAGCGGCCTCCGCAAGCGGGATCCCGGCCGGGGCGGGCAGCACGCAGTTGGCCGCGACCACGGTCTCCTCGGCGAAGGCGGCCACATTCAGCCCGGGGTGCAGCGCGGTGCCCTGCGCGTCGTGCGCGTGGACCGCGCCCACCCCGGCGAGTGCGGTGGCGCAGAGCCAGACCTCGCCGATGGTGCAGTGGTGGCACGCTCCGCAGGACGGGGCCCAGTTGAGCACCACGCCGTCACCGGGGGCGACGTGGGTGACGCCCTCCCCCACCGCGAGGACCGTGCCCGCGCCCTCGTGGCCGAGGACGGCGGGTACGGGGACACGCATGGTGCCGTTCGTGAGGGAGAGGTCGGAGTGGCACACCCCGGCTGCGGTGAGCCGCACCCGGACCTGCCCGAAGCCGGGATCCGGCAGCACGATGTCCCGTATCTCCAACGGGGCTCCGACGGCGGGCAGGACGGCGGCGCGGACCATGGTCGTCATCTCGTCTTTCGGTCTTCGGGGCGGGCTCGGCGGGCTGGCTGGCGGGCAGGCGGGCGGGCTGGGATCAGAACTGCAGGGACTTGGTCTGGAGGTACTCCGCCAGTCCGTGCGGGCCCAGCTCGCGGCCGACACCCGACTGCTTGTAGCCACCGAAGGGCGCGAGCACGTTGAAGCGGCCGCCGTTGATGTCCACCTGCCCGGTGTCCATCCGGCGCGCGAAGGCCACGGCCGTCGCCTCGTCGGCGGCCCAGACGGCGCCGCCCAGGCCGTAGACGGTGCCGTTGGCGATGCGCAGGGCCTCGCCCTCGTCCTCGTAGCGCAGGATCGACAGGACCGGGCCGAAGATCTCCTCCTGCGCGATGGTCATGTCGGGCGTGACGTCGGCGAAGACCGTCGGCGCCACGAAGTACCCCTGCTCGTGCGGCGCGTCGGGCCCGCCCGCGACCAGGCGCGCGCCTTCCTCCACACCCTTGGCGATGAATCCGCGGACGCGTTCGTGCTGCTTGGCGTTGACGACGGGGCCGACGCGGGTGCCCGCCTCGCGCGGGTCGCCGGTGGGGTAGTCGGCGACGGCGGCGGCCGCGAGCGAGACCGCCTCCTCGTACTGGTCCCGGTGGACGAGCATCCGGGTGAGCGCGTTGCAGCTCTGGCCGGTGTTGTTCATGACGTGCCCGACGCCGGCCGCAACGGCCTTGGCCAGGTCGGCCCCGGGCAGGATGACGTTGGCCGACTTGCCGCCCAGTTCGAGGGCGACCCGCTTCACGGCGGCGCCGGCCGTGGCGCCGATCTGCTTGCCGACCGCGGTCGAGCCGGTGAAGGAGACGAGGTCGACCCCCTCGTGCGCGGCCAGGGCCTGCCCGGCCACCGGGCCGGTGCCGGTCACCAGGTTGAAGACTCCGGCCGGGATGCCCGCCTCGTGCACGGCTTCGGCGAAGAGCTGTGCGGTCAGCGGGGTGTCCTCGGCCGGCTTGAGGACGAGGGTGCAGCCGGCGGCGAGAGCGGGCGCCACCTTTGCAACGACCTGGTGCAGGGGATAGTTCCAGGGCGTGATGGCCGCGACCACGCCGACCGGCTCCAGCAGCACGGTGGAGTTACCGATCCGCTCCTCGAAGGCGTACGAGGAGGCGAGTTCGGCGTAGGAGCCGGCCACCGCGATCGGCGATCCGACGTGGACCGCCTTCGAGAAGCCGAGCGGGGACCCGAGCTCGGCGGTGATGGTGTCGGTCAGCTCGCCCTTGCGTGCCAGCAGTGCGTCGCGGAGCGCGCCGATCAGCGCGCCCCGCTCGGCCGGAGGCGTACTCGCCCAGCCGGGGAGGGCCGCACGGGCCGCCCGTACGGCCGCGTCCACGTCCTCTCCGGTACCGGCCGGGACCTGGGCGATGACCTGGCCGTCGGCCGGGTTCACGACCTCGATCAGCTCGCTTCCGGCGGCGGGCCGCCACGCGCCGTCGATGTACATCCCGTCGTGGGCCTTCATGGCATTCCTCCCGAGCACGCACGAGCGCGTAGATACGACCTCGCCAACACCCTACAAACTAGCGTCGGTAGTTTTTGCTGACCAGGGGGTGCAGGAGGTCAGATGATGCCGAAAAGCATCCCCGCCCCGAGGACCACGAGGGAGGTCAGGGCCGCCCATTTCACGGTGAACCGGGTGTGGTCGCCGAACTCGACCTTGGCCATGCCGACGAGGACGTAGACGGCCGGAACCAGCGGGCTCGACATGTGCAGCGCCTGGCCGACGAGCGAGGCGCGGGCGATCTCGAGCGGGGAGACCCCGTGGGCGGCACCCGCCTCGGCGAGGACGGGCAGGACACCGAAGTAGAAGCCGTCGTTGGACATGAAGTAGGTGAGCGGCAGGCTGAGCAGGCCGGTGACCAGCGCCATGTGCGGGCCCATGCCCTCCGGGATGGCTCCGACGAGCCAGTCGGCCATGTGCTTGACCATGCCGGTTCCGGTGAGCACCCCGGTGAAGACGGCGGCGGCGAAGACCATGCCGGCGACGTTCAGGACGTTGTCGGCGTGGGCGGCGATCCGGGCCTTCTGGTCGGGCATGTGCGGGAAATTGACGGTGAGGGCGAGGGCGGCGCCGAGCAGGAAGAGTACGGGGATGGGCAGCAGCTCCATGATCATCGCGGTGAGCAGGGCGACGGTCAGGCCGGCGTTGAACCAGTACAGGCGGGGCCGCAGGGTGGGGCGGTGCGGATCCAGGCCCTGGAAGCCCTCCTCGGGGGTCTCGTCCGGGCCGGCGCCCTGACCGCCTCGGGGGGCGGTGGCGGAGGCGGGGCCGGGGGCGGTGGCGGAGGCGGCGGTGGAGGCGGGGGATCCGGTGGAGCCCTCGCCGGGGGTGGACGTGCCCGCGGCGGCGGTACCGGGAGCGGCCGCCACCAGCTCCCCCTCGGCGGTCTCCTGCTCCACGCTGCCGGGCAGCGCCAGCATCCCGACGCGGCGGCGCTCCTTCACTCCGAGGACGTACGCCAGGACGAACACGAACAGCAGACCCACCGCGAGGGCCGGGATCATCGGGACGAAGATGTCGGCGGCGTCGAGCTTGAGGGCGGTGGCGGCGCGGGCGGTCGGGCCGCCCCAGGGGAGGGTGTTCATGACACCGTTGGCCGTGGCCGCGACGCCCGTCATGACCACCAGGCTCAGGCCGAGCCTCTTGTAGAGCGGGTACATGGCCGAGACGGTGATCATGAAGGTGGTCGATCCGTCGCCGTCGAGCGAGACGATCGCGGCGAGGACGGCCGTACCGACCACCACCCGCATCGGGTCCGCCTTGCAGAAGCGCAGGATGCCGCGGACGATCGGGTCGAAGAGGCCGACGTCGATCATCACGCCGAAGTAGACGATGGCGAACATCAGCATGGCGGCGGTCGGAGCGAGCTTGCCGACGCCGTCGATGACGTAGTCGCCGAGGTGCGCGCCCTTCCCTGCGAACACGCAGAAAAGTGCGGGGATGAGGACAAGCGCCGCCATGGGCGACATTTTCTTCATCATGATCAGGACCAGGAAGGTCGCGATCATGGCAAAGCCGAGGAAGGTCAGCATGTGGGGAAGGTAGGTGCCCCCCTCTGGCGCCAACAAGACCTCTACGCGTGAGCAATACGAGCAAAACTGCAGCTCAGGGCAGGGGTGTGAGCTCGACGGGGAAGCCGTTGAGCACCGCCGTGCCGGAGAGCCGGTCCAGCCGGGAGCCGTCGAGCAGCTGGTTGACGTTGACGCCGGGCACCGCGGCGGCGACCGACAGCCGCGAGCCGGAGCGGTTGTGACCCCAGCCGTGCGGGAGGCTCACCACACCTCTGCGGACGGCGTCGGTGACCTCGACCGGCACCTCCAGGCTCCCGCCGTCGGCGGTGATCCTGGCCCGGCCTCCGTCGACGAGGCCCAGCCGGTCCGCGTCCTGCGGATGGACCTGAAGGGTGCAGCGGTTGGAACCTCCGGTGAGGGCCGGGACGTTGTGCAACCAGCTGTTGTTGGACCGCAGATGGCGGCGGCCCACGAGCACCAGGGCGGCGAGGCGGTCGGCGAGCGCCGCGCGCAGCCTGGGGAGTTCGGCCGCGATCGGGTCCGGGAGCAGCTCGATCCTGCCGCTGCGGGTCTTCAGCACGCCCGGGAGCCGGGGCCGCAGCGGGCCGAGGTCGATGCCGTGCGGCGCCTGCCGCAGATCGTCGAGGGTCAGGTCGTAGGGGCCCGTGCGCAGCATCAGGTCGAGCCGCCGCTCGGGTCCGGTGCGGCCGGTGAGCAGGCTGCTCAGCTGCTGCGGGTCACCGCCGTGCAGGGGTGAGTGGGGGTCGGCAACGGCCCGGGCCAGGCTGTCGGCGACGACGCGCTCGTCGACGGCCTCGGGCGGTGCCCCGTGCAGTCCGGAAGCGGCGAGGATCAGGCGCGCGTGGATCTCGCACTCGTCCATGAGCCCCTCCTCTGGCGGGAGGGCCGCGGGCGAGTAGCGGGCCTGGTTGCGCACGGCGAACCCGTTGAAGGCGAAGTCGAAGTGGGCGCTGCGGGAGGGCGGCGGCGGTGGCAGGACGACGTGCGCGTGCCGTGAGGTCTCGTTCAGGTACGGGTCGACCGAGACCATGAAGTCGAGGCCGGCCAGTGCTCGGTCCAGCCGGTCGCCGTCGGGTGCGGACAGGACCGGGTTGGCGGCGATGGCGAGCAGTACCCGGATCCGCCCGTCACCCGGGGTCTCGATCTCCTCGGCGAGCGCGGCCATGGGCAACTCGCCCTTGACCTCGGGGTGGCCGGCCACCCGGCTCGACCAGCGGCCCAGGGCGAACCCTTTGCCCGGGCCCGCGGGCCGGGGCGCGGGGGCCGTCGCGGAGAGCGGGAAGAGGGCCCCGCCGGGCCGGTCGAGGTTGCCGGTCAGGACGTTCAGTACGTCGACCAGCCAGCTCGCGAGCGTGCCGAACTCGACGGTGCAGCTGCCGATCCGCGCGTAGACGGCGGCGGCGGGCGCGGCCGCGAGCTCGCGGGCGAGGGTGCGGATCTCGGCGGCCGTGAGGTCGCATGCGGGTGCGACGGCCTCAGGAGTGAAACTCCCGAGCGCGGCGCCGAGTTCCCCGATGCCCTCGCTGTGTTCCTCGAGCGCGCCGGGGGCCGCGAGCTTCTCCTCGATCAGGGTGTGCGCGAGGGCGGCGAGCAGCAGCGCGTCGCTGCCGGGCCTCGGCGCGAGGTGGCGGTCGGCGAGCGCGGCGGTGCGCGTACGGCGCGGGTCGACGACGACGAGGGTGCCGCCGCGGGCCCGCAGGGCCTTGAGCCGGCCCGGGAAGTCGGGGGCGGTGCACAGGGAGCCGTTGGATTCCACCGGGTTGGCGCCCAGGAGCAGCAGGAAGTCGGTCCGGTCGAGGTCGGGGACGGGGATGGCGAAGGGGTCACCGAAGAGCAGTCCGCTGGACACGTGCTTGGGCATCTGGTCGAGGGTGCTGGCGGTGAAGAGGTTGCGGGTGCCGAGCGCTTTGAGGAGCAGGGGCGGGTAGAGGGCGCCGGCCATGGTGTGGACGTTCGGGTTGCCGAGGACGACGCCGACCGATTGGGGACCGTACTCCCGGACGACGGCGGGGACGGCGGCGGCGATGGCGTCGAACGCCTCCTCCCAGGTGGCCTCCCGCAGTCGGCCGTCGCGGCGGACGAGGGGGCTGCGCAACCGGTCGGGGTCCGAGTCGAGCGCTCCGAACGCGGCCCCCTTGGGGCAGATGAAGCCGCGGCTGAAGACGTCCTCGCGGTCACCGCGGGCGCCGGTGACCGCGCCGTCCGCGACGGTGAGGGTGAGGCCGCAGGTGGCTTCGCAGAGGGGACAGATGCGCAGGGCGGTGCGGGACATGAGCCCTCCAGGGGCGGCGGTCTGCGGCACGGGCACGCGGGCTGCATCGAGCATACCGACCGGTACGCATGGATGGGAGGGGTGTGCGGGACCGAGTGGGTACGAGCCGGCGCGGCACCGCCCGGCTGCGGTTGCGGCTGCGGAACCGGCCGGGGGACGGGGGCCGGGGATGGAACCGGGACCGAGGCAGGGGCGGGAACCGGGATCGAGACCGGGGCCGGGGCGGGAACCGGGATCGAGACCGGGAGCGCGACCCGGGATCGGGACGAGTGGGGATCAGCCCAGCACGCGGGCGAGGTAGGCGTGCATCATCGCGCGAGTCTCGGCGACGATGCCGGGATCCCCGGCCGGATCGGCGCGGAAGGCGAGTTGTATCAGCGCGTCGGTGGCCTCGACGGCGACGAGCACGGCCCGTTCGAGGGTGGCGTCGGGGGTCAGGCCCAGGTGCGCGGAGAGCAGCTCGGTCAGACGGTCGGCAACCTGGTGGTTGGGGTCCGCCTCGGGCCCCTCGGCCGGCGGCGCGGGCACACCGAAGTCGACGAGGGCGAAGCCGGGAACGCTGCGCTTCATGGCCAGGTATTCGTCGAGTACCGCGTCCACGACGGGCCGCCAGTCGGTGGCCGGGAGGTCGGCGAGCCGGTCCGCGATGCCGTCGACGTAGCGGTCCAGGTTGCGGTGGGCGAGGGCGATGGCCATGGCCCGCTTGTTGCCGAAGAAGCGGTAGACCGAGCCGATCGGCACGCTGGCGCGCAGGGCCACGGCGCGGGTGCTGAGGTTCTCGTACCCCGTCTCGTCCAGCAGGTCGGCGCAGGCGTCGAGGATCCGGGCGAGCCGGTCGGCGCTGCGCTGCTGGATCGGCGTACGGCGCAGGGAGTGGGCGGGAGGCACGGGGTCCATCATGCCGCTCCTCGCTTCTCGGTTCGGTGGGGGCCTCAGTTCAGCAGAAGACTGAGCCCTCCGACTGTGTAAGTGATCATCAGCGCCAGCAGCGGCAGCTGCCCGGCCACCGCTCTGGCGGGCGGGAAGAGGCGTACGGAACGGTCGTGGGCGGCGACGACGCCGAGCACGTGACCGGTGACGACGGCGATGACCTGGAGGGCCGCGAGGCCGCCGGGACCCAGTGGCGGCACGGGTTCTGGGGCGTTGTCAGTGCCGAGTGCCATGCTTACTGTGCGTGGTCCTTCGACTACCAGGAGGGAGAAGTAGTGGGCGATGAGATAGCCGAGCGCGATCGGTACGAGTGAGTGCGCGAAGGCGGTCAGGGGGCCTGGGTGCGGGCCGCTGACGAGGCGGGTGGCCGCCGCGCAGAGGCAGTAGAGGGTGGCGACAAGGGCGATGGAGGCGAGCAGTCCGAGTGTGGCCGTGGGGGTGCGGCCCAGGGGGGAGGTCTGGAGGACGTTGATCCACGAGGGGTTGTCGGAGAAGCCGTCGTAGGCGGTGGACCCGAGGAGGACGCAGACGGTGGCGACGAGTCCGGGCCGCTCGGGTGTCGCGTCGAGTCCGTGGAAGGGGTTACGGAGAACGAGGCGGCCGTCGCTGCGACGGCCGAGGGGGGAGAGCCGGGCCAGGAGGTCGGAGTACGCCTCGAAGGCGTCGCCGTCGTCGAACCAGCGCTCGCCGAAGCGGGCGGCGAGCAGCAGTTGGGCGGTGGCGTAGGTGGTGATGGCGATCAGGAGGGTGGTGGTGGATGCGGAATCGGGAGCGACGAGTTCGAGCCATGTGAAGCCGAACAGGCCGGCGGCGGCCGGCCACTGGCCGAGCCGGGCGGGGAGGGGGCGGCCGGGGCCGCGGCGACGCAGGGCCCGGGAGAGCAGGCGGTGCAGGGTGCGGAGCGGGTTGAGCAGGCGCCAGACGGGGCCGAGGAGGAGGGAGGCGGGGACGAGTCCGACCCAGAGGAGGACGTAGACGGCACCGGGAGCGGGGTTGTGCGCGGGGTCGTCGGGACCGAGGAGGAGGTGGAGCAGGACGGCGAGCGCGGCGGCGAGCCCCAGCTCGCGCAGGGCGGTCCGGGTGGCGGGCGCGTCGGCCACCCGCTGGAGGGCGGCGGGCAGGGCGAGGCCCGAGCGCTCTCCACGGAAGCGGGAGGTGGACCAGAGCAGGCCGAGTGCGAGAAAGGAGACGAACAGTGCGGCGAAGGCACCGGCGAAGGCGTAGAAGGGAGAGATCGGCAGATCGTGCTGGGACCCGATCCCGTGCGCGAGCGAGGTGAGCGGATCGGCCGGGTGAAGGACCACGCCCTGGCCGTGGCCAGCATCGCCGGCGCCCGGGGCGGAGCCCGACCCGAGGGGGCTCACCATCGGCCCGCCCGGGGCGGTGTCCAGCCGACGCCGCGGCGAGGCATCCCGGACTCGGGCCCGAGTCCGGGCGGCCGGACCGGGGCGACGCGCGGGACCGCCGCCACCGGGAGACCGGGCCGGGGTGCGGGCCCGGGTACGGGTACGGGACGCTGCGCGGAACCGGGCGCGGGTCGGCGCACAGGCCGGACCACGGGCCCCGACTCGGGCGCGGGCGCGGGCGCGGGTGAGGACGCATACCCGAACCCGGCCGCGAACCCGGACCCGGGCGCGGGCGCGGGCGCGGACCCGGGCACGGGCGCGGGCACGGGCACGGGCGCGGGCACGGGCGCGGGCGCGGGCGCGGGCACAGGCCCGGGTGCGGACACAGACCCGGGTGCGGGCACAGACCCGGGTGCGGGCACAGGCCCGGGTGCGGGCACAGGCCCGGGTGCGGGCACAGGCCCGGGTGCGGACCCGGGACATGACCCGTGCCCCGGCCGGGGCGCGGGCTCGCGGGCAGGCCTCGACGCGGACCCGGACACAGGCCGGGGCACGGGTTCGTGCGCAGGCCGGGACGCAGACCCGGGCACGGGCCGGGGCACGGGCTCCCGTTCAGGCCGGCGTGCCGGGACGGGGGCAGGCCGGTATGCCGGAGCGGGGGTGGGGCTGGGGCGGGTCATCGGACGAGGAGTTGGGTCAGGACGAGGCTGGACTCGTGGGTCTCGACCTCGAAGAGGCCCGTGCGGTCGGCCGTCAGGATCAGGGTGGCCTCCTGGCCTGCCGGCAGGGCGAGTTCCTTGTCGTAGCCGTGGACGTGCAGCGTGTCCGCGCGGTCGCTGGTGACGCGCAGGGCCACACGCTCTCCGCGCCGCAGCTCGGTGCGGGCGGGGGCAGGGCTGACCTTGCCGTCCCGGACGGTGATGGTGACCGTCCGGTCGGCCTGCTCCGGTGCCGCGCTCTGGCTCGGTGCACCACCGTGGCCGTGTCCGCCGGGCTGGCCGGCGGCGGAGGGGGTGAGCTGGGCCGTGCCCTCGACCGGCTTGCCGGAGACCGCCCAGGCGGTGTGGTCGTCCGCGTAGAGACGGACGGTCAGGGTGTGCGCGCCCTCGGGTACCTGCGCCGCGGGCAGGTGGAACCAGGGGCCGTACAGCCGGGCCAGCTTCCGTCCGTCGAGCTCCAAGTGGGCGTGGCCCGCGCCCGGAAGGGCGGCGCCGCCGGTGCTGTCGGGGGTGAAGCGGTAGTTCTTCACCCCCAGTTGGAGGTTCCAGCCGTCCTCGGAGTCGGGGCGGACGGTCAGCTGGACCTCCGGCGCGCCCTGGGCCGGGACCTCGCGGAGCCGGTGGCCGACGGCGTCGGTCGCGGTGAGCAGGGTGCCCACGTCACCCGAGGCCTGCTCGTGGCTGGTGCCGGGCTTGTGGTGGGTGGTGGCCCGCCCGCCGCAGCCCGTCACCGCCCCGCCCGCCAGGAGCAGGGCGAGGGCGAGGAGGGCCGCGGCGCGGGCGGTCCGGCCGAGCCTGCGGGCCGCGCGGGGCGGCGTACCGCAAGCGTCGCACCGGCTGTCCTCGTAGGACCGGTCGCTCTCGTAGGACCGACTGCCCTCGTGGGACAGGTCGTCCTCTCCGGGCCGGTTGGCGAAGCAGGGCCGGTTGTCATCGGCGAGCCGGTCGTCGTCGGCCGGTCGGTCGCCGTCGGGCCTTGGGGTCACGGCTGGCCTCCTCGGGCCGGGGCGGGCCTGGGCGGGGGTCACGGCGTGGGGTCCTGGGCCGCCGGGGGCTCGGGGGCCGCCGCGCGCAGGGTCGGGGCGGGGCCTGCCGGGACCGGGGCGCGGTCGCCCGCGGGGTCCTCGCCCGGGCCGGCCGGGTGGGCCGGGGTGCCGGGGCGGGCCGAGGCCACCACCGCCCACAGGACCCAGACCACGGCGACCAGGGCCCGTACCCAGGCGGGGCTCAGGGGGGTCCAGGGGATCATCAGGACGGCCTTGTCGAAGGCGTCCAGCAGGGTGAGCCCGGCCAGCAGCAGGGTCAGGCGGGCCAGCCAGGGGCGGTCGGCGCGCAGGACCAGGCCGGCGCCGGTCCACCACAGGCCGAGCAGGAGGAGGGCGAGCGCCGGGACGAAGGTGGCGGTCAGGGGCATGGTGGAGCCGGCCACGTCCAGGGCCAGGCCCGCGAGCCCGGCAAGGGTGGCGGCCGTGCCCAGACGGGAGCCGCGCAGGCGGCGCCACCACAGGACTCCGCCGACCAGGAGCAGTACCGCCGCCACGGCGAGCGCGAGCTGGGTCTCCACCCGCTCCAGGCCGCGCGAGCCGTACCAGTCGCAGCCGGCCGGGAGTTTGCGCGCCTGGACGTTGTAGTCGGCGCAGACGAGGAGCTGGACCAGCTTGACCGGTTCACCGACCAGGCGGGCGGACGCCCCGGAGACGGCGCCGCGGCGCTCACCGCACTGCGGGACCGTGCCCGGGGTGGAGCCGTCGGGTCCGTCCTGCCAGCAGTTGCCGCGCCCCTGGCCGTCCCACCACACGTCCATGCCGTTGGGGCGGGCGGCACCGGACTTGTCCTTGCCCATGACGTTTCCGGCGTAGCGGTTGTGGTGGGAGGTGTCCGTCTGCTTCGACCACGCCTCTTCGCCGCGGATGAAGGCGGGCACCGCGCTGAGGAAGAAGCCCGCGCGCTGGTGGCCGTACACCCAGTTGCCCTCGTAGAGGTTCCAGTTGCCGCCCGCGGTGATGATTCCGGTGCCCGGCGGCATGGAGATCTGCGGGCAGACGACGCCGCGTTCGTAGCCGCGCTCGATCGGCGGCTTGGCGCAGGTGCCGTCGGCGACGTGGCGGTAGTAGTCCTGGTTGTTGTCGTGGATCAGGTTCCGCTCGAACTTGGCGTGGTTCTGCGGGAGTCCGGGGTGTCCGGGGAAGGCGCTGTCCATCGAGGCGCCGCCCATGTTCTGGTCGAACTCGTTGTCGTGCACCCACACCGAGTCGCCCGCGGTGCCGGAGTACCCGACCATGTTGTGGTGGCTGCGGCAGCCGGTGATCTCGATGGAGTAGCGGGGGACCTCGTAGCCGCGGCCGTCGTTGATGTTCGAGGCGCTGCCCGGATAGATGCCGGAGTCGCCGTTCCCGTACGACTCGCAGTTCTTGTAGAGCCCGTGGTCGCTGGCGAAGGTCAGGAAGCCGTACTCGTCGTTCCAGCGGGTCAGCACGTCGTCGATGACGAAGCCGTCGCCCGCGAGCACGTACAGCGAGTTGAAGGTGGTGCGCTGGGCGGTGAAGTTGCGGAAGTAGATGCCGTTGGACTTGTCGGCGCGGATGGCGTTCAGCTTCTGGTACTTGGCGTCGACGACCACGTCGAGGCGGGACGCGCCCGTGCCCTCGATCTGCAGGTTCGTCTTGCCGAGGATCGCGACGAGGTTCTGGTTGTGCCGGCACTGCACCTGCTGCTCGTAGGACAGGATCTGGTAGCCGAGCGAGGACTCGGGGGCCTTGAGCGCCGCGCACTCCCCCGTCGGCTTGGGCAGCGAGGGCTCCTCCTCGTAGAGGCCGGGGAGGATCGCGATGTTCATGCCGGGCCGGTCGACGGCGTCGACGGCCTCCTGCAGGTGCCGGTAGCCGCTCTTCTCGCACCGCTCGTAGAGGGCGAGGTTGCGCTGCCTGAGCTCTTCGGGGAAGGCGGATATCCGGCGCTCGAAGGCGGGCCGGTCGGTCTTGCAGACGATCAGGTCGGGCTCCGCCGTGCGGTACTCGGGTACCGATCCGGAGCCGTCGGGAAGGGTGATCGGGCGCTCCTCGTGCGCGCTCGCGGCGGGCGCGGCGACGAGGAGTGACAGGAGGGCGAGGAGGGCGGCGAGGAGCGCCGCCGGCACGGCAGGGAACCTGCGGGTCCACGACATGCGCGTGAGAGTAGAGCAATGTTCATCTTTTGGGATCCCCCTCGACCGAATCCGTGTTCCCGCCCGTCGGCGTGCCCGCTCTCACCGCCCGACCTTTCCCGACTTTCCCGCCCATCCAGCACCCATCAGGCACCCATCCGGCACCCACCCGCCGATCACCTGCCGCTCACCTGCCGCCCGTCCGGCGCCCATCTGCCGCTCGTCCGCCACCCGCCCGCCGCCCTTCCGCGGCCCGCCGGCCCGGCCGGCCCCCGGTTCACCGTTGACGTGCGGGCCGCGGAATCCTACTGTCGACCATAGGATTCCTTCGACGGAGCGGGAGCAGCACATGAGCGAGCAGGCCAGGAAGACGGCAGAGGCACTGGAGTACCTCACCGGCTTCGGCAACGAGCACAGCTCGGAGGCCGTCCCCGGCGCGCTGCCGATCGGCCGGAACTCGCCGCAGCGCGCCCCCCTGGGCCTCTACGCCGAGCAGCTCAGCGGCAGCGCCTTCACCGAGCCCCGCACCCACAACCGCCGCTCGTGGCTCTACCGGATCCGCCCCTCGGCCGCCCACCCGCCCTTCACCCGGATCGACAACGGGGCCCTGCGCTCCGCGCCCTTCACCGAGGCCGTCCCGGACCCCAACCGGCTCCGCTGGAACCCGCTGCCCGCCCCGGCTCCCGGCACCGATTTCCTCTCCGGCCTGTGGACCCTCGGCGGCAACGGCGACGCCGCCCAGCGCGCCGGCATGGCCATCCACCTCTACGCCGCCAACGCCGACATGACCGACCGGGTGTTCAGCGACTCCGACGGCGAGCTGCTGATCGTCCCCGAGCGCGGCGGGCTGCTCCTGCGCACCGAGCTGGGTCTGCTCGCCGCCCGCCCGGGCGACATGGCCCTCATCCCCCGCGGCGTCCGCTTCCGCGTCGAGCTGCTGGACGCCGACGCCCGCGGCTATGTCTGCGAGAACTACGGCCAGCCCTTCGAGCTGCCGAACCTGGGCCCGATCGGCGCCAACGGCCTCGCCGCCGCGCGGGACTTCCAGGCCCCCGTGGCCGCGTACGAGGACGTCGAGCGCCCGACCGAGGTGATCAACAAGTTCTGCGGCAACCTCTGGTCGGCGACCTACGACCACTCCCCGCTCGACGTCGTCGCCTGGCACGGCAGCAACGTCCCGTACGTCTACGACATGCGCCGCTTCAACGTCCTGGGCTCGATCAGCTACGACCACCCCGACCCGTCGATCTTCACGGTCCTGACCTCGCCCTCCGACACCCCGGGCCTGGCGGGCGTCGACTTCGTGGTCTTCGCCCCGCGCTGGCTGGTCGGCGAGGACACCTTCCGCCCGCCGTACTTCCACCGCAACGTGATGAGCGAGTACATGGGTCTCATCGAGGGTGCCTACGACGCCAAGGCCGAGGGCTTCGTCCCCGGCGGCGGCTCGCTGCACAACATGATGTCCGCACACGGTCCCGACCACGAGACCTTCGACCGGGCGAGCGCCGCCGAGCTGAAGCCGCAGAAGATCGACGACGGCCTGGCCTTCATGTTCGAGACCCGCTGGCCGATCACCGCCACTGCGCAGGCGGCCGGCGCGGATCACCTCCAGCGCGGCTACGACGACGTGTGGCAGGGTCTGCAGCGCCACTTCCGCGCCTGACCTGCACTGCATACCCTGCATGCGCCGCACGTCCCCCCTGTCCAGCCGTTCGGAGATCCAGCCGTGACCGCCTTCGCCCCCGACTCGCTGGTACTGAACCGGAAGCTGCCGCTCTGGTACCAGGTGTCGCAGTCACTGCGCGCCTCGATACTGGGGCGCACCCCCGACGCGTCGCTGCGCCTGCCCACCGAGGAGCAGCTCGCCGAGCACTACGGGGTGAGCGTGCTGACCATGCGCCAGGCGCTCAAGGAGCTGGAGGGCGAGGGCCTGATCAGCCGGCACCGGAGGCGCGGCACCTTCATCGAGCCGGGTGCGCTGCGCAGCGCCCCGGTCCGGCTGCTGGGCTCGGTCGACGCGATCGTGGCCCAGCAGTCGGGCGATCGCACGACGATCCTCGGCCACGGCCGGACGGCTGTGGCCGGGGAGCTGCTGGAGCACTTCCCGGGCACGCCCGAGGTGGTCACGTACCGCCGCCTGCGCCACGACCGGGAGAGCGGCGAGCCGACGAACTGGGCGGAGAACGCGGTCCTGCCGGAGTTCGCCGAGGCCGTGGACCTCGCCGATCTCGAGCGCTGGCCGATGACGAAGGTCCTGCGGGACATCGTCGGCGTCCGCATTAGCCGGATCACGGACACGGTGGAGGCGCGGCTCGCGGACCCGGAGACGGCCGAGCTGCTCCAGGTCCCGCTGCTGAGCCCGATCCTGCACTACACCGGCGTCACGTACGACGAGGACGGCCGGGTGGTGGACGTGGCCCGGATCCGCTACCGCGGCGACAGGTTCTCCTTCACGGTGACGGTCGACGCGCACTGACCCGCGCGCACCGACCCACGCACGCTCCCCCGCGCGCACCGACCCGCGCGCACCGATCCACGCACGCTCCCGCGCGCGCACCGACGGCCCACGTGTCCGACGCCGTGCTGCACCGCCCGGCTACTTCTCGTCGTCCTCCCTGGTGCGCTCGCCCTCCGCCTGCGACGGCGTGGTGCGCATCGCTTGGGGGTGTTGCTGCTGCTTGCGCTGGGCCTCGTCCATGTCCTCGTCGAGGCGCTCGCCCTCGGCCTGCGACGGGGTCGTGTATTCGTCGTACTGGCTCATGACCGCCTCCTGAGCCTCCTCGGTCGATACCGTACGTATGCGTACATAAGGAGCGTAGCTCTTCGGCCTGGACGCAGCCCGGCCATCGGATCCCGTCGCTACCATCGGCGGCGTGAGCGAAGACGTACCGCTGCTTGAGGATCTGATGCCCTGGGCCGTGGGCGGCCTGCGCCTGGGCCGGGACTGGGTGTCCGCACCCGATCCGGCGTCCCTGCGCGCCCGCTGGGCGGCCCTGACCGGCTCCGAAGGGGCCGAGCGGGAGCGCCTGTTCCGCCCGAGCCGCAGCCGCAGGCCCGACGCCGGGGCGGCCGCCCTGCCCGGGCAGCGCTCGGCGGCCACGGCGCGTTTCGCCGACGCCCCCGGCCCCTGCCCCGACCCCGTACGGGTGCTCCGCGAGCCCTTCGACGAGCAGTGGCTGCTGCCCGACCAGCGGCTCATCGACGTCGCCCGCCCCGAGCTCTGGCGGGTCCGGGACGAGCACCAGCTGTTCCTCGCCCTGACCCCGGATCCGCTGGTCACCGCGCACCTCCCGGCCGGCCGCCTCGGCCGGATCCGGCCCCTGCACCGGCGCCCCGGCGGCACCGAGCCGAACCTCGCCCCCGGCCTGCTTCCCCTGCTGGGCGCGCGCCACGGCGGCTGGGTCACCCCCGAGGACGTCCTGTGCTGGGTCCTCGCGGCGGGCCGCCCGGGCCCGCGCGGGTACGAGGTCCCGCTCGCCGCCGAGCCCGCGCGGTGGCGGGCCGGGCTGGAGCTGGGGCACCGGGTGCTGACCGTGCAGCTGCGGGGTGCCCGCGGCGGTGAGGCGCCCCGCCTGCCCGGCGGCCGGCGCCCGTACGTCCGCTCGGCGGTCACGGGCTGGCCGCGCGAGCTCGCGTACGACGCCGAGGGCGAGACGCTGAGCCTCGGGAGCGGGACCGTGTCCCCCGTGCCGGCCGGGGCCTGGGAGTACGAGGCCCAGGGCGTGCGGGTGCTTCCGGCCTGGTTCGCCGCCCGCAGCGCGCACCGCGGCCCGGAAGCCGACGGCCTGGCGGCGCTCGGGCCCGCCGAGTGGCCGCAGAGCTGGACCTCGGAGCTCCTGGCCCTGGTGACCACGCTGGCGCTGCTGGCCGAACTGGCGCCGGAGCGAGCCGCGTTCGAGCCCGGGCCGGCGCTGACGGCCGAGGAGCTGCGCGCGGTCGGGGTGCTGCCGCCACCGGCCTGGGCCCGCCGCCCGGCCTCGGTGCTGGACCACCAGGAGGAGGGCCCGGGCGGGCAGTTCGCGCTCCTCTGAGCAGACGGGACGGGGAGCGGGCCTACGCCCGCCGGGACCTCATCCCCCCTGCTCCCCCTGCTCGTCCCGGACCCCCCAGGCCCCCAGCAGCCGGACCATCGAGCGGTCGAAGACCTCGGCCATGTCGAGGCCGGCGCCCGGGACCGGGCCGCCGCCGGAGAGGGCCGCGGCCAGTCGCGGGTACTCCCCGGTGGCCAGGCGGGAGCCGAGCCATGCCGTCCGTACCCGCTGCTCCTCGGCCTCGCTCCAGGGCAGCGACCGAGCCCGTTCGGCCAGCGCCAGCTCGCCCGCCACGTAGGTCGCCACGCTGCCGTTGACGGCGGCGACGAGCTCCAGCTTCTCGGCGTCCGGCACGTCGAGCGGAGCCAGGCAGTCCATGCAGTACTCCAGGTAGCGCAGGGCGTTGGGACCGAAGCCGTAGACCGGGCTGAGCAGGCGCGGCAGCCACGGGTGGCGGTGCATCAGCGCCCGCGTCCGGCGGGCCAGCGCGAGCAGGTCGGCCCGCCAGTCGCCGGTCGGGGGCGGGAGCTCGTACTCCCCGCTGACCGCGTCGACCATCAGCTCGTACAGGTCCTCCTTGCGCGGCACGTAGTTGTAGAGGGACATCGTGCCCGCGCCGATCCCGGCGGCCACGCGACGCATGGAGACGGCGTCGATCCCCTCCTCGTCGGCGATCCGCACCGCCTCGGACGCGATCGACTCGCGGCTGTGCGCGGGCCTCGGTCCGCGGCCGGCCCGCTGGGGGCGGGACCAGATCACTTCGGGTTCAGCGGGTCGCCCGCCGGCTGTCATGGCTCAGATCACCTCGTCGTCTCGCCACCATCTTAGTTACGTACGGCGTACGTAGTGAGGTACGGTGGCGCGCATGACTACTACGTACGCTGTACTTAGTGAGGGGCTGGAGAAGAGCTACGGAAAGGTCCACGCCCTGCGCGGCCTCGACCTCGCCGTCCCCGAGGGCACGGTCTGCGGCCTCCTCGGCCCCAACGGAGCGGGCAAGACCACCGCCGTGCGGGTCCTCACCACGCTCACCGCACCCACCGCCGGCCGCGCCCTCGTCGCCGGTCACGACGTGACCCGGGATCCCGCGGCCGTGCGCCGCGCCATCGGCGTCACCGGCCAGTACGCCTCCGTCGACGGGGACCTGACCGGCCGGGAGAACCTCCGGCTCTTCGCCCGGCTGGCCGGGCTGCGCGGCCCCGCCGGCCGGGCCCGCGCGGACGAACTGCTGGAGCGCTTCGGGCTCACCGGGGCCGCCGACCGGGTGAGCTCCACCTGGTCCGGCGGCATGCGGCGGCGCCTGGACCTGGCCGCCGGGCTGATCACGTGCCCCCGGGTGCTGTTCCTCGACGAGCCCACCACCGGCCTGGACCCGGCGGCCCGCGAGCAGATCTGGACGACGGTCCGGGCACTCGCCGAGGACGGCACCACGGTGCTGCTCACCACCCAGTACCTGGAGGAGGCCGACCGGATCGCCGACGAGATCGTGGTGGTCGACGGCGGACGGGTCGCCGCCACCGGCACCCCGGCCGCCCTCAAGGCCCGGATCGGCGCGCACGCCGAGGTCACCGTCCCCGCGCACGGGGCCCTCGCGCGCGCCGCCGCCGTACTGGACCAGCTCACCGGCGGCCTGCCGGTGCTCGACGAAGCGCGGCTGACCGTCGGCGTCACCGTCCCGGACGGAGGGCTCACCCTGCCGCGGATCATCCGGGAACTCGACACGGCCGGAGTACCGGTCACGGACGCGAGCCTGCGCCCGCCCACCCTGGACGAGGTGTTCCTGCGCCTCACCCAGGTCCCCCGGGCCCCCCAGTCCCCTCCCGCCGCCGAGGAGTACGCCGCATGAGCAGCATGAGCACCCTGATGTCCGACGGCGGAGCCGTCCTCACCCGCCAGCTGCAGAAGGCCCGGCACGCCCCGGCGCTGCTGATCCTCACCCAGACCATGCCGATCACCATGCTGCTGTTCTTCGGCTACGTCTTCGGCAGCGCGCTCGCCATGCCGGGCGCCGAGTACCGGGAGTTCCTGGTCCCCGGGCTGCTGGCCGCCACCGCCGCGAACGGTCTGATGACCGGCCTGTTCACGGCCGCGCAGGACGCCCACCGCGGGGTGATGGACCGTTTCCGTACGCTGCCGATGAGCCGCACCGCCGTACCGCTCGGGCAGACGGCCGCCGATCTGCTGACCACCGGCGTGTCGATGGTGCCGCTGATGCTGGTGGGACTGGCGATGGGCTGGCGCATCGAGAACGGGCTGCCCGGCGCGCTGGGGGCCCTGGGCGTGCTGCTGCTGTTCCGCTTCGCCACCGCGTGGGTGGGCACCTACCTGGGCCTGCTGAGCAGGAGCGAGGAGGCGGCCGGCCAGCTCGGCGGCGCCACCTTCGTCCTACCGATGCTGTCCAGCGCGTACCTGCCGACCGCGGGACTGCCCGGATGGCTGCGGACGGTCGCCGAGTGGAACCCGATCAGCGCCGTCGCCACGGCCGTGCGCGAGCTGTGCGGGAACGCCGGGGGCGAGACCGCGGCGGGCGCCGCCTGGCCCGCCGCGCATCCCGTGGCCGGGGCGCTGCTGTGGTCGGGGCTGCTGCTCGCGCTCTTCGTCCCGCTGGCCACGCACAGGTTCGCGCGCGGCCGGTAGTGACAGCAGCCCGTCCGACCCGGTAGGCAGGGCCCATGGCTACCGAACCGCTCCCCCTGGACGGCATCACCGTCGTCGCCGTCGAACAGGCCGTCTCGGCCCCCTTCGCCACCCGCCAGCTCGCCGACCTCGGCGCCAGGGTGATCAAGGTCGAGCGCCCCGACGGCGGCGACTTCGCCCGCGCCTACGACACGGCCGCGCACGGCCTCGCCTCGCACTTCGTCTGGGCCAACCGCGGCAAGGAGTCGATCGCGCTCGACCTGAAGGACCCGCGCGGCCGCGAGGTCCTGCACGGGCTGCTCGCCGGCGCCGACGTCTTCGTGCAGAACCTCGCGCAGGGAGCCGCCGCCCGGCTCGGACTCGACTCGGCCGCGCTGTGCGCGCGTTACCCGCGGCTGGTCGCCGTGGACGTCTCCGGCTACGGCGCCGAGGGTCCGTACGCCCACAAACGCGCCTACGACATGCTCGTGCAGTGCGAGGCGGGTCTGGTGTCGGTGACCGGCACCCCGGACCAGCCGGTCAAGGCGGGCATCCCGGCGGCCGACATCGCCGCGGCCATGTACGCCTTCTCGGGAATCCTGGCCGCCCTGCTGCGCCGCGGGGTCACCGGGCGCGGGGGCAGGGTGGAGGTCTCCATGCTCGACGCGCTCGCCGAGTGGATGGGCCACCCGCTGCACCACACGATGCACGGCGGGGAGCAGCCCGTGCGCACCGGTCTCGCGCACGCGGTGATCGCGCCCTACGACGCCTATCCGACGGCCGACGGGGACCGGGTGCTGCTGTCGGTGCAGAACGACCGCGAATGGCGGCGGCTGGCACAACAGGTGTTGGAACAGCCGGAGTTGGCGGACGATCCGGCGTACGCGACGAACGCGGCGCGCACCGTGAACCGGGAGAAGACCGACGCGGTGGTGGCCGAGGCACTGGTCCGGTTCGGTGCGGACGAGGCGATCGGGCGGCTGGAGGCGGCGGGTATCGCCTGTGCGCGGCTGAACTCCGTGGCCCAGCTGGCCGGGCATCCGCAGCTCGCGGCCCGGGACCGCTGGCGGGAGGTGGAATCGCCGGCCGGTCCGCTGCGGGCCCTGCTGCCGCCGATCGGGCTGCCGGGCGGCGCGGCACCGCACATGGGTGCGGTGCCCGCGCTGGGCGAGCACACCGATCCGCTGCTGCGCGCCCTGGGGATGGCGGACGCACAGATCTCGCAACTGCGCCGGGACGGTGTGATCGGGTAGGGCCGGGGAGCCGTTGGCCCGAGGGCCGACGGCTGCGGTACGGGACGGTTACGAGCGGCGGCTGCCGAAGAGCGTGCGACGCAGACGGCGCAGCGGCGCGAAGAGCGAGACGCGCGCGCTCCGGCTCCGCAGGCGGTGCGTGTGGTCGCGGGAGGTGAGCTCGCGCATCAGCAGCGTCGCCTCGGCGGCCTCCCGGTGCGGGACGGCAGGACCGCCAAGCACAGAGAGGTGGCGGTCGAGGCGCGAGCTAGTCGCACTGCTGCCGCAGGTGATGGCAGGCACGCGAGGCGGCCTGCTGCGCATTGCTATCTGTTCCATGTTCTCTCCCCACCCGTACGAGGGCACCCGGCCCGGGCAGGTTAACCCTAACGCCCCCGCGTCGCCCCCGGGTATCCCGGTGGTGTGAATTACCCCTGTGGCGACGGGGAGTTGACGATTACTCAGCGGAGTCGGCGATTACTCTCCGCATGGACGTCACGCTGCGAAAGGCCACTGCGCGAGTCCCGTCACGACAGGGGCCACTTGGCCCACACTGCGCTAACTTGGAGTGATCGCCCAGTGACACGCGGGCGCACGGGAACACACTCGGGGGCGCGCGTGAGTGAGCAATCGAACTCCGATCGTGTCATCTCGGGCCGCTACCGGCTGCTCGAACCGATCGGCCGCGGCGGGATGGGCATCGTGTGGCGGGCCCGGGACGAGGTGCTCGCCCGCGACGTCGCCGTCAAGGAGGTACGGGCGCCGGCCGGGCTCGAGCCCGCCGAACTGGAGCGGCTGTACCGGCGGCTGGAGCGGGAGGCCTGGGCCGCGGCCAGGGTCTCGCACCGCGGCGTCGTCACCGTCTACGACGTGGCCTCCGAGGGCGGGCGGCCCTGGATCGTGATGGAGCTGGTGCGCGGGCTCTCGCTGGCCGACGTACTGGAGGCGGAGGGGCCGATGAGCCCTCAGCGGGCCGCCCACGTAGGGGAACAGGTGCTCGCCGCGCTGCGCGCCGCGCACGACTCGGGAGTGCTGCACCGGGACGTGAAGCCGGGGAACGTACTGATCGCCAACGACGGCCGGGTGGTCCTGGGCGACTTCGGCATCGCCAGCCTGGAGGGCTCCTCGGCGATCACCATGACGGGCGAGGTGATCGGCTCCCCCGAATTCCTGGCGCCGGAGCGGGCGTTGGGCTGCGATCCGGGACCCGCCTCGGACCTGTGGTCGCTCGGGATCATGCTCTACGCCGCGGTCGAGGGGGTCTCGCCGTTCCGGCAGGCCACCCCGCTGGACACCCTGCGGGCCGTGGTCGACGCGGAACCGCCGCCGCCGCGCCGGGCCGGGGCGCTGGAGCCGGTACTGGACGGCCTGCTGCGCAAGGACCCGGCCGAGCGGCTGCCCGCTGCGGAGGCGGCCCGGATGCTACGGGTGGTGGGCGCGGGCGGGAACGTACGGGCATCCGGCGGGCCGGTGTCGGGGCCTGCGTCCGGGCCGGACGCGCCGACGGTCGTCGCGCACCACGGGCAGGGCACGGACACGCCGCGCGAGCCGTACGGCGCGCAGCCGGCGCACCCGGCTCCGTACGGGACACCGCCGCCCGGGGCCGCGCGCGGCGGGAACGCCGGGCTGGTGCTGACGATCGGGATCGTGCTGATGCTGCTGGCCCTGGTCGCGGTGGGGTGGCTGCTGCTCAAGGACCGCGGGAACACCGGTGACAACGGCGGCGGCAGCGGCGGCGCGCCGACGGGCTCGGCGACCACCGCCCGGACCGTCACCACGACTCCTTCGACGGCTCCGTCGGCCCCGGTGTCGGCATCCGCCTCGGGCACGGGCGGCGCGGGGCAGCACGTCTCGGTGTACGTGGACTCCGTGCGCTCCTCCTACACGGGCAGTTGCCCGCCGCCCGCCGAGCACGCGCCCGCCTTCACCGCCACCGTCGAGGTGGAGCGCACCCCGGTCGTGCTGGAGTACCGCTGGGCCACGCGCAGCGGGCGGACCTCCGGCCCCGGCTGGCAGTCCGTCACGTACGAGGAGGGCGGGCCGAGGAGCCGGCGGCTGGAGCACACGGAGCTCACGCACGAGGCGGACACCGTCTTCGAGGACGCGGTCCGGCTGGAGGTGCGGGGGCCGGCAGAGGTTGCCACCCAGTGGGTGGCAACCTCGGTGACCTGCCGGAAGGCGACCCCGACGAGCGGGGCCCCCTCCCCCGGACCGAGTCCGTCACCGCTCTCGCCGACGCCGAGTGCTCCGGCGAGTCCGGCCGGCCCGGCGACCGCAGAGCCGGACCGGACGGACCGGGCGGACGGAACGGACGGAACGGACGCGATGGACGGAACGGACGGGATGGACGGGATGGACGGCACGAACGGCTCGGACCGGAGCGAGGGGTCGGGCCGGTCGGGCCGGGCGGATCAGGCGGCGTTCGTGAAGACCGGCAGGTAGCCGCCGGACTGTCCGGCCGCGGTCGGGTGGTACGACTCGCCGATGTTCAGCCAGTTGACGCTGTGCAGCCACGCACTGCCGGAGCAGATCTCGTGGCCCGTGAAGGCGCCGGCGACCGAGGCGTAGGTGAAGCCGTGGTCGGCGGCGCGTTTGGCGATGGCGGCGTTCAGGTAATCTGCGGCGCCGTTGATGGCGGCCCGCTCGCCCTCGGTGAGGCCGGCGGTGCAGGTGCCGTTCAGCTTGTAGAAGCGGGGATAGCCGAGGACGACGACGTGCGCGCCGGGCGAGCGGCTGTCGATGGCGTTGTAGACCTGGTCGAGCCGGCCGGGGAGGGTGGAGTCCACGTAGGCCTTGGCCTGGTTCACGCGGCTGACGCAGGTGGACTCGGACTGGAGCACACAGGTGGTCATGACGTCGGAGAAGCCCGCGTCGTTGCCCCCGATGGTGATGCTGACGAGGTCGGTTCCGGAGTTGAGCGGGGCGAGCTGATTGGCGAGGACGTCACCCGTACGAGCGCCCGAGCAGGCGGTGAAGGAGAAGGTCTGGGGGGAATGGGCGGCGGCCCACAGGGCCGGGTAGGCGCGGCTGGTGCGCTTGCAGTTGCCGCTCCCGCCGTCGTAGTTGCCGGCGCCGACGCCGGAGGAGTACGAGTCGCCGAGGGCGACGTAGCCGAAGTCGGCCTGGGCGGCGGCGGCCTGGCCGGCTCCGAACAGGGCGGCACCCGCGGCGAGTAAGAGGGAGGAGGTCAGGGCAGCGAAGCGCGACAGTCTCATGCTCATGTGTGCGGCTCCTTGTGGGGGTTACTCCTGAGTCCGTGGTACAAGCAGCCGAGGTCCGCTGGAAGTGTCCATGCCAAGAATGTTCAGGGCAGAGTTGCGGCGCGAATCTTCACTCCGAACGCGTTTGAAGAGGGAACTTGGGCACCCGATCCAGCGAAACACGGGTGCACGAGGGCACCGTGTGCCGGATCATGGGCGCCATGTCAGCCAACCCGCATGACGCGCTGCCGATCCGGCTCAACGTCGACGACAGCGATTCGCCGTCGGATGTCGTCGACGCGCTGTTCCTCGGCCGGTTCGCGTCCGGTGAGCAGCCGTACTCGCACAGCATGTCGATCGAGCGGGTCAAGGCGGAGGCGACCCTCCTCCCGCCGGAGGCAACGGTGTTGCGCTCGGCGCGCGACAGCGACCGCAGCGCCACCCTGGCCGAGGGCGAGGGCTGGACCATGCTCGTCTCGCGCTGGAGCCGGGGCGCGGACGTCACCGTGACGGCGGTCAGCGACGAACTCGCGGCCGGTGTGCTCGGCAAGGCCACCGAGGGGGTGCAGGACGAGCCCGAACCGCAGCCCGAGAACGTCACGATGGGGTTCTGGTACGTCTCCCCGCGGCGCGGCCCGTACCGGACGACGCGCCAGATCGCGGCCGGTACCTGGCCGGAGGTGCGGCCGAACTACACCGCGCCCGTGGCCGGGGCGATGGACCGGCTGATGAAGGTCACCCCGGACGACATCGCAGGCCGGCTGCTGCTGTTGCACGGCCCGCCGGGCACGGGCAAGACCTCCGCCCTGCGCACGCTCGCACGGTCCTGGCGGGACTGGTGCCAGGTGGACTGCGTCCTGGACCCGGAACGGCTGTTCAACGACGTCGGCTACCTGATGGACATCGCGATCGGCGAGGACGAGGGCACGGCGAAGGGCCGCTGGCGGCTGCTGCTGCTGGAGGACTGCGACGAGCTGATCCGGGGCGAGGCCCGCCACACGGCCGGGCAGGCGCTGTCCCGGCTGCTGAACCTGACGGACGGACTGCTGGGGCAGGGCCGCAATGTCCTGGTCGGCGTGACGACCAACGAGGACCTGGAACGGCTCCACCCGGCAGTGGTCCGCCCGGGACGCTGCCTGGCCCGCATCGAGGTCGGCCGGCTGACCCACCGCGAGGCGGTGGCCTGGCTGGGCACGGACGAGGGCGTCCCCCGCGAGGGCGCCAGCCTGGCGGAGCTGTTCGCCCTGCGGCGCGGCACGGGCCCGGCGGCGATCCTGCCGCCGCAGCCGCACACGTCGCAGGCCGGCCTCTACCTCTAGCCACCGCCCGTGCAGCCTCGCCGGCGTCCGAGGCGCGGGTCCGGGCGGAGCCCGGTGCGTCGGCCCGCGGGCCGACGAGGCCGAGCAGCGGGGCTACTCGGCCGCGTACCGGGCCCGGAGGGCGTCCGCGGCGGCGGAGAGCGCCTCGGCCTGCGTCAGGCCGAGGCGGCGGACGCGGTCCGCGTACGCCTGGGCCGCCGCGGCCGCTTCGCGGGAGACCGCGTCCCCCGCGGCCGCGATGAAGGTCCCGTTGCGGCCCCGCGTCTCGATCACCGCGTCCGCCTCCAGCGCCCGGTACGCCTTCGCGACGGTGTTGGCGGCCAGCCCCAGCTCCTCCGCGAGGCCCCGTACCGTCGGCAGCCTGAAGCCGGCCGGCAGCTTCCCCGACCGGGCCCGGTCGGCGATCTGCGCGCGCAGCTGTTCGTACGGGGCGGCCGAGCCGGCCGAGCCGTCGATGGTGATCTTCAGATGTGTCGAGGTCACGCCGGTGATTCTCCCTCATCCGGGATTAATTGGGAGGCGCGCGGCGCGAGCGCGAACGTAGCGTCTGCCACATGACCGTTGTGATCCGCGACATCCGCCCCGGCGACCCCTCGGACGCGGAGTCCGTCGTGCGGGTGTGCCGTGCCGCCCTGCCCTTCCTGATCACCACCGCCGAGGCCGTGGCCTTCGAACTCGCCGGCGCCCCTCCCGCGAAGCGGTACCGGATCCTCGTCGCCGAGACCGCGGACGGCCACGTCATCGGCGCGGCCCAGGTCGGCATCGTGTACGACAGTCCCGAGCCCGGCCGGTCGTACGTCAATGCGTACGTCGACCCCGCCCACCGCGGCCTCGGCGCCGGCGGCCTCATGCTCCGCACGGCCGAGCAGCACCTCGCCGCGCACGGCGCGACGGACGTGTACGCCTGGGTGCTCGACGAGCCCGCCCATCGCGCCTTCGCCGAGCGGCACGGCTACCGCCCCAGCCGCTCGGCGCACTTCCTGCGCCTGGACCTGGCACAGGCCACGCTGCCCGCGCTCCCGCAGGACCTTCCCGCCGGGGTCGAGGTGCGTACGGGCTCCGCCTTCGCCGCCGACCCGCGGCCGCTGTTCGAGGCCGACGCGGAGACGACCTCCGACGAGCCGGGCGACGTACCGGTCGAGTTCGACGACTACGAGGACTGGCTGGCGCACACCTGGAACGACCCGTCCCTGGACAAGGAGCTGACCACCGTCGTCCTGGTGGACGGCGCGGTGGCGGCGTTCACCGCGGCCCGGACGGACGGCGGCACCCGCTACGCCACCGGCATGACCGGCACGCGGCGCGCCTTCCGCGGCCGGGGTCTGGCCAAGCTCGCCAAGACGGTCTCCCTGCACCGGGCCTGTGCGGCCGGGTACACCGCGGCCTTCACCGGCAACGATGCGGGCAACGCGCCGATGCTCGCCATCAACGAGTGGTTCGGCTACGAGATCTGCGCGACCGAGACCCGCTTCACGAAGAAACTGGAGAACCTGTGACCGAGCAGCTGACCGTCGTCCTGACCAAGGCCGGACGGACCAAGATCCGCTACCCGGCGGCGCAGGTCGCCGACGACGGCGACCGGATCTCCGTGCGCGCCCCCTGGGCGGCCGAGGGCGTACGGGACTTCGGCTTCGTCCGTTTCGAGCCCGGCGATGTGTTCGTCGAGCACTTCTGGCGGACGCGCTGGTACGCGGTCAAGGAGGTGTGGACCGGCGACGGCGTCCTCAAGGGCTGGTACTGCGACGTCACGCGCCCGGCGCTGGTGGAGAGCGGGAAGATCCTCGTGGAGGACCTGGACCTCGACCTGTGGGTCTCGGCGGACGGGACCTCCGTACTGCGCCTGGACGAGGACGAGTTCGCCGAGAGCGGCCTCGCCACGAGCGACCCGGAGGCGGCTGCCCAGGCCGTGCGTGCCCTCGACGCACTGGACGACCAGGCCAGGTCGGCAGCGGGCCTCTCCGCGCTCCTGGCCTAGGGGGTGTCTTGTCGATCGGGCCGGATCAGGGAGCTGGTTCTGGTGCCGTGGATCGCAAGGCGGACGAGGGAGTCGATGCGGAGCATCGACGACCGAGGACAACGCGGCGAGGCGCGGTGCCAGGGCCCGCGAGCCCGGCCTGATCGGCAAGACACCCCCAAGGCGGCGCGCGGCGGCCCTCCCGTGGGGAGCCGGGAGGGCGCCGGGCCCGGGATGGTCCGGGGCCACACCATACGCACGGGCCGCAGTGGGCCGATAGGCATATGACAGCGGGAGATTCCGCATCGCCGCCTGCCCCCGCCCCCGCCCCGTGGCACGGGCGACGCGATCCGCCACTCCGTGCCGACGGCCCGGCGGCCCGGCAGCCCCGTGGCCTGATGAACTGATGGACTGGTGAAACCCCGAGCCACCGATCCGTGAGGAACCGAGCATGCTCGTCCACACCGCCGCTCCGCTCGCCGAGGCGATCTCCACACCTGAGCAGGTCTGGTACGCCTCCTACGGCTCCAACATGCACATGGACCGCCTCGCCGCCTACATCGCCGGCGGGACCCCGCCGGGAGCGACCCGCACCTACCCGGGATGCCGGGACCACAGGGCGCCCGAACGCTCGATCGCGGTCGAGATGGAAGGCCGCCTGTACTTCGCGACGGAGTCTCCGGTGTGGACGGGAGGCCGCGGCCTCTACGACCCCACCGCCCCCGGAAGAATGCGCGGACGGGCGCACCTGGTGTCGGTGGGCCAGATCTCCGACATCGCCGCGCAGGAGATGTACGAGCAGCCGGGGCAGGACCTGGACCTGACCGCGGCCCTGCGGGACGGCCGCGACGAGCTGGGCCCGGGACGGTACGAGACGCTGATCTGCCCGGGCACGATCGAGGGCATCCCCGTGCTGACGTTCACCGCGCCGTGGAGCCTCGAGGACGTCGACGTTCTCAACCCGTCGGCCGCCTACCTGCGCTACCTGGCCGCCGGGCTCCTGGAGTCCGGTCCGTGGGAGGAGCAGGACATCGCCGAGTACCTCGCGGCCTGCCCCGGGGCCGCCGGCCATTGGACGGCGGCGCAGGTGAGGGAGTTGCTCACGTCCGGCGGCACCGGCTGACACCGTTCCGCCCGGCCGGGGCTGATGTGTCGTCGTCGTCCTCGCTGAAGTACATGGAGTTCGGATCGTCGAAGGTCTGCTGATTCCGTTCGTCGATGCGCTCCCACAGCTCGTCGTGGGTGGCGGGCAGGTACACCAGCGTCACGGCCGCCCCGCCCTGTTCACCGATACGGCGCCACTCCTGGCGCTCGCCGACGGTCCAGAACCCGTGATCCATGACCACGTCACGGCCGGCAGCAAGGGCAGTGCGCAGCTCAGCCGCGATCTCTTCGGCGCTCAGCCGTTCGGCGTGGACGCGGACCTCGGGGGTGCGCACACCCCCAGAGATGTTGCCGCGTTCCTGCGCCGCGCCGGCCTGGAAGACGGAGAACCTGAGTGAGGACGGGCCGATCACGTGGAAAGGCGGCGGCCCCGAGGTGTGGAAGCGCCCCGAAGCCTGAACGTCACCAGCGGCACTCGGGGAGCCAACCGGGGAGCCACTGGAGGCAGCACAAGCCGGATCTGCCTGGACTGTCACGGACGGTGGGGAGCGAGAACCCTTGCGGCGCGAGGGTTGCGCGAGGCCGGTTCCTGAGGCGGTGCTTGTCCCTGGCTTAACGGGACCCTAAGGATCCGCTCCTGCGGGGCCCAGGAGGCAAAACCCGTGGTCCGGGCGGCTAGCTTGGCCGGGCCAGGACAGGAAGGGCCCGTTGCGGCGCCGCCGGGGGGCGGCGCACCGCGGGGTCCGATTCCGCCGGCACGCCCCTGCCTTGTGCCCGAAGGAGATCACCCATGCCCGCACGCAGCCGTACCGCCGTCACGATGACCCGTATCGCCTCTGCCGGTCTCGCCCCGCTCGCACTGGCCGCGTACGCGGCCGCTCCCGCGGTCGCCCACGGCTCGATGACGGACCCGGTCAGCCGGGTGGCGGCGTGCTACGCCGAAGGGCCGGAGTCCCCGCGGTCGGCGGCGTGCAAGGCGGCGGTCGCGGCGGCCGGCACTCAGGCGTTCTACGACTGGAACGGGGTGAATATCGCCAACGCGGCCGGGAACCACCGGTCGTTGATCCCCAACGGCCAGCTCTGCTCCGCCGGCAACGACAAGTACCGGGGCCTGGACCTGGCCCGTGCCGACTGGCCGGCCAGCCCGATGTCCACCGGCACGCACACCTTCCGCTACAAGGGCACGGCCCCCCACAAGGGTTCCTTCGAGCTGTACGTCACGAAGGACGGCTACGACCCGTCGAAGCCGCTGACGTGGTCCGACCTGGAGCCGGCGCCCTTCGCGAAGGCCACCGACCCGGGCATGCAGAGCGGCGACTACGTCTTCTCCGGGACCGTCCCGAACAAGTCCGGCCGCCACCTGATCTACAGCATCTGGCAGCGCTCCGACAGCCCGGAGGCCTTCTACACCTGCTCGGACGTGGTCTTCGGCAAGGACAACGGCGGCGGCTCCGGCTCCGGCTCCGGTACCACCCCGACCACCGGCACAGGCACCGGGCCGACCGGCAAGCCTTCCGAGAAGCCCTCCGAGAAGCCGTCCGAGAAGCCGGCGGACAAGCCCTCGGCCCCGACCGACCAGCAGATCGCCGACGGCGCCGACAAGTCGACGGTGGAGCACAACGGCCACGGCGACAACGACCCGAAGACGAACGGCAGCGCCAACGACGCCGCCGCCCTGCTCGCGGCCGGTTCGTCGTCCTCGCCGTCCACGTCCGCCAAGGACAACCTCGCGGAGACGGGCGGCAACAGCGCCACCCCGACGATCGCGATCGCCGGGGCCGCCGCCCTGGCCGTGGGCGCGGCCGCGCTGTTCGCAGCCGCCCGCCGCCGCACCGCGCGTACGGCGACGGGCCGCCACGGCCGCTAGGCCCGGCCCCGACCCCGGCCCGGGAGGCCCGGACCGCCTGCGCCCCGTCAGTCGAAGACCGAGGCGCAGGTGGTCCGTTCGGCGTTGGCCGGGTCGAGGGCGTTGACCGCCTCGTGCCAGGCGATCCGGTCGGTGAGCCCGATGGTGACGTGCTCCGAGAGGTCCAGGAAGCACAGGTCCTGGAGGACGACGTTGCGGACGTTCGGCCCTTCCAGGAAGCCGCTCCGGTACGGAGTCACCACCTCGTCGTACTTGGTGGCGATCACCGTGTACTTCACCCCGGGCACGGTGTCCCCGCCCGCGTTGAGTTTCTGCAGGAAGGCGGAGCCGGCGATCTGGTCGGCGAGGCCGGGGGTCGCGCTGGTGATCAGGTCCTCGGCCCCGGGGAAGTACGGGAGGAGCTTGGTGAAGCCGAGCAGGGTCGTGCCGTGGTTGTCGGGGGCGAGTCCGACCAGCGCGTTGACCTTCGCCGCGCCCCCGAGGAACTTCAGGTAGTAGCGCGGCATCATGCCGCCCTGCGAGTGCCCGACGATGTCGGTCTTGGACGCGCCGGTGGCGGCGAGCACCTTGTCGACGAAGACGTCGAGCTGCCCGGCGGACTTGTCGATGGGGCCGAGCCCGTTGAAGAGGGGCACGCCGGGCAGCTGGCCGTAGTCGAGCGAGTAGACGCAGTACCCGCGGTGCACGAGGTACGGGGCGAAGCCCAGCCAGTTGTCCCAGGAGTTGCCGAAGGTGCCGTGGACGAGGACGACGGGGCGCGGGTGCGCGGCGGACGGCTTGCAGGACCAGTTGTTCCAGCCGCTGCTGGGGGCGGATGCGGCCTGCGCGGTGCCGGTGGGGGCGACGAGCGCGGCTGCGGTGAGGGTGAGGACGGCCAGCGGGCGGAGCAGGCGTCTCCAGGGCAGCATCGTGTGATCTCCTTGCGGTTCGACTCAAGGGGATGAGCTGTGGGGGTTCGTCCCGTGATCCGGATCACAAGGGGAGCTGCTGACGCTAAATTACGGGTGAGTAGGAACACAGGGAAGTTACGCGTCGGTAAAAAATCGCGCGCCGCCCTGCCGGCACCCTGTAATGAGCCCAACGGACCGTCAGGCGGCCAGTGTGCCGCGGGCGATGGCCTGCGGGCCGAAGCGCGCGCGAACCCGGTCCGTGACGGCCTCCAGGCGGCGGGCCTTCTCGTCCTCGGGGTCGAGACTGAGCTGCCGCGTGGCCCGATCGGCCGAGGTCAGGTCCTCGGCGCGCAGGGACAGCGCGCGGACCCGGGCCCGCTGCAGGCCGAGGCCCGCGTAGAGGGCGTAGACCGTGGCGGTCAGGGTGGCCGAGTGCGCGGTGGGTTCGGCCAGGGTGCGCGTCCGGGTGAGCGTGGTGCGGTCGGCGCAACGGACGGTGAGCGAGAGGGCACGGCAGACCTGCCCGCGACCCTGTTCCTGTGTACGAAGCTTCGCGCCGAGCTCCTCCGTCAGCGCGAGCAGGGCCCGCCGGTGCCGTGCGGGATCCAGCTCGTCCAGATCGAAGAGCCGCTCGGCGGCGATGGCGCGGGCGGCAGCGCCCGGCCGGACGGGGGTCCGGTCGATCCCGAGGGCGCGCTCGTGCACCTCACGGCCGAGCCGGGCGCCGAGGATCCGCCGCAGGGCGGCGGGCGGGGCGGCGGCGACCCGGCCGACGGAGTCGAGGCCGTAGGAGCACAGGGTGCGGGCGGCCTTCGGCCCGACCCCGTCGAGGGCGGTGACGGGCCTGCCCGCCAGGAAGTCCCGTACGGCGGCCGGCTCCCCCGGGATCACCAGGGTCCCCCCGGGCCGCGCCTCACGGGCCGCGGCCCGGGCCAGCATGGGATTGCCGGCCACGCCGACGGCGGCGTCCACCCCGTGCAGGGCGAGGGCCCTGACCCGGATCACGGCGGCCAGCCGGGCGGCGTCGCAGTCGAAGTACCGCAGCGCGCCCCGGACGTCGGCGAGGACGGTGTCGGGCGCCACGGCCTCCACGGCCGGGGTGATCCCGCCGAGCAGCGCGAGCACCCCGGCGTACTCCCGCGCCCCGAGCGGCCCCCCGTCGGCGGGGTGCAGCCGCAGGCACATCACGACCCGCTCGGCGGCGGTCATCCCGCGCTCCCCGGGCTGGAGTGCCACAGCTTGCGGCCGGTCGCGGGGCCGGCGCCCGGCGGCTGGAGGTCGGCCCAGGGGTTCATCTCGTACCCCGTGGACATGCGGATCGTGCGGCCGGGCCCCTGCGGGCCCTTCGCCGCCGGCTCCCCTTCGGCGCCCGGAGTACCCGGGGCGGCCGGCTCGGGTGCCGGCTCGGCGAGGCGGGCCGCGACCGCGTCCAGGCCGCCCGCCGCCCGCAGTTCCACCAGCTCCGCCAGGTTCCACGCCGCCGCTCCGACCACGCTCAGGCTCTGCGGGCCCCGCCGCTGCACGACACCTCGTACCAGCAGCAGGAAGGAGTGGAAGACGGTGTGCGCGCAGCGTTCGTGGCTGTCGTCGAAGAAGGCCAGGTCGACCAGGCCCGTCCCGTCGTCCAGCGTCGTGAAGATGACCCGCTTCCCGGAGCGGATCGGCGGGGTCTGGGTGGCCGCCTTGGCCCCCGCGACGAGCACGGTCTGCCCGTGCTCGGTGCCGCGCAGCCGGCGCGCCGGGATCACTCCCAGCTCGGCCAGGAAGGCGTGGTGGTCCCCCATCAGGTGCCGCGAGGCGTCCATGCCGAGGACGCCCAGCTCGGCACTGAGCCGCTCCGCGTCACTCAGGTCCGGCAGCCCGACGGAGGCCGTGGACCGGCCGCCCTCCAGCGGGAGTTGAGGACCGCGCACGCCTGCGGCCCGCTGCGCGCCGTGCAGTTCGGAGACGTGCAGCAGCAGGTCCCGCCGGTTGGCGCCGAAGGCGTCCAACGCACCGACCTGCGCGAGCCGTTCGGCGACCGGGCGGCCCGGGTGCGCCCGGTCCCAGAAGTCGCGCAGGGAGGCGTAGGGCTGCCCGGCCTCGATCCGGTCCGCCTCGGCCCCGCTGATGCCGTGGACGTCGGACAGCCCGAGCCGCAACCCCCACACACCACTCTGATCGGACACCAGTTCGATACGATGGGCGGCCGCCGACCGGTTCACGTCCAGCGGCAGCACCGGTACGCCCCGCCGTCGCGCGTCCGCCAGCAGCAGCCGTTTCGGGTACATCCCCGGGTCGTGGGTCAGCAGCCCGGCGTAGAAGGCCGCCGGGTGGTGCGCCTTCAGCCAGGCCGACTGGTACGTGGGCACCGCGAAGGCCACCGCGTGCGCCTTGCAGAAGCCGTACGAGCCGAAGGCCTCCACGATCTCCCAGGTCCGGGCGATCACCTCGATCGGATAGCCGCGCTCGGCCGCCCTCGCCGCGAACCAGACCTTGATCCGCGCCTGCGACTGCGGGTCGGACAGCCCGCGCCGCACCCGGTCCGCCTCGTCCCGCCCGCAGCCGGTCATGACGTGCACGATCTCGATGATCTGCTCGTGGAAGACCACCACCCCGTACGTCTCGCGCAGCGCGTCGGCGAGGTCCGGGTGCGGGAAGCGGACCGGCGCCCGCCCGTGCCGGGCCTCGATGAAGGGCCGCACCATGTCGGCGGCCACCGGCCCCGGCCGGAACAGCGAGATGTCGACGACCAGATCGTGGAAGGTGGCCGGCTGCAGCCGGCCCACCAGGTCCCGCTGGCCCGGCGATTCGATCTGGAAACAGCCCAGGGTCTCGGCCGAACGGATCAGCTCGTACGTGTCCCGGTCGCCCGGCGGCACCTGCGCCGGGTCGTCCAGGTCGAGCTCCCGCCCCGTGCCGCGGCGGATCTCCGCGACCGCGTGCGCCATCGCGGACTGCATCCGCACGCCCAGCACGTCCAGCTTGAGCAGCCCGAGCTCCTCCACGTCGTCCTTGTCGAACTGGGACATGGGGAAGCCCTCGCCACTGGTGGGCACCACCGGCGTACGGGCGAGCAGCGAGTCGTCGGAGAGCAGCACCCCGCACGGGTGCATGGCGATCCCGCGCGGCAGCGCGTCCAGCGATTCGACGAGCTCCCACAGCCGCCCGTACGACTCCCCGCGTACGTCGCGCAGTTCGGGGAGCTCCTCCAGCGCGGCGCGGGCGTCGCGAGCCCGGATGTGCGGGAAGGCCTTGGCGAGCCGGTCGGTGACGGCGGGGTCCATGGACAGGGCGGCGCCGACGTCGCGGATGGCGTGCCGGACCCGGTAGGTCTCGGGCATGGAGACGGTGGCGACGCGCTCGGTGCCGAACCGGTCCATGATCCGCCGGTAGACCTCCAGCCGGCGGGCGGACTCCACGTCGATGTCGATGTCGGGCAGGACGCGCCGCCGCTTGGAGAGGAAGCGCTCCATCAGCAGGCCGTGGGCGACGGGGTCGGCGTGGGCGATCCCGAGCAGGTGGTTGACGAGGGAGCCGGCGCCGGAGCCGCGGGCGGCCACCCGGATGCCCATCTCGCGTACGTCGTCAACAACCTGGGCGACCGTCAGAAAATACGAGGCGAAACCATGGTGGGCGATGATGTCGAGCTCCTGGTGCATCCGCTCCCAGTAGGCGCGGTCGCCCGCGTACCCGCGCAGCACCATGCCCGCCGAGGCCCGGGAGGCGAGGACCCGCTGGGCGCTGCGGTGGGCGGCGCCGACGAGGCGGGCCTCGGGGAAGTGCACGGAACCGATGCCGAGGTCGTCCTCGGGGTCCACGGAGCAGGCCTCGGCGGTACGCCGGGTCTCCGCGAGCAGGCGCCTGGCGTCGGCGGGACGCAGTCCGGCCGCCTGCGCGATGCGGTCGGCAGCCTCGGCCATGGCGGCGGGGTCCTTGAGCCAGCGCTCGCCGCTGTCGAGCGGGTACGCCGGGTTGCGCGGGTCGATGGGGACCAGGCGGCGGGCCGCGTCGAGGATGTCGGCGACCGGGCCCTGGCCGGGATCGGCATAGCGGACGGCATTGGTCAGCACGGCCGGGACGCCCTGCTCGGCGGCGAAGCCGACGGTACGGGCGGCCAGCCGGAGCGAACCGGGCCCGGTACCGGTGCGGCCGTGGTGGACGGCCTCCAGGCGCAGGGAGTCGCCGTAGATCTCCCGCCACGGAGCGAGCAGCCGGGCGGCGCGGTCGGGGCGGCCCGCGGCGAGCGCCCGCCCCACCTCGGAGCCGGGCCCGAGCAGGACGAAGACGCCCTCGCCGCGCAGGGCTCCCCAGGGGACGAGCGGGACCTCGGCGGCCCCCGCGTGCGCGGCGGTGACCATCCGGCACAGCTCGGCCCACCCGGCGGCCCCGTCCCGGGCCAGGAAGACGGCCCGCGCGGCGGACTCGTCCACGAATGCCCCGCCCTTGACGGGGGTGCGCCGCCGGTACGAGGCCTCGCCGGGCCCGGCCGGGCCCCCCGACCCGGCCGATCCCGTCGCGGACGGCCGGGCGGGAGCCCCGGAGGGAGATACCGCCATGTCCACCCCGAACAACGGCCGGATGCCCGCCTGCGCACACGCCTTCGCGAACCGCACCGCGCCCGCCACCGTGTCGCGGTCGGTGAGCGCGAGGGCGTCCATGCCCCGCTCGGCGGCACGCTCCGCCAGCCGTTGCGGGTGAGAGCCTCCGTAGCGCATGGAGAACCCCGAAACGGTGTGCAGATGCGTAAAACCAGGCACCCGCGGCCTCCTGCTTCGCTCGAATGAACACCTCCCCCGCTCTCCACCATAGAGCAATTCGAATACCTGTGCGAAACACTTGTTCGATCACCTTACGGAGTGCCCTGCGGGCTGCTCGGCGGGGTTGTGCCTCGGCCCTGCGGGCTGCTTGGGGATCTGCGGCTCGGGCCGCCCTTGCCTCGGGCCACGCCTCAATCGCCGGCGGGGCTGGGGTGTGCGGGCGCCTCGGCGGTATGCGGCCCGGCCGGGTTGTGCCTCGGGCCGCGCCTCAATCGCCGGCGGGGCTGGGGTGTGCGGGTTTGTCGGCTGGGTCGGTCCGTGGTGCCGTGCCGGGGTATCTCCTCGGCTCGCGCCTGCGGCGGGGGTCCAGCTGTACGGCCTGGGTTGCGCGCTCGTCCTGCGGGGACACCCCGCCACGCCCCCCTGCCCTCCGCCGGAGAGGCCCACGGGGGGGAACGGCTGGCACTGCCGAAGCTCTGCCGTGGGGTGGGGACACGCAGGAGGGTCCCCGGAGGACGAGCGCGCGACCGCGGCCGCCTGGCCGCGACGGGCCCGCGCGCGCCGAGCCGAGGAGACTCTCGTGCGGGGCACCACCCCACACCGCCCAGCCCCGCCGGCGCTTGAGGCGCGGCCCGGGCCGGGACAGCCCGCGCAGACGGGCACCGCCGAGCACCCCGCAGGGGACCCGGCATGATCGGGGCATGATCACCACCCTCGCCGTCGAGAACTACCGCTCGCTGCGCAAGCTGATCGTCCCGCTGGGCCGGCTCACCGTCGTGACCGGGGCGAACGGGACCGGCAAGTCCAGCCTCTACCGTTCGCTGCGCCTGCTCGCCGACTCCGCCCGGGGCGGGGCGATCGCGGCCCTGGCGCGGGAGGGCGGGCTGCCCTCCACCCTGTGGGCCGGGCCGGAGAATCTGGCACGGGCGGTGCGCGAAGGGCAGCAGCCCCTCCAGGGAACGGTCCGCAGCGAGCCGGTCAGTCTGCGCCTGGGCTTCGCGGGCGACGAGTTCGGCTACGCCGTGGACTTCGGGCATCCCGTGCCGGTGGCGGAATCCCTCTTCGCCCTGGACCCGGAGATCAAGCGCGAGTGCACCTGGGCCGGGCCGGTGCTGCGCCCCGCGGCCCTGCTGTCCGACCGCGCGGGGCCGGCCGTACGGACCCGCACCGCGGACGGCGGCTGGCACCGTACACAGAACGCCCTGCGCCCCTACGACTCCATGCTCAGCGAGCTCGCCGACCCCCAGCTGGCACCGGACCTCCTCGCCCTGCGCGAGCTGATCCGGTCCTGGCGGTTCTACGACCACGTCCGCACGGACGCCGGGGCACCCGCCCGGAACCCGCGGATCGGCACCCGTACGCCGGTGCTCGCCGCCGACGGCTCCGACCTGCCCGCCGCGCTCCAGACGATCCGCGAGACCGGGGACCATGCCGCGCTGGACGAGGCGGTCTCGGCGGCCTTCCCCGGCAGCCGGGTCTCCGTCACCGACCGCGACGGCCGCTTCGAGCTGGAACTCCACCAGCACGGCCTGCTGCGTCCGCTGGGCGCGGCCGAGCTTTCCGACGGCACCCTGCGCTACCTGCTCTGGACGGCGGCCCTGCTGACCCCGCGGCCGCCCGCCCTGATGGTCCTCAACGAGCCGGAGACCAGCCTCCACCCGGACCTGCTCGCCCCGCTCGCGAACCTGATCCTCACGGCGAGCCGGGACACCCAGACGGTGGTGGTCACCCATGCCGCCCCGCTGGCCGAGGCCCTGGCGGCCGGGACCCGCCGGCACCGGGTGGACCTGCAGACCATCACCCTGGTCAAGGAGTTCGGCCGCACGGAGGTCGCGGGCCGCGAGGGCCCGCTGGACGAGCCGCTCTGGTACTGGCCGAAGCGCTAGGTCCTGTCGTCAAAGTAGCGCCGGTTGGGTGCCGGGCGCCGCGGGCCAGGCGGGACTTTGACGACAGGACCTAGGACACGGCCGGGCCGTCGGCGCCCAGCAGGCGGGCCGCGCGGGCGGCCTCGGCGTCGTAGACCTGGAAGTCGATCCGCCGCCCGTCCGGAGCCCGGTACTCCAGCACCTGCATACCCGGCCGCCGGCTCCCACGGGCGACCACCCGGCCGCCCACGGGCAGCGCGACCGCCCCGCGCAGCGGCGCCGCGAAGACCGCTCCCGTGCCGTCCGCGCCGGTCCGCAGCTTCCCGTAGCCGAAGAACCGCCGCCGGACCCCCTGCCGCCAGCGCGCCTGGCAGGGGACGGCGGTGACGGCGCCGCCGGCGGCAGCCGCCGTCCGGGCCTCCGCCCGCCGGGCGACCGTCCTGCGCGTCAGGGTGCCTACCAGTAACGCGCAGAGCGCCAGGGCCACCATCTCGACGACCACGTCCGCTCCCCCGCCCTCCTCAGGGGTGAACCACCCCAAGTGAGCTCACTCTAGAGGGAGTTCCGGTGGACCACCTCGCCCGCCACGACGACCGTCTCGGCGACCGTGCCCGGGATCTCGTCCGCCGGGACGGTGAGGATGTCCCGGGACAGGATCACGAAGTCCGCCGCCTTGCCGACCGTGAGGGAACCGCGCTCCTCGTCGAGGAAGTTGGCGTGGGCCGAGCCCATCGTGTAGCCGTACACGGCCGTCTCCACGTCCACCGTCTCGGCCGGCTGCCAGGCCGGGCCGTCGCCGGACAGCGGGCGGCGCGTCACCGCCGTGTAGATGCCGACCATCGGGTCCATCTCCGCCACGTTCCAGTCGCTGGAGAACGCCAGCACCGCACCCGCCACGTGCAGGCTCCGCATCGGCCAGGCCTTGTGCCAGCGGCCCTCGCCCACGTTCTCCGCCCAGTCCTGGCCGGGGCCCGCGATCTCCGGCGCGCAGTGCCTCGGCTGCATGCACGCGATCACGCCGAGCTCCGCGAAGCGCGGTACGTCGGCCGGGTCCAGGCATTCCACGTGGACCACCTGGTGGCGGGCGTCGCGCGGGCCGTTCAGCGTCCGCGCGTGCTCGACCGCGTCCAGGACGGCCCGGATGCCCCGGTCGCCGGTCGCGTGCACGAAGCACTGGAAGCCGCGCGCGTCCAGCTTGGCCAGCAGCTGCGCGAACTCCTCCGCCGGGTAGAAGGTCTCGCCGCGGTGGGCGCCGCAGCCGGTGTACGGCTCCAGGAGCGCGGCCGTGCGCGGTTCCACCACGTCGTCGATGTACAGCTTGAGCGGGCCGACCCGCAGCCGGTCGCCGGCGAACCGCCGTGCCGCGTCGGCGAATTCGTCCAGGTCGGCGTCGCCGGTGCCGCGCGGGTGGAACAGCGCCGCGACGATCCGTGAGCGCAACCGTCCTTCCGAGCGGGCCCGTTCGAAGAGCTCGAGGTCGTCGAGGGAGTTCTGCGGCTCGACCACCGTGGTGATGCCGAAGCCGATGGCGTCGTCGAGGCTCTTGGCGAGCCGCCCGTACTGCCGGTCCGGCGAGGCCCACGGCACGCCCAGCTCGCGCAGTGCGCGGTGGCCGGCGCGGGAGAGCCCCTTGATGGCGAAGTCCTTGACGAAGCCGGTGGGTTCGCCGGTCTCCGGGTCCACCGCGGCGGTGCCGAAGGGGAGGTCGGTGTCGTCCCGGGAGACCCCGAGCCGCCGCATGGCCGCCGTGTTCAGCCAGGCCGTGTGCACGTCGTACGAGAGCACGATCGCCGGGGTGTCCCCGGTGACGGGGTCCAGGTCGGCGGCACACGGCATCCGCCCGCCGGGGATGGCGGAGTAGTCGAAGGCCTCGGCCTCGATCCATCCGGCGTCCGGGTTGGCCTCCCGCCAGGCAAGGATCCGCTCGTGGATGCCCGCGAGGGTGCGCACCCCGGCGAGCTGGACGCAGTCCGTGTCGGAGCCGAGCCGGACGTGGTTGTGGGCGTCGATGAAGCCGGGCAGGACGAGCTTGCCGCCCGCGTCGATCCGCTGGGTACCGGGGCCCGCCCAGGCGGCGGCCTCGGTGTCCGGGCCGACCCAGACGATCCGCCCGTCGTGGACGGCGAGGGCCTCGGCCTCGGGCAGGCCGGGGTCGACGGTGTGGATCCGGGCTCCGGTGAGCAGCAGGTCGGCGGGGAAGGGGTGGCGTGCCATGTGGGGGTGCTCCATTGCGGTGTGCGGTGTCGTTCAGGCGGCCGGGGCGTACGCCGCGACCCGGCGGCGGGTGAGGGCCCAGTAGGTGAGTCCGGAGACGACCGAGCCGAGGAGGGTGAGGTCGGCGCCGCCGAGCGGGGCGACCAGTGGGCCGGTCCACAGCTCGGAGTCGCAGGTCAGGGCCGCGAAGGTCATTCCGGTGAGCAGGGCGGTGATGCCCGCGGAGTGGTAGCCGGAGCGGTACCAGTAGGCGCCCCCGCTGCCCGCGTGCAGGGCGTCGGCGTCGTAGTGGCAGCGGCGCAGCAGCATGTCGGCGAGGAAGACCCCGCCCCAGGGGGCGAACACGATGATCAGCAGGGAGAGGAAGGAGAGCAGGGAGGTGGTGAAGTCGGTGAGGAAGAGCGCGGCGAGCGAGCCGAGGGCGGTGACGGCGGCGCTGATGACGATGGCCCGGGCGCGGCTCCACGGGATGCCGAGGACCTGGAGGTTCAGGCTGGAGGAGTAGAGCGTGATGATCGAGTTGGTGACCGAGCCGCCGAGCACGAGGGCCAGGAAGAGCGGCTGGAACCAGCCGGGCAGCAGGCTCTCCGCCCCGGCGACCGCGTCGGTCATGTCGGTCTGGGTGGCGGCGGCGACGCCCGCGACGCCGAGGGCCACGGAGGAGAGGAAGCCGCCGAGGGCTCCCATCCAGGTGAGGGACTTCAGCGAGGTGGTCCGGGGCAGGTAGCGGGTGTAGTCGGCGGGCATCGGCAGGTACGAGAAGGGGCCGGCGAGCATGACGACGAAGGCCAGGCTCCAGCCGGAGAGCCCGGGGGCGGCGCCGGCCGGGGCGGCGGTATCGGTGCCGGGGATGACGAAGAGGAGCAGGACGCCGAAGCCGGCGGCGAGGACGTAGGCCATCCAGCGCTCGGCGAACTGCACGGTGGCGTGGCCCCACATGGCGACGGCGAAGGTCAGCGCGAGGGTGACGAGGAGGGCGACGGCGCGGCCCGCGGTGCCGCTCTGCCAGCCGATCTCGGCGAAGAAGACTTCCAGGGCGAGGGTGCCCACCACGGTGTTGACGATGGTGTAGCCGATGCTCACGACCCAGTTGAGGACGCCGGCCGGGAAGTTGCCGCGTATGCCGAAGGCGGCGCGGGAGATGACCAGGGTGGCGGTGCCGGTGCGGATGCCGCTGAGTCCGGCGGCGCTGATGGCGAAGAAGGACAGTCCGCCGATCACGACCACGGCGGTGGCCTGCCAGAAGGAGAGCCCGAAGGCGACGGCGAGGGCCCCGTTGATCACGTAGGTGAAGGTGAGGTTGGAGCCGAACCAGAGCCAGAAGAGGTCCTTGGCGCTGCCGTGGCGCTCGGCGTCCGGGATGGGGTCGATCCCGTGGGTTTCGACCCGGAACACCTCGTCGACGTCGGCTGTCTCCTGCTGTCCCATGAGGACCCCTGACCTTGAGCGATCTTGAATGGCGTTCTAACTTCTTGAATGGCATTCAAGATGAGGGGTCGACCTCGCCCCCGTCAAGACCCTGTCCGGGATAAGGTCGGCCCAGGAAGATCCGGAGGGCGGGAGCGGTGGCGGGAGCAGCACGGCGGCGCGACGGGCAGATCGCCCAGGAGCGGATGCTGGAAGAGGCCATGGCGGCCATCGCCGAGGACGGACTGGCCGCGCTCACCATGTCCGCGCTGGCCGAGCGCCTCGGCACCAGCGGCGGCCACATCCTGTACTACTTCGGCAGCAAGGACCGGCTCCTGCTGGAGGCCCTGCGCTGGAGCGAGGAGCAGCTCACAGGGGAGCGCCGGGCGCTGCTGGGCCGCAGGGTGACGGCGGCGCGCAAGCTGGACCAGTTCCTGGAGCTCTACCTCCCCGAGGGCCCCCGCGACCCGCGCTGGACGCTGTGGATCGAGCTGTGGGCCCGTACCGCCTCCAATCAGCCGCTCAAGGCCGCCCAGGAGGAGATCGACGACAGCTGGCAGCGGGATCTGGAGTCGCTCTTGGCGAAGGGCGTGGACCAGGGCCGTTTCGCGCCCATGGACGTGCCCGCGCGGGCCTCGGAGCTGCTCGCCCTGCTGGACGGCCTGAGCACCCGCGTGGTCCTGGGCCAGCGCGGCGCGGACCGCGTCAGGGCGCTCGAGCAGGCCCGCTCGGCGGCGGCCCTGCTCGTCCCCCGCACGGCGCCGTAGCCCGCCCGGCGCCCCGAGCAGCCCGGCGCCCGCGCCCCCGAACCGCCGGCACCCCGAAACAGCCCGGCCCCCCGAGCAGCCCCAACCGCCCGAACGGCGGGAACTTCTCCATTCCCCACCCGGTCCGGACCACCGGCCGGCCTTTTCCCGACGGCCCGGCCCGACGGCCCGGCCCGGCGACTCGACCCGCCGCCCCAATTCGCCGCCCGAAAACGCAAGCCACCGCGCCGAAATCCCCTCCAAGGCGGCGCGAAGGGTCGTTCACACCCGTTCACGCCCCCCAATAAACCTCCTTGACCAGGGCATATGCAGGGGATTCAAAGCTCCTTTCAGGCTCGTGAACACATTCACAAGAATTCCGCTCGAAGTGCGCCCTACCGCGCTCCTCCCCCAGCGAGCACAATCGCGATGACGACCCGAATCGATCGTGAAGGAGGGAGCGCGTGCGCAATCAGGTGCGCACAGCGGACGGGCGCGCTCTGACCGTGGAGCGCTGGGGCGATCCGGACGGCAAACCCGTCTTCCTGCTGCACGGCATGCCCGGCAGCCGCCTCGGCCCGGCCCCCCGGGGCATGGTCCTCTACCAGCGCCGGATGCAGCTCATCGCCTACGACAGACCCGGCTACGGCGGCTCCGACCGTCATGTGGGCCGCACCGTGGCCGACGTGGCCCACGACGTGGCCGCCATCGCCGACGCCCTCGGCATCGACACCTTCGCGGTCGCCGGCCGCTCCGGCGGCGCCGCCGGCGCACTGGCCTGCGCCGCCCTCCTCCCCGACCGGGTCACCCGGACCGCGGCGATGGTCGGCCTCGCTCCCCGGGATGCGGAGGACCTCGACTGGTTCGCCGGGATGGCCGCGTCGAACGTACGGGAGTACACCACCGCCACCGACGATCCCGAGGAGCTGGCGGCGCGGCTGATCCCGCGCGCCGACGGCATCCGCAAGGACCCCGGCCGGCTGCTGGACGAACTGCGCAGGGAACTGACCGACAACGACCGCATGATCGTCGCGGACGCCGGCCTGCGGTCGATGCTTCTGCGCAACTACCGTGAGGGGCTGCGCCATTCGGCGTACGGATGGATCGACGACGTCCTGGCCTTCAGCCGCCCCTGGGGCTTCGACCCGGCCGACATCCGCTGTCCGGTGATGATCTGGCACGGTGAGCTCGACGTGTTCTCCCCCGTGGGCCACTCCCGTTGGCTGGCCCGCCGCATCCCCGGGGCCACCACCAACATCGAGCCCGCCGCCGCGCACTTCGCCGCCCTGCGCGCGCTGCCCGACGTACTGAACTGGCTGCTGCGCGATCTGCCGGCACCGGACCTCAACGAACAGCAGCCCGCCTAGAGGGTGTTGAACCCTACGCGTTCGATCCCGGCCCAACTGGCCGGCATTCAGCACGCGGTCGAGAAGGGAGTGTGCCGCTCTGGACTCCGCGTGTCCGGGCCCGCCCCACCCGACGGGTGGGCCCCATGAGCCGTGGAGGCCTTCTCACGACCCGCCGCATCGACGACGTCGACCCGCTCGTCCTCCCGCTGTCGGACGCCTCGCCGGCCGCGCCGCCCACCGGCGCTCCGGGGCCGCCGCCGGGCCGCTTCCGAGGGGACGTCATCGGCATGATTCGGCGCCCGCCGCCGCGGCGATCACCGCGCCCTCCCCGCTGCCCGGCGCGGAAGACGCGCGGGGTGCGCCAGGTTCGTGAGGTGCGTCAGGTTCGCGAGGCGCGTCAGGTTCGCGAGGCGCATGAGGCTTGGCCCCGGCCGGGCCGGATCCCCGGCCGATGGGACACGCCCCCCTCATCACCCCAGGTCAGCGCACGGCCGCCGGAGTGGGTACGGACCGACCGGCACCGCCGCCGGGCCCCCCGGCAGGACCTCGACAGGACCTCGGAAGGACCCCCTCCGGGACCCCCGGCGATGAAAAGGATCTTTCTTTCCGGCAAACGGCCGAATCCGCCCTCTTGAGAAATCCGGCACGCATTGGTTGCAACTCTTGACCAGGCGTCATGTCTCGTGTTGCCAAGGGGGACTGTCCTAGTAAAGTCCCTGCTTGACAGCAGCATGTAGCCGTTGTCATTCACATGTCCATTCCACATGGCTTCCCCAAGGACGGTGCCGTGAACACTTCAGCGACCCCCACGACCAGCTCGGTCAAGGCCCACCGGGTCCCGCTCAGCAAGATCGACGTCCACACCGCTTCCGCGGCGACGACGCTCGGTCGCATGCTGCCGGCCGAATCTGCTCGTCCGGTTCAGGCACCGATCTTCAACTCCGCGCTCTGACACCGAAGTAAGAGCTCTAGACTGGTGGAATGACCGGCCTGATCCCATTTCGCGAGATCGTCCTGAAAGTTCACAGCAGATGCGATCTTGCTTGTGATCATTGCTATGTCTACGAACACGCAGATCAGAGCTGGCGAGCCCGGCCGAAAGCGATCTCCCCCGAGGTTATTTCGCACACCGCGTTGCGGCTCGCCGAACATGCCCGTGACCATGCACTCCCCTCCGTCACGGTGATTCTCCATGGAGGGGAACCCCTGTTGGCGGGCCCCGCCCGGCTCCGCCTCGTGTGCGAGGAGTTCACCCGGGCGCTCGACGGCATCGCCGCCCTCGACCTGCGCATCCACACCAACGGACTCCAGCTCAGCACGCGTTACCTCGACCTCTTCGCCGAGTACGGCGTCCGGGTCGGCATCTCCCTCGACGGGGACCGCGCGGCCAACGACCGCCACCGCCGCTTCGCCGACGGCCGCACGAGCCACCCGCTGGTCCTGGCCGCCGTCGCGCTGCTCCGCTCCGAGCCCTACCGCCACCTGTACCAGGGGCTGCTCTGCACCGTGGACGTGGCCAACGACCCCGTGGCAGTTCTGGACGCCCTGGTCGAACTGCAGCCCCCGCGCGTGGACTTCCTTTTGCCTCATGCCACGTGGGAGACACCTCCGGCCCGGCCCGACGGCGCTCCCGACGCGTACGCCCGCTGGCTCCTGCGGATCTTCGACCACTGGGACCGGCTGGGACGCCCGGTGCCCGTACGGCTCTTCGAGTCCCTGCTCTCGACCCTGCGCGGCGGACCGAGCCTCACCGAGTCGCTCGGCCTCGCCCCCACCGACCTCGTCGTCGTCGAGACCGACGGGACCCTGGAACAGGTCGACTCCCTCAAAAGCGCCTTCGAGGGAGCCGCCGCCACCGGGTTCAACGTCTTCGACCACGCGTTTGACCAGGTCGCGGGCCATCCCGGGGTCCGCGCCCGGCAGCTGGGCCTCGATGGCGTCAGCGACTCGTGCCGCCGGTGCCCCGTCGTACGTTCGTGCGGGGGCGGGCTCTACACCCACCGCTACCGCGACCGGAACGGCTTCGACAACCCCTCCGTCTACTGCACCGACCTGCGCGAGCTGGTGGACGGGGTCGAGGGCCGCACGGCGCTGCGGGAGACCGCTCCGCAGCTGTCCGACCCCGCCGAACTCGCCCGGTCCCAGCAGGAGCTGACCCGGATCCTGCTGGCCCGGCTGCACGCGGACCTCGCCGCCGATCCCGGCTGGGCCCGCGCCTGGGAGCTGCTGGCCACCGTGGAACGGGCCGGGGAGGCGGGCGCGGACGCAGTGGACGCCGTGCTGGACCACCCCTTCACCCGGACCTGGGTGCTCGCGGCCCTGGACGCCGCGCACGACGGCACGCAGGACGCCGAGGAGGCCGCGCGCCGCCTGACCGCGCTGGCGGCCGCGGCCGTGCTGCGGGGCGGCCTGGATCTGCCGGCCGAGGTGGCCTACCGGGACGGCGAGGTGTATCTGCCGACGCTGGGGCTGCTGCGCCTCGGGGAGCCCGGCACCGAGGGGCGGGCCGCGCTGCACGTCACCGACGAGGGGTACGCCGTACGGGACGGCCGCGCCGAGCACCGCTTCGGGCCGGCGGCGGGGGACGCCCGCTGGCAGCCCGTACGCACCTGGTCGCCGGGGCCGGACGCGGCCCCGGTGGCCCTGGAGGACCTCGACCCGTACCGCAACTGCTTCGCCCGCCCGCCCAGGCTGCGCCTCGGCGCCGGCGAGGCCGAGGAGTGGCGGGGCAGGCTGGACCGGGCGTGGGCGCTGCTGCACGAGGCGGTTCCGGAGTTCGCCCGGGCTGCGGCCGCCGGGCTGACCACGCTGACCCCGCTCGCGGGCGGCCCGCGGTCGGGCGGCTGGGGCGAGGCCGGCCGGCACGGTCCGGGAGCGCTCGGGGTGCCGTACGCGGCGGGGGCGCGGGAGACCGCGCTCGCACTGCTGACCGGGCGGCGGCGGACGCGGCTGCGGGCGCTGACCGAGGTCGCCGATCTGTACGCGCTGGACGGTCAGTGGGAGCACCGCTCGCCGTGGCGGGAGCGGCCGGTCCCGGTGTCCCGGCTGCTGGCCGACGTGCACGAGCGGGTGGCGGTGGAGGCGTACCGGCGGGCCACGGCGGCGGCCGAGCCGGGCGGCTCGGACCGTATCCACCGGGCCCTGGACCGGCTCTCGGAGGCGGCGGAACTGACCGTCACCGGCAAGCGGCTGGTCGCGGAGCTCCGCTACGAACTGAAGACGGTCGACGCATGAGTGCCTCCTCCCCCGCCCTCGGGAGGCTGCAGCTGGCGCTGCGATTACGGCTGCTCGGGGTCCGGCCCGGCATGCGGCTCATGGTGCACTCCGCCCTCGGCGGGACCGGGCTGCGCGCGGAGCGGCTGCGCGACGCGCTGATGGGCGTCCTCGGGCCGCGCGGCACGCTGGTGGTCCCCGCGTTCACCCCGCAGAACTCCAAGACCTCCAGCGCCCATCTGGAGCGGATCAGCGGTCTTGACGAGGCCGGGGTGCGGGCCTTCCGCGAGCGGATGCCCGCCTTCGACCCGGCGAGCACCCCGAGCCAGGGCATGGGCGCCCTCGCCGAGGCCGTCCGCACCGCGCCGGGGGCCGTGCGCAGCGACCACCCGCAGACCTCGTTCGCGGCCCTCGGCGCCGACGCGCGGCGGCTCTGCTCCGGGCACCGTCTCGAAAGCCATCTGGGGGAAGAGACACCCCTGGGAAAACTGTGCTGGGAGGGCGGGCAGGTACTCATGATCAATGTGGGGTTTTCGGTCTGCACCGCTTTCCATCTCGCGGAGTACCGAATTCCGAAGCCCCCCTTGCGCATGTACGAGTGTGTGGTGAAGGTGAACCTTCCGGGGCTGCAAAGGCACCGGCAGGAGGGGGAGTGGGCGGCGTACGAGGACGTTGCGCTGGATGACAGCGATTTCGCGGAGATCGGTGACGCGTTCCCGGATTCACGGGTGCGCAGGGGGCGGGTGGCAGGTGCGTCGACCATGCTCTTCTCCGTCCCGGAGGCCGTCGATCACGCCCTTGACTGGATGACCGAAAACCGACGCTGATTGACTGAACGATGAGGGGATGTGGCGAAGCAGCTCCGGAATGATGTTTCTTCGCTTCGCATCTTCGGGACGGGGGTCGTGTGCCCGCATCAGGGGAGCCGTACTTTTTTCTCAGTTACGCACATACACCGAGGTTCGGGGCCGGGGGACCCGACCCCGACATGTGGGTCGAGCGCCTTTTCCGCGATCTCTGCGGACACGTCATGGCGCTGACCGATCTGCGCGCCGGGTACGACGTCGGGTTCATGGACCGGGAGATACGCAGCGGCGAGGGCTGGTCCGAACGGCTGGCCCGGGCACTCGCCAACTGCCGCGTCTTCGTTCCCCTGTTCTCGCCGCGCTACTTCGCCAGCGAGATGTGCGGGAAGGAGTGGTTCGCCTTCGCGCAGCGCGCGGTCCAGCACGGTGCGGTCCGCAACACACCGGCCGAGGCCATCGTGCCCGCGTTATGGGTGCCGGTCCCGCCGGAGCAACTCCCCGGTCCCGCCGAGCGGTTGCAGTTCAACCACAACACCTTCGGCGAGCGCTACGTCACCGACGGCCTGTACGGGCTGATCAAACTGCGCGGTTACGCCGACCAGTACGAGCAGGCGGTCTACGAGCTCGCACGGCGCATCGTCCAGGTCGCCGAGACCGCCCACCTGGAGCCCATCCGACCGCTGGACTACCGGAACGTGCCCAGCGCCTTCGGCTCCAGCGGCAGCCCCTCCCGCACCCTGCACGTGACGGTGGCCGCCGCCTCCCGGCACGAACTGCCGGAGGGCCGGACCCCCGAGTACTACGGGGACACCGCGCTGGAGTGGAACCCGTACCACCCGGTCGCCCAGCGGCCCATCGCCTACGTCGCCGAGGACCTGGTCAAGAACCTCAACTACCAGACCACCATGTCCTCCTTCGACGACGAGGCCGGACACCTCGACGGCAAACAGCTGCCGACCCGCCCGGAGATCCTGATCGTCGACCGCTGGGCGGTGGAGGACGAGGACCGGCGCCTGCGCCTGGCCGCCTTCGACCGGGACCCGCGGCCGTGGGTCAACGTGGTCGTGCCCTGGAACCGGTACGACCACCAGAGCCGGTCGAAGGAGTCCGAGCTGGCCGACCGGCTGGAGACCACCATGCCCAGGACGATGAGCCAGGGCCGGGCCGCCTGCCGTGCCGCGGCCAACGGCGTGGCGAACGTGGAGACCCTCGGCCAGATCCTGCCGCAGGTGGTCGAGGCCGCCGCCCAGCAGTTCCTCAGACACGCCCAGCCGTATCCGCCGAAGGGCGACACCTCGATCGACCGGCCCCGGCTGCTGGGTCCGATGGGGATGAACGGGCCGCCCGGCCCGCCATCGCCCCGTGTCCCCTTCCCGCCCGACTCCGACCGGCACCGGACCGGGCCCGCGGGCGCCGGCCTCCACGACAACGACGACAACGACACCGACCGGGGGGACGCGGATGACAGCGAGCAGTGACAGCGACAGCGACAGCCGTGACGGACGCATCGTCACCTTCTATTCGTACAAGGGCGGCACGGGCCGCACCATGGCGCTGGCCAACACCGCCTGGATCCTGGCGGCAAACGGCAAGCGGGTCCTCGCCGTGGACTGGGACCTGGAGGCCCCCGGCCTGCACCGCTTCTTCCACCCCTTCCTCGACCCCTCCACGCTCGGGGCCACCACCGGGGTCATCGACCTGATCAGTGAGTACGCCTGGGCCGCCACCAGCCCGGTCCAGCGACCGGACGACTGGCACAAGGACTACGCGCGGATACAGCCGCACGCCGTCTCGCTCACCCCGGAGACCCACGGCTGGGAGTTCCCGTACGGCGGCACCCTGGACTTCGTCTCGGCGGGCCGGCAGAACCGCGAGTACTCGGCGACCGTCTCCACCTTCGACTGGGACAACTTCTACGACCGGCTCGGTGGCGGGCTCTTCTTCGACGCGTTACGCGCCGACATGAAGCGGAACTACGACTACGTCCTGATCGACAGCCGCACCGGCCTGTCCGACATCGCGGACATCTGCACGGTCCACCTCCCGGACGTCCTCGTCGACTGCTTCACCCTGTCCGACCAGTCCATCGACGGCGCCGCGTCCGTGGCCCGCCAGATCGACGAGCGGTTCAACGACCGCGGCATCAAGATCTACCCGGTGCCGATGCGCATCGACGAGGGCGAGAAGGAGAAGGCCGACGCCGGCCGGGCACTGGCCCGGATCAAGTTCGACCGCTTCCCGAACGGCCTGATCGGGGACGAGCTCACCTCGTACTGGGGCGCGGTGGAGATCCCGTACCGCCCCTACTACGCCTACGAGGAGACCCTGGCCACCTTCGGCGACGAGGCCGGGCTCACCAACTCCCTGCTGTCCGCCTTCGAGCGCCTGACCGCCGTGGTCACCGAGGGCGACATCACCTCCATGCCGGTGATCGGCGAGGAGGTCCGGCTGCGCATCAGGGACGCCTTCACCCGGCGCCGCCCGGCCCTGCCCGCCGACCTGTTCCTGTCCTACGTGGCGGAGAACCGGATGTGGGCCGACTGGATCGAGTCGGTGCTCACCCGGGCCGGTTTCCGGGTCGTGCCGAAGGACGTCTCGGCCGAGCAGGCACCGGAGGTCCCGGCCGGGGACACCCTGGGGGGCGCGGGCATCAGCGTCGACACCGCCGCCCGGACCGTGGTGCTGCTCTCCACGGCCTACCTCAAGTCCGCCCGGGCCGTGGACGTGTGGGAGCGGGCGGCCGCCGAGGACCCGACCGGCGGCCGGCGCCAGCTGGTGCCGCTGAGGGTGGGGGACGTACGGCTCTCCACGCCGTACATCGACCGCAATCCGGTGGACCTCTTCCGGCTCGACGAGGTGCACGCCACCACCGCCCTGCTGCGTGCGGTGGAGCGGCCCATGGCGCTGCCCGACAGCGTCAACAGCGCCTCCCAGCCCGGCCCCCGCTTCCCGGGGACGGTCCCGAAGATCTGGAACGCGCCTCCCCGCAACCCCGGCTTCACCGGGCGCAGCATCGTGCTGGAGCGGATGCGCGACCAGCTCGGCGGCGGCATGGCCGTGGTGCTGCCGCAGCCGCAGACCCTGTTCGGGCTCGGGGGCGTCGGCAAGACCCAGGTGGCGCTGGAGTACGTGCACCGGTTCATGGCCGACTACGACCTGGTGTGGTGGATCTCCTCGGAGCAGACCGACGACGTGGTCGCGGCCCTCGCGGAGCTGGCGGTACGGCTGGGCGCGCAGACCGGCGAGGACATGGCGGCCGCCTCGCAGGAGGCGATCGACCTGCTGCGGCGCGGGGTGCCCTCCTCCCGCTGGCTGCTGGTCTTCGACAACGCGGACGACCCCGAGACGCTCAAGCGGTTCTTCCCGCCGGGCGGGCCCGGCCACGTCCTGGTGACCTCCCGCAACCAGTCCTGGTCGCAGTACGGCGACGCGCTGCCGGTGGACGTGTTCCTGCGCGAGGAGTCCATCGAGCACCTCCAGCGCCGGGCCCCCGGGCTCAGCAAGGACGACGCCGAGCAGGTGGCCGTGGCGGTGGGCGACCTGCCGCTGGCCGTGGAGCAGGCGGGTGCCTGGATCGCGGAGACGGCGACGCCGGTGTCCGTGTACATCGAGCAGCTGGCCCAGCAGGCGGCCCGGGTGCTGGCGCTGAACCAGCCGCCCGGTTACCCGGAGCCGGTGGCGGCCACGTGGAACATCTCCATCGAGCGGCTGCAGTCCCGCTCCCCGGCCGCGGTCCGGCTGCTCCAGCTCTGCGCCTTCCTCGCGCCCGAGCCGATCTCCGCGAACCTGCTCTACAGCAAGGAGATGATCGACGCCCTCAAGCCCTACGACTCCTCGCTGCAGGAGAAGCTGGTGCTGGGCCGGGTGATCCGGGAGATCGGCCGGTTCGCGCTGGCCAAGGTCGACCAGGTCAGCAACAGCATCCAGGTCCACCGGCTGGTGCAGGCGGTGATCCGGGCCCAGCTGACCGAGGAGGAGCAGCGGGAGGCCCGGCACGCGGTCCACCGGATCCTGGCGGGGGCCCGGCCGGACGACGACGAGCCGATCGACAACCCGGAGACGTGGCCGCGGTTCAACACCATCTGGTCGCACCTGACGCCGTCGGAGGCCCGGTTCTGCAAGGAGCCGGAGACGCGCCGGCTGCTGATCGACCGGGTGCGCTATCTGTGGAAGCGCGGTGACTTCAAGGCCGCGTACGCGCTCGGCGAGGAGCTGCGGGAGTCGTGGAAGGAGATGCTGGGCAACGACGACCTGCAGTACCTGTACCTGCGCTTCCACCTGTCGAACATCCTGCGTTCGCAGGGGCGGTTCGTGGAGGCGAAGGAGCTGGACGAGGTCACGCTGGAGCGGCAGCGCGCGCAGCTCGGTCCCTCGCACCCGCACACGTACATGACCATGAGCGGTCTGGCCAACACCCTGGGCGCGCTGGGCCAGTACGGCCAGGCGATGGAGCTGGCGACCGACGCGCACGAGGGCTTCAGCCAGATCTTCCACGAGGCGCACCCGCGCACGCTGGCCGCCGCGAACAACCTGGCGCTGAACCTGCGGCTCGTGGGCCAGTACACCAGAGCCCGCGAGATCGACCAGGAAGTGCACGACCTGCGCACGGAGGTGCTCGGGCCGGAGCACCCGTACACCCTGTCCTCGGCGCAGAACCTGGCCCGTGACCTGCGGGAGGTGGGCCGGTACGAGGATTCGGTGCAGCTGCTGAGCCGGACGTACGAGACCTACAAGCGGACGCTGGGACGGGCTTTCCCGGGCACCCTGTCGGCCGCGAAGAACCTGGCCGTGTCGCTGCGCCGGGCGGGCCAGCTGGAGGACGCCTTCCGGCTGACCACGGCCACCCGGGCCCGCTACCGGGCCAAGTACACCGCCGTCAACCCGGACCTGCTGTCCTGTGAGCTCAACCTGGCCTCGGACCTGTTCGCGACCGGGGATGCGGGCGGGGCGCGGGACCTGGCGCAGGAGGTGGTGGACGAGTACATGAAGGTGCCGGGCGAGCGGCACCCGTACACCCTGGCAGCCGTGAACAACCTGGCGGTCTTCCACTGGGGCACGGGCGCCGCGGAGACGGCGGAGACGATGCTGCGCCAGACGATACGGGGCATGCGGGACGTCCTGGGCGACAACCACCCGCACACGGTCTTCGCCCATCTCAACCTGGCGAACACGCGGGCCGACCTGGGTGATCCGGAGGGCGCCCTGGAGCTTGAGCGGCTCGCGGTGATGCGGTTGCGCGAGGCGCTCGGGGCGCACCATCCGGAGACCCTCGCGAGCAGCTCCAACATGGCGATCAGCCTGGACTCGATGGGCCGCAAGGAGGAGGCGGCCCGGCTGCGTTCGGAGGCGGTGTCCGAGCTGACCCGGCTGCTCGGCGAGGAGCACAGTCTGGCGCGCTATGCGCGCGACGAGCGGCGGGTCCACCGCGACCTGGAGCCTCTCGCCGTCTGATCCGACGGCGGGCGGCGGGGGCTCCGCGCGTGCGGGTCCCCCGCCGCCCGCCACCCGACAGCAGGGGGGCGCTGTGACCGACAGCACGACCTTTCGAAACGAGGACCTGCCGGCCCTCTTCCACCACACCGACCAGGCGGCGATCTCCCGGCAGCGGGAGTCGACGCAGGCCACCCGTGCCCAGTTGCTGCTGCTGGTCGCAGCCGCGGCGGCGGCCGCGCTGCCGGCCGGCCCGAAGCTGGGTTCGATGTACCTGTTCGGGCTGCTGAGCGTGGTCTCGTACCTGGGGGTGCTGGGCGTGGGCATGCGGGCGACCCGGCGCCGGGCCCGCCCGCAGTGGCAGCTCAACCGCAGTGCGGCGGAGTTCATCAAGTCCCTGGCCTGGCGTTACGCGGTGCACGGGGCGCCGTTCGGCAGCGAGGTGGCCGAACCGGAAGCGGCGTACCGCACCCGGCTGGAGGCGGGTCTGTCCGAGCTGCGGAAGATGGGCTGGGTGGATCCGCGGGCCGCCGGGACGGTGCCGGAGGGCGGGGAGATCACCGGCGTGATGCAGCGGCTGCGCGGGATGGACTACCAGGCGAGGCGCGAGACGTACGTACGGGACCGGCTGATCGAGCAGCGCAACTGGTACCGGCGGCGGTCGGAGGTGTCCCGGCGGGCGACGAACCTGTGGTCGTGGACGATCGTGCTGCTGACCTGTCTGGCCCTGCTGTTCGCTCTGCTGGGGAGCTTCGGTTCGGGTCCGGGGCCGAGGCTGACCGCCCTGCTGAGCGCGGCGGCGGCGGCCGGCATCGCCTGGAACGAGGTGCGCCGCCACCACCCGCTGATCGAGGCGCACACCCTGATCGAGCAGGATCTGGCGGCGATGATGGTCGTGATGCAGACGACGATCACCGAGTCCCAGTGGCCGTCCTCGGTGTACGAGACCGAGCGCTACGTGTCTCCGATGCACACGGACTGGCTGGCCCGGCACAGCAGTTGAGAGCGGTTGCCGAAACGGCCGGGGGCGTGGCTCAGTCGCGGGTCACGCCCTCGCGCCAGATGACGGTGACCGGTTTGCCGAGCGCCCGCGCGTAGGCGACGATCTCGCCGGTGCCGCCGTGGCCGCGGGCGGGCTGTCCGTCCCAGACGGCGACGAGCCGGTCGCAGGAGTCGGCGATGTAGGTGCCGGCGGCGTAGTAGGCCTCGTCCGTGGAGCGGGCGAAGTCCATCCGGATCTCCTGTGTGGCCCGGATCTTGAGCCCCCGGTAGCGGGCGAGGGCCTCGGCGTCCTCGAAGCCCGCTTCGTAGTCCCCGCTGGGGATCACCACGGTGAGGCCGGCGCCGTATTCGAGCGCGATGGCGGCGAACAGCTGGTCAGCCCCCTCGGCGAGGCTGGAGAGGGCTTCCAGCGGTCCTTCGTGGCTGCCCAGTACGGCCCGCAGGCCGCTCTCCACATGGCCGAGCACCGACTCCGGAATGGATCGGTGCCCGGTCACGCCGATGCGTTTCATGCAGAAACCAGCCTCCCCCGTGGACACGGCCGCCTGGAACATCCTCCCAGAAGGCGGGAGGACGTCCAGGGGTGCGGCGGGGGCGCGTGAGTCACCGTCAGTAGACGCTGACCCCGTAGGCGTTGAGGGCTTCGACCACGGGCTGGAAGAAGGTCGTGCCGCCCGAGGAGCAGTTGCCGCTGCCGCCGGAGGTGAGGCCGACGGCGCGGGTGCCCGAGTAGAGCGGGCCTCCGCTGTCGCCGGGTTCGGCGCACACGTTGGTGCGGATCATGCCGTAGACGACGTCGCCGCCGCCGTAGTTGACGGTGGCGTTGAGCCCGGTGACCCGGCCGCTGTGGGTGCCGGTGGTGGACCCGCGCCTGGTCACCGACATGTTGACGGTGGCGTTCACTGCGCTGGTGATGTCCTGGCCGCCGACGGTCCCGGGGGGCACCGGTGAGTTGCTGGCGTACTTGATGAGGCCGTAGTCGTTGGTCGGGAAGCTGGAGCCGACCGTGGAGCCGACGACGGTGGTGCGGGCGGAGTTGCTCCACCAGGTGCCCGCGCCGTCGGTGCAGTGCCCGGCGGTCAGGGCGTAGTAGGTGCTGCCGCTGCGCACGTTGAAGCCGAGCGAACAGCGCCAGCTCGACGCGTAGATGGCGTCGCCGCCGGAGACGAGCTTGGTGAGCCTGCCGGGGATGCGGTCGATGCGCAGGGCTCCGGCGTTGGCTCCGGCCTCGCGCTTGATTCTCGCGATTCCGGCGTCGGAGACCGTGGAGTCGGCGGAGACCACGAGGGTTCCGGTGGCGGGGTCGGTGTGCCAGGCGGTGCCCGCCACGTCGGCGCGCAGGACGGATGCGCCGGCCGAGGCGAGCCGGTCGGCGCTGAATCCGCCGTCCTGCGAGTCCGCACTCGCCGCCGTGGGGACGGCGAGCGCTGCGGCGGCGGCCAGGCCGGTGGCCGCCGCGAGCAGCCTGTTACGGGTCATGCGCTTGATCCTCACTTCTCGTCCTCCTGGAGAGGGTCGGGGGCCCGGCGGTCGTGGGGGTGCCAGAGCCCGTGAGGCGCAGCCGGGGGCACGGCGGGCGCATGAACTTTGGCCGTGCCCCTGACAAGCGCTGTCGGGAGTGTCCTGTCGGCGGATACCGGTCGCAAGAGCGGCTTTCAGCCTCCGCTCGCCCGCCGCGCCCGCGAACGGCAGCGTGTTCCCGGGCGGCGGGAAAGGGCGGATGCAGTGGTCCTCGAAGGCGCAGGGAGGCAGCGGGGAACGGTGGAATCCACCGTGATCGAGCCTCGCGCGTCGGGTATGCCGGGCTTCAGGAAACGGCAGCGGTGGCTGGAGAGTCCTGCGGTGGCATCGCCGAGGACGGCCCAGAGGCTGCCGTCGTCCGGGTCGACGGCGACCTGGGGGGTGTGCTCGGCTCCCTGGAGGACGAAGGCGGGGTCGAAGGGGGTGGCCTCGACGCCGGTGCGGGCCCGGCGGGCCCCGGAGGCGGGGTCCTGGACGCGGACACCCCACTCCCCCTCGCCCCGGATCACGACGATCCGGAGCCCGTCGGCACAGAGCCGGGCGTGCGCGGGAGAACCCTCGTCGGCGTCGAGGAGCACCTCACCCGTGAGGGGCTCGCCGTCGAGCCGGCAGGAGTCCTCGGGGGTTGCGGTCGGCACCGCGCCGGCCGCTGTGGCGCGCCAGCGCCCCGGAACGGCCGGAATTCGACCTTCCGGGTAGTCGGTGAGCCGGAAGGTTCCGGTCAGCGCGAGGGTGCCTTCGGGCGCGGACACGGCCGCCGCCCTGCGCTCGTGCCATTCCCGCCACGCGGCGTGCGGGTCGTCTGCGTCGTCGCTCATCCCGCTCAACCCTTCCACGCGGGTCCGGACGGGAATCCCCGCGTACGCCGTCCGGACCTGTGAAATCTGAAAGGGGGTCAGCAACCTCAGCAGTCGCAGCAGTCGCAGCAGTCGCAGCACTCACAGGCGTCGCACCAGGGGTCCCGCTTCTTCCGGGACCACGGGCCCTCGTGCTCGGTGCAGCAGATCTGGCAGGTGCAGAACAGCCCGATGGCGACCGCACAGCCGGCGAGCAGTCCACGGCGGGGCTTCGGCGGGGGCGTCGCGCCCCCGAATCCGCCCGGGCCCGTGGGCGGCATCCCGGGACCGCCCGCTCCACCACCGTACGGAGCCCCGCCGTACGGACCCCCGCCGTTCGGGTTCTGGCCGTACGGGTTCCCGCCCTGGCCACCGTACGGCTGGCCCCCGTAGGGGTTGCCGCCCTGACCCGCGGAGGCCGTCGCCGTGTGGCCGCAGGTGCCGGCGCCGAAGGCCCGGTCCACCGAGGTGCGCAGCTCGTGCACGAGCAGCCGGTGGGCGAGTCCCGCGTCCGTGAACTCGACCTCGCGCAGCGCCAGCCTGATGCCGTGCAGGGCGTCGTCGCAGAGCCTGCGGGCCTCGGCGAGCGAGGTCCCGGTGGCGGCGAGCGGGTTCCAGGCGCCGGAGGCGGCGTCGGCGCCCCGGTCCTCCACCGCGTCCAGCAGGTGCGCGAGGCGGCCGAAGTACCGGCCGGCCTCGGCCAGCGCGGTGGCGTTGCCTGGCCGTCCGGCCAGCTGCGCGGTATGCGCGAAGGCCGCGGCCGTCGCGGTCTCCGTCGGCTCGGTCACCACCAGCACGGAGGTGCCGGGGCCGGCCAGCGTCTCGATGCCCGCCTGCCGGTCCACGGCGTCGACGAGCACCGCGGTGTCGAAACCGAGCGAGGCTCCGGTGCGGGCGCCGGCCCGGTCCCAGCCGCGGGCCACCTTGCGGGCGGCCAGGGCGATGGGGGCCCGGGCCAACAGCCCGTCACGGTCGGCGACGTGGTCGCGCACCTTGGCGGAGGCCAGCACGAGCGAGACGGCGGCCGCGAGCCGCGCACCCTCGCCCTGGGCCACGGAGGCGGTGCGCATCCCGCGCAGCGGGCAGGGTCCCGCGGTGCGCCGGGCTTCGGGCGCCGGACCGGACTGAGCCTCCGTCAGCACAGAGACCAGCAGCCCGTCATAGTTCGTCACGATCCGGGCGAACTGTCCGTGATCTCCGCGAAGTGCCAGGCAGAGGCCGCACAGATGGGCCATCCACTCCGTCTTGAACCGCTCCCCCAGCCGGTGCGTGCAAGGTCTCACGATGCCGAACAAGCTGCTTCCCCCGTGTGTCGTACGCGTGCTTACCGGGCATCGTATCGACCCGCGCGTTTCACCCGTACGTCCGCGTCGCTCACCCGTACGGCGGCGGCGGTCGTATTTTCACTCAGTCAGCAGTGGTAGCCACCAGGATCCTTGACCGTGCAACGGATGTTCTGCACCAGTACCGTCACGAAACCCCTGCGCGGCGACTATCCACTTGGCGCGTTGTCAGCATCATGGACGAGCATAGGGGCAGCGGAGAGAAGACAGACTGACCGCGGTGAAAGGAGGCAGTCCATGGGTTCGGTGCGCAAGGCGAGTGCCTGGCTGGGTCTCGTGGAGGACAGCGACGACGAGCGCTACTACGACGACGACTACGCGGAGGCCGCCCAGGGTTCGGTGGCCGGCCCCGGCGAGCAGTGGGTCACCGACCCCCGCGTGCGGGTGGCCTCCGAGTCGGCCGTGGAACACGGCCGCCGGATCGCGACGGTCACCCCGGACGGTTTCCGTGACGCGCGGGGGATCGGCGAGCTGTTCCGCGACGGGGTGCCGGTGATCGTCAACCTGTCGTCGATGGATCCGGGCGACGCGAAGCGCGTCGTCGACTTCGCGGCCGGACTGACCTTCGGGCTGCGCGGTTCGATCGAGCGGGTGGCGACCAGGGTCTTCCTCCTGACCCCGGCCGACACCCAGATCGTCAGTGGTGAAGCGGGCGGCCGCTCACGCGACTTCTTCAACCAGAGCTGAGCCTGGGGCACTTCCCAGAGGTAGCTGGGATCCTCACCGGAAGGCGTCGAGGCCGGTGAGTGCCTTGCCCAGCACCAGCTGGTGCATCTCGACGGTGCCCTCGTAGGTGAGGACCGATTCGAGGTTGGTGGCGTGCCGCATGACGGGATATTCGAGGGAGATCCCGTTGGCACCGAGGATGGTCCGCGCGGTGCGGCAGATCTCGATCGCCTCGCGGACGTTGTTGAGCTTGCCGAAGCTGATCTGCTCCGGCCGCAGGGTGCCCGCGTCCATCCGCCGGCCCAGGTGGTGGGCGAGCAGGATGCCCTTGTGGAGTTCCAGGGCCATGTCCGCGAGTTTGGCCTGGGTGAGCTGGAAACCGCCGATCGGCTTGCCGAACTGCTCCCGCGTCCTCGCGTAGTCGAGCGCGGACTCGAAACTGGCCCGCGCCGCGCCCATGGATCCCCAGATGATCCCGTACCGCGCGTGGCTGAGGCAGCCGAGCGGCCCCTTGAGCCCGGTGACGAGCGGCAGCACCGCGTCGGCGGGCAGCCGTACGTCGTCCATCACCAGCTCGCTCGTGACACTGGCCCGCAGCGACCACTTGTGCTTGATCTCCGGCGCGGAGAAACCGGCGGTGTCGGTGGGCACCGCGAAGCCGCGGATCCCCTCGTCGGTCTGCGCCCACACCACGGCGACGGAGGCCACCGACCCGTTGGTGATCCACATCTTGCGGCCGTTCAGCACCCAGTCGCCGCCGTCGCGCTTGGCGTAGGTCCGCATCGCGGCGGGATCCGATCCCACGTCGGGCTCGGTCAGCCCGAAGCAGCCGATCAGCTCGCCCGCGGCCATGCCGGGCAGCCAGCGCTGCTTCTGCTCCTCGGAGCCGTACTTCCAGATCGCGTACATGGCGAGCGAGCCCTGCACCGATACGAGCGAGCGGATACCGGAGTCGGCGGCCTCCAGCTCGAGGCAGGCGAGTCCGTACTGCACGGCGCTGGCACCGGCGCACCCGTACCCCTGGAGGGACATTCCGAGCGCCCCGATGCCACCGAGCTCGCGGGCCAGCTCCCGGATCCCGGGCAGCTCGCCGCTCTCGTACCACTGCGCGATGTTGGGCAGCACCCGGTCGGCGGCCCAGGCGCGGACGGTGTCGCGGACGGCGAGGTCCTCGGGCCCGAGGAGCTCGTCGAGCCCGAGCGGATCATGGGGCAGGAACGCGGACACGGGGCCTCCCGGCGGCCTGAGACGGAACCTAGCAGCGCAAGTTTTGCGCTCGCCCGAAGCTATTCGCCTCCGCCGGTCAAATCCAGCCCCCACTCGTCCGGCCCCGCAGGGCCGGCCCCGACCGTCAGCCCGCGCGCTCGGCCGGAGCCGGCAGCGTCTCGCCCTTCGCCTGCGCGGGAAGCCGCACCGCATCGGCCGGCGCCGCCTCGTCACCGGCCGCCGCCCCGCAGTCCATCACCCGCGGAAGCTTCAGCGCCATCACCGCCCCGGCCACCAGCAACGCCGCGCTCACCAGCAACGTCACGTGCAGCCCGTGCACGAACGACTGCCGCGCCGCGGCGTACAACGAGGCCCTTGCGGGCCCCCCGAGGTGCGCGGCGATCTGGTACGCCTCGCCCAGGGAGTTCGCCGCGCCCGCCAAATCCGCCGCCGAGACCCCCGGCACCCCCACGAGCCCCGGCCGGTACGCGGCGTTCATCACACTGCCGAGCAGCGCGATGCCCATGCCCGCGCCCAGCTGGTACGAGGTCTCGCCGATCGAGGCCGCGCCGCCCGCGGTGGCCGCCGGGGCCTCGCTCAGCATCGACTCGTACGCGGCGAACAGCGTGGTCTGCAGCCCGAAGCCGAGCAGGATGAAGCCGATGGTCAGCAGCAGCGGCCGGTCCTGCTGGCCCATGAGCGTCAGCAGCAGCACGGCGAAGGCCGTCAGGACGAAGCCCAGCGACACCATCGTGCGCGGCCCGACCCGCCCCAGGGTGTACGAGCCGGTGGCGCCCGCGGCCATCGCGGCGAAGGTCAGCGGCAGCAGCCGCAGGCCCGTCTCCAGCGGGCTGAGCTGCAGCACCAGCTGCAGGTATTGGACGGCGATCAGCTCCAGGCCGACCAGGGCCAGCATGGCGAGGACGATGCAGCCGACCGATGTGGAGAAGGCGGCCCGCGAGAACATCCGCATGTCGATCAGCGGGTGCTCGCGCCGCTTCTGCCGGCGTACGAACAGCACGAGCAGCACCACGCCGAGCAGCAGCGGGATCAGCGCCTCGGCGTCGAGGAGCCGGCGCTCTGCGCCCAGCCGCTTGACACCGAGCACCGCGCCGAGCACGCCGCCGGCGGCCATCAATGCGCCGAGCACGTCCCACGGCCCGTCGGCGGAGCCGCGCGACTCCGGCAGCAGCCAGCGGCCGAGCGGCAGGATCAGCGCCATCAGCGGGATGTTGATGAGGAAGACCGAGCCCCACCAGAAGTGCTGGACGAGGAAGCCGCCGAGCACCGGGCCGCTGGCGGCGCCGATGGCCGCGACGGCGGTCCAGATGCCGATGGCGAGCGCCCGCTCGCGCCGGTCGGGGAAGACCTGGCGCAGGATCGACAGGGTGGCGGGCATGATCATCGCGCCGCCGATGCCGAGGAGGGCGCGCGCGGCGATGAGGACCTGGGCGTTGTCGGCGAGGGCCGCTATCGCGGAGGCCACGCCGAAGAGTCCGTAGCCGAGGAGGAGGACGCGGCGGCGGCCGACCCGGTCGCCGAGGGTGCCGAAGAGGATGAGCAGCGAGGCACAGACCAGCGGGTAGGCGTCGACGATCCAGAGGAGTTCGATCGGGCCGGGGCGCAGGTCCTCGGTGACGGAGGGGACGGCGACGTGCAGGATCGTCGCGTCGAGCGCGACGAGGACCAGGCTGACGCAGAGAACCGCCAGGACGGCCCAGCGGTTGGCTCCGCCGGAGGCCGCACTGAGCCGCTGCCAGGGGGAGGGGGTCCCGATCCCGGCCGCGTTCGTCCCCGACATGCATGTACCTCCCAGGTGATCCCTCGCGCTCGGCGGACCAGCGTCTTGTGGAGCCACGGGGGGTGGTGCGCTGTGCGGCGTCCAACGGGGTCCGGCATCGACACGCGAGTGAACGGTCAGCGTACGCGAGTTCGCCTGGCCCACACGTGGTCAAGCTCTCATCCCGGCGGCGGCCCCCGTGTGGCGTGTGCCACTCGCCACGCCCGCGGCCTTTCTCCGTGTACACGCGCGCTCACGGGACGTGGTTCTGCGTCTCGGCCCGGCTCCCGGTCCGAGCGGCGTGCCGCCGGTGCCACCGATAATCGTGCCCGTGAAAGATCTTGGATTTCGCCGGGCCGCGCCCGCACTGGCCGTCTTCGCGGCGGTCCGGCTGCTCGGGCTGGGCGTGCTCGCAGCGTGGGGCGCGGCGGCCGGCAGCAGCCCCCACACGCTGCTGTCCGCCCGCTGGGACTCGCTCTGGTACGCGCGCATCGCCGCGGAGGGATACGGGTACGAGGTGGCCCTCCCCAACGGGGACGTCCACTCGAACCTGGCGTTCTTCCCGCTGCTTCCGTGGCTGGAGCGGGTGGTGTCGGCCGCGACCGGGCTCTCGTACGGCTCCGCGGGCCTGGTCGTGTCGGTGGTCGCGGGGCTCGCGGCGGCCTGGGGGATCTTCGCGGTGGCCGATCTGCTCCACGGCCGCCGGGCCGGGGTGTTCGCGGTCGCGGTCTGGGCCGCGCTGCCGGTCGGGATCGTGCAGTCCATGGCGTACAGCGAGTCGCTGTTCACGGCGCTGGCCGCCTGGTCGCTCTACGGGGCCCTGCGCGGCCGGTGGCTGACGGCCGGGCTGCTCGCGGCCGGGGCGGGGCTGACCCGCCCGGTCGGCGCGGCGGTGGTCGCGGCGGTATGGGTGGCCGCGGTGCTGGCATGGCGGCGCGGGGAGCGGTCCTGGCGGACGGTCGCGGGGGCGCTGCTGGCTCCGGCGGGCGCGGCGGCGTACGTGCTGTGGGTCGGCGCGCGCACCGGCGGCGGGCTGCTGGGCTACCTGGACGTGCAGGCCGGCTGGGGCAACGGCTTCGACGGCGGCTGGGCGTTCGCGCGGTTCATCGGGGCGAAGCTGGCCTCGTCCGCGTTCCTCGCCGGGGTGGGGCTGATCGCGGGGGTCGTGCTGGTCCTGTGGCTGTACGGGAAGTGCGTCCGGCAGCGGCAACCGCTGCCGCTGCTCGTGTACTGCGGGATCGTCGTGGCACTGGCGCTGTGCGCGTCCGGCTACTTCGGTTCCAAGCCCCGGCTGTTGCTGCCTGCCTTCCCGCTGCTGCTGCCGCCGGCGGTGGCGCTGGCGCGCTGGCGGCCCCGGCGGGCGGTCCTGGTGGTGGGCGCGGCGGCGCTGGCCTCGGCGGTCTACGGGGCGTTCTGGCTGAACGGCTCGGGCCCCCCTTAGGGCCTCCACGTCACGGAATGGATCATTCCGGACCATCTTTCAGCAAAAGAAATGACCTCTCGGGCAATAAAGTCCGGATAAGTGACTGAAACAATTACCGAAACAGTGGATCAAGAAGCCTCCAACCACTGTCGGAATACAGGGAATTAAGTCCCGCGTGAGACCAACTCCACATCACATGGTCATCACAAAGCCCGCGATTCGCCCGGGCCGAGCGGCGACGGACGGTAACGTCGATTGAGTGCGTACCGACCAAATCCTCACCCGTCTGGAGCGGGTGTTCGCCCGGCTGGACCGGGAACCAGAGCGACCGGCTCATCTGCAAACCCCGCAGATGAGCCGGCACCGCGTCGTGCTCTTCGGATCGACCCTCGCCTTCTATCTCGCAATCGTGGTTGCCGTACTGACCACTTCCTGGCTCGTCCGCCTGGACTGGCAGATCATGTTCTTCCGGCCCTACGAGCAGTGGCCGCAGCTGCACGCCTTCCTCGACTACCTCGTCGTGCTCGGCCAGCGCGGACCCACCGCGGTCATGGTCGCCGCCTGGCTCGGCTGGCGCTCCTGGCGGCAGCACACCCTCCGCCCGCTGATCACCCTCGGCGTGGCGCTGCTGCTGCTCAACGTGACCGTGGGGGCCGTCAAGCTCGGCCTCGGCCGGCTCGGTCCGCACTACGCCACGGAGATCGGATCCGCCGAACTCTTCGCCGGCGGCGATATATTCCCTTCCGGCCACACCGCCAACGCCGTTGTGACCTGGGGAATCCTGGCCTACCTGGCTTCCACCGGAGTCACCCGGCGGGTGCTGTCCATCGTGTCCGCCGTCGTCTCGCTGAGCGTCGGCGCCACCACCGTGTACCTCGGCACCCACTGGGTCAGTGACGTCCTGCTGGGCTGGTCCGCGGGTCTGCTGATCCTGCTGGCGCTCCCCTGGTTCGAGCCGCTCATCGCCCGGGCCGAGGCCCACGTCTTCGACGTGCGCGAGCTGCTGCGCCGCCGCGCCGAGACCGGACGGATGCCCGTACCGGTGGTCTCCGCGCTCACCCCGCTGCTCTCGGCGGGCGGCAAGTGGCAGCTGCGGAGCGTCACAGAAGCCGTCGAGGAGCCGGTGCCGCAGCCCGTCACGGCCACCGTCGCCGTGGCGGCCGCGACGGCGACGGCCACCACCGCGACCGTCGTCGCCGGGCACTCCCCGGCGCCCCGGGTCACCGTGCACCCGACCGGCCGGCCCCACGTGATCCGGTCCGAGCGGACCCCGGTCACCCCGGTCGGCAGCCGCCGCCCGGCGCACACCGAACGGGCCGCCGCCCGGGGGGCCGCGGCCCGTCCGGTGGCCGGCGGCTGACCGTCCCATCGCGGGGGCGGTACGCACCACCTCCCCCCGCGACGCGAAGGCGGGCCGGGTCCTCGGACCCGGCCCGCCTTCGCGTTCGTCAGCGCCGCGCCCGGACGTTCGTCCGTCCCGGGTCACGCTTGTGTCACAGAATATCTACAGCCGAGAATTGTTTACCGGACCGCGACACGCCCGGGGTGCAGACGGTTTGGAATTCGCGCCGGACACTGCGCAATTCACGTCCGGGATTGCCATGACCCCCATGGTCCGGACCAGCTGAATCCCCCTCAGCTTCGCTACATTTCCTTCACTTCTCCGGCGTCCACTGCTCTCGCCAGGAGATCCCGCGCGCCCCTGATCCGATCAGTCAGCTCCGGCGGCTCGACCACTTCGAACTCACAGCCGAGCAGCATGATGTGAATCACCAGAACGTCCAGGTTCACCGCCCCGGTGTGCAGGAGGCAGCTCTGCCCGTCGACCTGCTCCAGGACCCCGTCACTCGGCCCGATGATCCGTGCCGCGTCCTGTGCCGGCATCTTCAGCCGGACCACCGCGCGGGCCGCGTACACCCGCTGCGAGACGCCCTCGGACACGTAGGCGGCGAGGTCCTCGGCGGGCGGCGGACGCGGAGTGAACCGCGGTCCGTGCGGCGGCCTGGGCTCGATCCGGTCCGCGCGGAAGGTCCGCCACGCCTCCCGGTCCAGGTCCCAGGCGACCAGGTACCAGCGCCGCTCGGTGCACACCAGCCGGTGCGGTTCGACGGTGCGCCGGCTGACGTTGCCCTCGTGGTCGCGGTACCCGAAGCGCAGCCGCTCGGCGTCCCGGCAGACCGAGGCCAGCTCGGTCAGCACCGAGGCGTCGACGGTGGACCGCTGCGCCCCGCGCAGCATCGGCACGGTGAACTCGTTGAGCGCGGAGACCCTGCGCCGCAGCCGCGACGGCAGCACCTGCTCCAGTTTCGCGAGGGCCCGTACGGAGGCCTCCCCGATGCCCTCGACCCCGTTCCCGGCGGCGGTGCGCAGGCCCACGGCGACGGCCACGGCCTCGTCGTCGTCCAGCAGCAGCGGCGGCAGCTCGGCCCCCGCCCCCAGCTGGTATCCGCCGCCGGTACCGGGATTGGCGTTCACCGGATATCCGAGCTCGCGCAAGCGTTCCACGTCGCGCCGGACCGTCCGCGCGGTCACCCCGAGCCGGTCCGCGAGATCGGCCCCGGTCCATTCGCGGTGGGCCTGCAGCAGGGAGAGCAGGCGCAGCAGTCGTGCGGAGGTGTCGAGCATCCCCCGAGTCTGCCAGCGCGCCGCGGTCGGCCGGGGCTCAGCAGAGCAACGCCGGGGGCTCGGCGCCGCTCAGCCCGACGAGTTCGCAGAGGGTCTTGAGCGAGACCTTCCAGACTCCGTCCTCGAACACCACGGTCCCCTTGCTGCCGGGCAGTGTCGTGGCGTCGCCGACGCGCAGGTCGTAGGTCACCGTGGCCTCCGTGGGCGAGGTGAAGGTCACGTCCGTGACCTTCACGGAGACCTTGGCCGCCTCGGTGCCCGTCGAGAAGCCGTCGAGCAGCGCCTCGAGCAGGTCGCCGTGCTGCAGCAGATCGGCCTTCGCCTCGGTCGAGGTCTTCGGGTCGAAGAAGGCGGTCCAGTTCTTCTCGATCTGCGCCTTGGCCGCCTCGGGATCCGCGGGTCCGTCCACGGCGGGCAGGGACAGGACCGCGGCGGACGCAGGGCCCGGGGCCCCCGCCGCCACCGCGTCCGCGGACCACCCCACGACGGCCGGTACGGCCAGCAGGACCGCGGCCGCCGTGCAAGCCGCTGCCCGCCGGTGTGCGCGGTGCGGGTGTCTGCTCTGGACCATCTGGCTCACCACCGGGTGTGCGAGCGAGCCGTTCGGCTCGTTGTTTCCAGGGTCAGCGCCTTCAGGGCATCGCGCAACGCGCGAACGGTCCCGGCGGGCCGGTCAGGAACGCGGGGACGGCGCCGCTGCGGGCGGAACCGGGGCCGGTTCCGGCGTCGGCGTCGGTTCCGGAGCCGGTTTCGGGGTCGGGGCGGGCTTCGGGGTCGGGACGGCGGGCTCCGGCGTGGGGAGGATCAGCAGCAGCCCCACCGCAAGGGCCTCCGGCCTCGGCCCGAGCAGCTCCAGGTTCGCCTCGTGGAGCGCCTGCCACCCGCCCCTGATCCGGTGCTTGCGGGCGATCGACACCAGCGTGTCCCCCTCCCGCACCGCGTGCATCCGCCCGGCCAGCCCGTACCGCTTGGAGCACACCGGCCACGCGTTCCACCCCTGCGAGCCGAGGACCTCCTCCGCGACCCGGATCTGCTGTGCGCGGGCGGCGAGGTCGGCCCGCTTCGCGAAGGCCAGCCCGCCGTACTCCTCCCACGTCGGCTGCCAGAACTGCAGCCCTCCGTAGAAGCCGTTGCCCGTGTTCACCGCCCACCGCCCGCCGCTCTCGCAGTCGGCCACGCAGTCCCAGGGCCATTCCCCGCCCGGCCCGCAGTCCCCCGGCCCGGTCCCGATCATCCCCGGCGAGCCGGGGTGCGCCGCCCCGGCCGGCCCGGGCGCGGGTGGCGGCGGAGCCACGGCTGCGGCGGCCGTGTCGCGGGGCAGTGCGCACACCAGCACGCAGGCGGCGACGGCGAAGGCGCCGACGGCCCGGCGGGTCCGGAGGTTGGGCATCGGGTCACGCTACGCAGCCGCCCCGGGCCTCTCGGCCCGCCACGCGGCAGGTCACCGCACCCCACCCGGTCGGCCGACCGCCCCAGTTACTCCAAACGGCCACACCCGACCATCAACTGCGCACAACCAGAAAACAGTTGGCACGAAAACAAAGCCCCGGTCGGACGGTTCACCCTTCCGGGCGCCCGGTTCGAATCCGTTCCCTCAAATGGCGTGACCCCGGCCGCCGCTGCGCCGTTGAGCCCGGCGAGCCGGGAGCCTCCCGGACCCGCACCTATGCCGAGGAGCCACCCCGTGCCGCGCATGCTCGACGTCAGTGATGAGGTACGTGCCGAGATCGGTGACGAAGAAGCCGACAGGCTGCTCGTCGGCGAAGACGCGCCGCGCAGTTACGACTGCACCTCCTGCCGCACCCCGGGCGACCCCGAGAACGACCGCACCAGCACGGTGCTGTTCGTCGGCGAGGAGACCGCCGTCCTCGCCTTCGCCCACGCCACCTGCATCCCCTCGCAGGTCGTCTCCGTCTCCGAGGAGCAGCTGCAGGGCGCCGTCCGCAGCATCACCGGCGACAGCCCGGCCGGTGGCGCCGCCCCGCAGAACGTGCCCGGCGGCCAGGCCGTCCTCGGCATCACCAGCGGCCTGATCCTGATCGCCGGGGAGCTGCACCCCGCCCTGGTGGTCGAGCCGACCGCCCCGATCGCCCGCCCCGGCAGCGACGGCCCCGGCGACGACTTCCTGCCGCTCCTCATCGAGCAGGGCTTCATCCCGGTGACCGACACCTCCGAGGTCCCGACCGTGCTCGGCGGCTGGTCCGTCCTGCTCGCCGCGGGCCAGCTGCACGCCGTGCTGCAGCCGGGTGCCGAGGGCGGCGGCCAGGTCGCCTGGTGGCAGGCGCACCACGCGCTGTCCGTCACCGACGGCTGGCGGGCCGCCGTCAACAAGACCCAGCGCGTGCTCATCTACGCCGCCCCGGTCGGCTCCATCGGCCAGCAGCCCCGTGAGGACCTGCTGCGCGACGCGCTGGACAAGGCCGCCGCCGCGGGCAAGCTCGTGGCCGCCGCGATGCCGCTGGCGGGTACGCCCGGCGCCTGATCCGAGCCGGTACCGGAACGGCCGCCAGCCCCCTGCCGAGGGGGCCGGGCGGCATGCGCCGGGGGTGTGCGGTCCGTCCCGCACACCCCCGGCGATCTGCGTTTCCGCCCCCGTCACCCCGCATCCGCAGAGCGCCGGTTTCGTTGGCTGGTACGTGCATTCATACGACTCCTCCCGCGCCCCGTCCTATCCGAGCAGCGTCCCCGCGGTGCGTCCCGCACGGGACCGGGACAGCTCTCCGGCCGTCTCGCACACCCCGATCTACGACACGCTGTACTCGGAGTACCTGCGCGCCTTCCGGGCGCTGCCGGGCGACCGCACGGGCGAGGAGGACCACGGGTTCACGGCCTTCTCGTACGGGGGCTCGTACACGACCGGCGGCTCGTACGGCAGCGGCTGGAGCGGGTCGGCCTGGCAGCGGGTCGACGGCTGGCAGCCCTCGTACACGCCGCAGTCCCCGTCCCAGGCGCAGCCCTCGTCCACGTCGGCGTACTCGTACGCGGGCAGCCCCGCATACGCCGACGGGCGGCAGCACCAGACCGGGATGACACACGTCCCGGCGGCCCTGCCGCCCGCTCCGCGCCGGGGTTACTGACCCCGCCCGGCTGCTACTTCTTCTTCTTGTACTGGGCGCCGCGCTTCTCGCGCACCCGCACCGAGATGTGGATCGGGGTGCCCTCGAAGCCGAACTCCTCGCGCAGGCGGCGCTCGATGAAACGCCGGTAGCCGTGCTCCAGGAAGCCGGAGGCGAAGAGGACGAACCGCGGCGGCTTGCTGCCCGCCTGGGTACCGAACAGGATGCGGGGCTGCTTGCCGCCACGGATCGGGTGCGGGTGCGCGGCGACGACCTCGCCGAGGAAGGCGTTCAGCCGGCCGGTGGGGACGCGCGTCTCCCAGCCCGCCAGCGCCGTCTCGATCGCCGGGACCAGCTTCTCCATGTGACGGCCGGTGAGCGCCGAGACGTTCACCCGGGGAGCCCAGGCGACCTGCTGCATCTCGGTCTCGATCTCGCGCTCGAGGTAGTAGCGGCGCTCCTCGTCGAGCTCGTCCCACTTGTTGTACGCGACCACGATCGCGCGGCCCGCTTCGACGGCCATCGTGATGATGCGCTGGTCCTGGACGCTGATGGTCTCGGTGGTGTCGATCAGGATCACCGCGACCTCCGCCTTCTCGACGGCGGCGGCCGTGCGCAGGGAGGCGTAGTAGTCGGCGCCCTGCTGGAGGTGGACCTTCTTGCGGATACCGGCGGTGTCGACGAACTTCCAGGTGATGCCGCCGAGTTCGATCAGCTCGTCGACCGGGTCGCGGGTGGTGCCGGCCAGCTCGTTGACGACGACGCGGTCCTCCTTCGCCACCTTGTTCAGGAGCGAGGACTTGCCGACGTTCGGGCGGCCGATGAGCGCGATGCGGCGCGGGCCGCCGGGGGCGGCGCCGCCGAAGGTCTGCGCGGGGGCCTCGGGCAGGGCTTCGAGGACGGCGTCGAGCATGTCGCCGGTGCCGCGGCCGTGCAGCGAGGAGACCGGGTGCGGCATGCCGAGGCCCAGCGACCACAGGGAGGCCGCGTCGGACTCGCCGCTCTGGCCGTCGACCTTGTTGGCGCACAGGACGACGGGCTTGCCCGCCCTGCGCAGCAGCCGTACGACGGCCTCGTCGGTGTCGGTGGCGCCGACCTTGGCGTCGACGACGAAGACGACCGCGTCGGCGGCCTCGATGGCGTACTCGGCCTGGGCGGCGACGGAGGCGTCGATGCCGAGGACGTCCTGCTCCCAGCCGCCGGTGTCGACGACCTTGAAGCGGCGGCCGGCCCACTCGGCCTCGTACGTGACGCGGTCGCGGGTGACGCCGGGCTTGTCCTCGACGACCGCCTCGCGGCGGCCGATGATCCGGTTCACCAGGGTCGACTTGCCGACGTTCGGGCGGCCGACGACGGCGAGGACGGGAAGCGGGCCGTGGCCGGCCTCCTCGATCGCGCCTTCGACCTCTTCGATGTCGAAGCCCTCTTCCGCGGCGAGCTCCATGAACTCCGCGTACTCGGCGTCGCCAAGTGCTCCGTGGTCGTGCTGGTCGTTCATGAAGTCCGTTCCTCGTCGTTCGTGGTGGTCGGTGGTGCCCGCGCAGCGCGGTTCCACTACTGGTTTCAAGTCTCGCTCAGCGCCCGGTGAGGCGCTTGGCGTCGGCCAGGTGGGCGGTCAGCCGGTCCTGGATGCGTACGGTGGCCTCGTCCAGCGCGGTACGGGTCCGGCGGCCACTGCCGTCCCCCGCGTCGAAGGCCGAGCCGAAGACGACGTCGACCCGGCTCTTGAGGGCCGGCAGGCCCTTGACGACCCGGCCCGGGGTGTCCCCGCTGCCCAGAACGGCGACGGGCACGATGGGGGCGCCGCTGCGGACCGCGAAGTACGCGAGGCCCGCGCGCAGCGAGGCGAAGTCGCCCTCGCCCCGGGTGCCCTCGGGAAATATCCCCAGGGCCCCTCCATTGTCGAGCACTCCGAGGGCGCGGCCTATCGCGGTGCGGTCGGGGCCGCCGCGGTCGACCTTGACCTGCCCGATCCCTTCGAGGAAGGGGCCGAGCGGGCCCACGTACGCTTCCTTCTTGATCAGGAAGTGCAGCGGCCGGGGCGCGGTGCCCATGACCATGGGGCCGTCGATGTTGTGCGAGTGGTTCACGGCGAGGATGACGGGGCCCGAGGCGGGCACCTTCCAGGCCCCCAGTACGCGCGGCTTCCAGAGCCCGTACATGAGCCCGATGCCGATGCGCCTGCCGACCGCCGCACCCTTGAGGGAGGGCGCTTCGCTCACTTGCCGGCCGCCCGCTTCTCGGTGCCCGCGGTCGCGTTCTGCCGCTCGGCCACGAGCGTGACGACGCATTCGATCACCTGGTCGAGCGTGAGCTCGGTGGTGTCCACCTCGACGGCGTCGCCGGCCTTGGCCAGCGGGGAGGTCTTGCGGCCGGAGTCGGCCGCGTCGCGCTTGATCAGCGCCTCCTTGGTGGCCGCGAGGTCGGCGGCCTCCTTGCCGCGGAGCTCTCCGCTGCGCCGGGCGGCGCGCGCCTCGGCGGAGGCGGTCAGGAAGACCTTGAGGTCGGCGTCGGGCAGGACGGTGGTGCCGATGTCCCGGCCCTCGACGACGATCCCGTCGGCCTCCTGGGCCGCCTCGGCGGCGATGGAGCGCTGCAGGTCGGTGATCAGGGTGCGCACCTCGGGGACGGCGCTGACGGCGCTGACCCTGGAGGTGACCTCCTGGGTCCGGATGGGGCCCGCGGCGTCGAGGCCGTCCACGGTGATGGTGGGGGCGGCCGGGTCGGTGCCGGACACGATGGTGGGCTTGCCGGCGGCGATCGCGACGGCCTGCGGGTCGTCGGTGTCGACGCCGTTGGTGATCATCCACCAGGTGATGGCCCGGTACTGGGCGCCGGTGTCCAGGTAGCGCAGCCCGAGCTTGGCGGCCACGGCCTTGGAGGTGCTGGACTTGCCCGTGCCGGAGGGACCGTCGATGGCGACGATCACGGCGGACGGAGCTGCGGTTTCCACGGTGCGGGCACCTTCCTGGTTGCGCGTACGTGTCCGGGCGCGGCAAAGCGCCCCTCCCCAAGGTTACCGGCCCCGGACGGCCCCCGTCCCCGCCGTGCGTTTCGGGGGCCCGGCGGCCCCCGCGGCGGGCGGGAGCTACTGCTGCCGCAGCGCCCAGCCCCGCTCGCGCAGCTCGGCCGTCAGGCCCGCCACCGCGCGCGGCTCCACCATGAGCTGGACGAGGCCGGCCTGCTGGCCCGTCGCGTGCTCGATCCGTACGTCCTCGATGTTGACCCCGGCCCGTCCCGCGTCGGCGAAGATCCGCGCGAGCTCGCCGGGCTGGTCGCTGATGAGCACGGCGACCGTCTCGTAGACGGTGGGCGCCGAGCCGTGCTTGCCCGGCACCCGGACCCGGCCCGCGTTCCCGCGCCGCAGCACGTCCTCGATGCCCGCGGCGCCGCCGCGGCGCTTGTCCACGTCGGCGGACTGCAGGCCCCGCAGCGCTTCCACGGTCTCCTCCAGGTCGGCGGCGATCCCGGCGAGGACATCGGCCACCGGTCCCGGGTTGGCGGAGAGGATCTCCACCCACATCCGCGGGTCGGAGGCCGCGATCCGGGTCACGTCGCGGATGCCCTGCCCGCACAGCCGCACCGCGGTCTCGTCGGCCTCCTCCAGGCGGGCCGCGACCATGCTGGAGACCAGCTGCGGGGTGTGCGAGACGAGCGCCACCGCGCGGTCGTGGGCGTCGGCGTCCATCACCACCGGTACGGCACGGCTCAGGGCGACCAGCTCCAGTGCGAGGTTGAGCACCTCGTGATCCGTGTCCCGGGTGGGGGTCAGCACCCACGGGCGGCCCTCGAAGAGGTCCGCGGTGGCAGCGAGCGGCCCCGACTGTTCCTTGCCGGCCATCGGGTGCGTGCCGATGTAGGTGGTGACGTCCACGCCGAGTGCCGCCAGCTCCCGCCGCGGTCCGCCCTTGACGCTGGCCACGTCCACGTAGGCCCGCGCAACGCCGCGCCCGATGAGGTCGGCCAGGGTCGCGGCCACGTGGGCCGGGGGTACGGCGACGATCGCGAGGTCGACGCGCTCCTTCGGGGGCTCGTCGGTGCCGGCCCCGAGGGCGGCCGCCGTACGGGCCCGGTCCGGGTCGTGGTCGACGAGGTGGACGGTGATCCCCCGGGCTGACAGGGCGAGCGCCGCGGAGGTGCCGATCAGTCCGGTTCCGATGACGACGGCGGTTCTCACGAGGCACTCCAGGGTTGCGAAAGGCGAGCTGACGGGCTGTCCGGCCAGGGTATCCAGCCCTCGCGCGCGGAGGACCCGACCGCCCATCCCGTGGGACGGCGGCCGGGTCCTCGCGTGCTGCGGCCGGGCCGTCAGAACTTCTGGGCCCGGATGATCTCCTCCAGCGAGCCGGTCGGGAGCTGTCCCTGCGGGCTCAGCCTGTCGACGGCCGTCGGCAGCGCCTGCGCGATCTGGTCGGCGGCCTCCTGGGGGCTGACGCCGGCCTGTGCGGCCGCCTTCTGCAGGGCCTCGTCGGGCAGTGCCTCGGCGATCTGGGCGCCGCTGACCGGCTGGTTGTCCCCGGTGCCGATCCAGGACTGGGCCTGGTCGGCCAGGCCGGACCTGGTCAGCATGTCCATCAGTCCGCCGAGCGGGTTGTTCCCGCCGGCCTGGGCGCCGCCCGGACCGGCGCCCGCACCGGCGCCGCCTCCCACGAGGGCGCCGAGGAGCGCGCCGAGGATGTTGCCGCCGCCACCGCTCCCGCCCTGGCCGCCGCTTCCGCCCAGGAGGCCGCCGAGAAGGGAGCCGAGGTCGTTACCCGCCATGGTCGCGCCTTTCGAAGAGGGACCGGACCGCGCGCGCAGCGTCGTACCCGGCTTCGAGACACGGACAATGTCACCCATACCGGAGTATGCCGCCACCTGGCGCACACGCCTTCTACCGCTGCGGTAGAACGATCTGCATGATCTTCCACATCGTCCCCCTCACCGACTGGACCGCCGCACCGGAGCTCCCGTACGCCCCGGCCTCGCTGGAGGCCGAGGGGTTCGTCCACTGTTCGGCGGACCGCGCCACGGCCCTCGCGATCGCCGACGCGCACTACCGGTCGGTACCCGGGATCCTGCTCGCGGTGGAGCTCGAGGAGGGCGCACTGACCGCCGAGGTCCGCCGGGCGAGTGAAACCGGGGGCCGATACCCACATGTTCACGGCCCGCTGAACCGGGAAGCCGTGGTCCACGTGTGGGAGGTCGTACGCACACCCGGCACTCCCACCTCACTGGCCCCGTGGGAACCGGGCCGATGAACCGGCGCGGCAGGCTTCACCTGAGGCCCGCCGCAGGCCAGGATGCTGCACGCCATCCGGCCACGAAGCGAGGAGAGACTCATGAGCGACCTCACGCACACCGCCCGGCGCACGGTACTGACGATCGGCGCGGCCGCCCTGACCGGCGGTGCGATCACCGCCTGCGGCAGTGGCAGCGCCGAGAAGGCCTCCCCGGGGGAACCGAACGACGCGGCCGTCCAGCCCGTCGCCCCGGCTCCCGCCACCCCGGACGCCGGGGCGGGCGACAAGACCCTCACCAAGAAGGCGGACGTGCCGGTGGGCGGCGGCAAGGTATTCAAGGAGGAGAAGGTCGTCGTCACCCAGCCCAAGGCCGGCACCTTCAAGTGCTTCACGGCGGTCTGCCCCCACCAGGGCTGCCTGGTCAACAAGGTGGCGAACGGCACCATCGACTGCCCCTGCCACGACAGCAAGTTCGCGATCGCCGACGGCGCGGTGACCAAGGGCCCGGCCACCAAGGGACTGGCGGAGAAGAAGATCACGGTCGCGGCCGACGGCAATATCTCGCTCGCATAGCGACAGGCCGGGCGCCTACGCTCCCCGGATGGACGATCTGGCGCTGGTACGGGACCACACGGTGTACCGGTGCGTGATGGGCTCCCGGGCGTTCGGGCTGGCGACGGAGGCGAGCGACACCGACCTGCGCGGTGTCTACCTCGCCCCGACGCCGCTGTTCTGGCGGTTCGAGAAGCCCCCCACGCACGTGGAGGGACCGCGGGAGGAGCAGTTCTCCTGGGAGCTGGAGCGCTTCTGCGAACTGGCCCTGCGCGCCAACCCGAACATCCTGGAGTGCCTGCACTCCCCCCTGGTCGAGGAGGTCACCCCGGTCGGCGAGGAGCTGCTCTCGCTGCGCGGGGCCTTCCTCTCCCGCCGGGCCCACACCAGCTTCAGCCGGTACGCGGCCTCCCAGCGCGGCAAACTCGTCGCGGACGTCCGCGTCCACGGCGCCCCGCGCTGGAAGCACGCCATGCACCTGCTGCGCCTGCTGCTGTCCTGCCGCGACCTCCTGCGCACGGGCCGGCTGACCATCGACGCCGGACCGCACCGCGACCGCCTCCTCGCGGTCCGCCGCGGGGAGCTCACCTGGGAGGAGACCGACGCCTGGATGGCGCGCCTCCAGCAGGAGACGGAGACGGCCCTGGCATCCACCGTCCTGCCCGAGGAGCCGGACCACGCCCGGGTGCAGGACTTCCTGGTCCGCACCCGCCGCGCGTCGGCCGCGTAGAGCCCGTCGCCCGGCGTCAGTCGCGCAGCGTCCGCCGCCGTACGACGAACTCGTCGAGCGCGTCGTACGCCGAACCCTGCTCGGGCAGCGGGGAAGCGGCCTGCGCCGCATCCAGCACCACGTGCAGCGCCTCGAGGTCCTCCCGCACCCCGCCGAGGGCCGGGCCCTCGTAGGCCCCGTGCTCGGCGGCCGCCTTGGCCTCGATCAGGGCGGCGAGGTACGGGGGCGCCTCCGGCACCTCGGCCAGCAGGGTCGGCAGGTGGGCCTGCACCTCGGCCGAGCGCATGAGGTGGATGCCGGTGAGCAGCGCCCGGAACGCGTAGAGCAGCGGCTTGAGTTCGGCGGCCTTCTCGAAGAGCCTCCACTGGGTGCCGGCGAACCCCCGGTAGTGGTGGGCGTGGTGGGAGGTCAGCACCCCCGGGGACAGTGCGATCAGCTCCTCGTGCGCCGGTGTGGTGTGGACGACGAGCGGGGAGAGCAGCTGCTCCAGGACGTAGCCGTTGCGGTTCAGCATCAGGCGGACGAACTTGCGCAGATCGTGCGTGACCAGGTCCATCTCCACGTCGTCCCGGTCCCACATGCGCGTCCGGGTCTCCTCCGGCTCGCGCAGGCCGAGCAGGTCCCGGGCCGGGAGCAGGTGGGCGCCGCGCAGGTCGATGTCCGAGTCCCGGGAGGGGAATCCGTACAGATGCGCGCCGGAGACCGTGGCGAAGAGCAGCGGGTCGGGCTGCTCCGCCACGACGGCGGTCAGGTCGATACTCAGTGCGTCCAGCATGGATCAAGCATCCCAGGCGGCGCCGAAGGCCAGGAGTTCGTCCCGGTACTCGATGCGGCCCTCCCACTCGCGGGGCCAGACGTCGGCGCCGAGGTGGGCGCCGGCGAAGGCGCCGGCGAGGCAGGCGATGGAGTCGGAGTCGCCCCGCGTGCAGGCGGCCCGGCGCAGCGCGGCCAGCGGCTCGTCGGGGAAGAGCAGGAAGCACTGCAGGGCGGTGGCGAGGGCCTCCTCGGCGATCCAGCCGTCGCCCGTGGTCAGGCAGGGGTCGGTCTCCGGGGAGGGGGTCCGCAGGGCGTCCGCCAGGCGGTCGAGGACGGCGAGGCACTCGTCCCAGCCGCGCGCCATGAAGGACTCCGGGGAGGCGTCGGACGCGGTCCGCATCCAGAGGTCGCCGAGCCACCGCTCGTGGTAGCGGGTGCGGTTCTCCAGGGCGTACGAGCGCAGCAGTCCGACGAGCCCCGTCACCTCGGTGCCCTGCGCCAGGAGGTACACCGCCCGCGCGGTCAGGTCGGAGGCGGCGAGCGCCGTGGGGTGCCCGTGGGTGAGGGCGGACTGGAGCTGTGCGGCGCCGGCCCGCTCCTCCTCGGTCCAGTGGGGCACCAGCCCGACCGGGACCACGCGCATGTTGGCGCCGCAGCCCTTGGAACCCAGCTGGCTGGCGTCGCGCCAGTCCCGTTCGGGCAGGTCCAGGAGACTGCAGGCCTTGAGGCAGGTGTTCCCCGGCGCCCGGTTGTTCTCCGGGGAGTGGTACCAGTCGACGAACTCCTCCCGGACCGGCCGGGCCAGGCGCAGCGGGCCCACCGGGCCCCGCTCCGCCGCCGTGCGGATGCCGCGGGCCAGGGCGAGGGTCATCTGGGTGTCGTCCGTGACGATCGCCGGGCGCGGCAGGCTCATCCCGCGCCAGGGGCCGGTCTTGGCCAGGATGGAGGGCACGTCGTTGAACTCGGTCGGGAAGCCGAGGGCGTCGCCCAGGGCCAGGCCGATCATGGCGCCGGTCGCGGCTCGCTTGGTCATCGGGTGGATCCTTCCGGTCGGAGCAGGGGTGGGTGGAGGGAGGTCGCCGGGCCGGGCCGGTAGAGGGCGGCGGGCTTCCCGCGGCCGCCGGTCAGCCGGGCGGCGCCCGGGACGGCCTCGACGAAGCCCGGCGTCGCCAGGACCTTGCGGCGGAAGTTGGGGCGGTCGAGGGTGGTGCTCCAGACGGTCTCGTAGACGGACTGGAGCTCGCCGAGGGTGAATTCGGGCGGGCAGAAGCCGGTGGCCAGGCAGGTGTACTCCAGCTTGGCGCCGATCCGCTCCCGTGCGTCCGCCAGGATCACCGCGTGGTCGAAGGCCAGCTCCGAGACGTCTTCCACGGCCAGCCAGCGGGCGTGGGCCGCGTCCCCGCCACCTTCGGCCGCCGGCTCGGGCAGGTCCGGGACGAGGGCCGTGAAGGCCACCGAGACCACCCGCATCCTGGGGTCGCGGTCCGGCTCGCTGTAGGTGCGCAGCTGCTCGAGGTGGAGCGCCGCGACGAGCTGCTCCGACAGGCCGGTCTCCTCGGCCAGTTCGCGCCGGGCGGCGGTCTCGGCGGACTCCCGCGGCAGGACGAACCCGCCGGGCAGCGCCCAGGCCCCGGCGTACGGCTGCCGGCCGCGCCGGATCAGCAGCACGTGCAGGGCGCCGGCGCGCACCGTGAACACGGCCAGGTCGACGGTCACCGCGAACGGTTCGAAGGCATGGGGGTCATAGCCGGCGGTCATCGGTTCTCCGGGAGGGGGTCGGTGAAGTGCCAGCCCTCGGCCAGCAGCTCGTCCACGGCCGTCACGGCCGCCTCCAGCCTGGCCGTCCGGTCCCCGCGCACGAGGAGGAAACGCCTTCCGGTGCGCTCCAGTTCCTCCCGGAACCGCCCGGTCATCCAGGGCCGCAGCTGCGGGCCGTCCCGCAGTCCGTCGTCCTCGAAGGGCACGTCGGTGTGGTCGGTCAGCAGGTAGAGGTCCCGCCGGGTCAGGCCGGCGATCCGCTCGACCTCGTCGTTGCGGCCGCCCATGTACCGCTCGTGCCAGATCCCGGTCGCGAAGGAGTCGGTGTCGCAGAACAGCACGGGCGAGCCGAGCCGGGCCGCGTGCTCCTCGTCCGCGTCCTGGTGCCGGGCGATGAGCGGGAACTCCCCGGAGGTGAAGGACACGTCCGCCCAGGATGCCGCCGGGTCGGCGGCGCGGGCCGCCGCGAGCTTCTCCTCGCTGTACCGGCGCCCGTACTCGGCGACCCAGCCGGTCCTGGCCCAGACGCCGCCGCGCCGCCGGTAGTGGTCCGCCAGGGCCCGCGACAGCGTGGTGGTCCCGGTGGACTCCGCGCCGAGGACGACGACCCGCCGGGCCAGCGCGGCGCGTACGGCCGGGCCGAGGAAGTCCCAGGAGCCGGCCGGGTCGTTGCGTACCGCCGTCCCGGAAACGGGGAACAGCGTCCGCTCCCGGTCCACGAGGACCTCCTCGGCGCCGAACCGGCGGGCGAGCTCGCTCCCGTACTCCTCTGAGGTGAAGACGGCGTCCACCCGCCCGGGGACCGCGCCGCGGAAGACGGCCATGTGCGCCTCCCAGATGTCCGGGTCGTGCAGGTCGACCGGTATGTCGTCGACCGCGCCGACGACCTCGGCCCCGGGGTGCGCTTCGCGCATCCATGCGACGCGGTCTGCGAGCGGGACCGACTCGACGGAGGCCGCGCACACCAGAACGGTCAGCCGCTCGCACTGGTCCTGGGCGGTGCGCACGAGGTGGTGGTGGCCGGCGTGCGGCGGGTAGAACTTGCCGAGGACCAGGCCGTGCCCGTGGCGCCTCATGCCGTCGCCTCCGCCGCCGTACGGGCGTCCCGCGCGGGCAGCGTGCGGCGCCAGCCGAGGAGTCCGACCACGCAGAGGGCGAGGAAGCCCACGTAGAGCGCGGAGGTCAGGTAGAGCCCCTTGTGCGCGTAGAGCGGGATGTAGATGAGGTCGGCCGCGATCCACAGCCACCAGGACTCGACGAGCTTGCGGCACTGTCCGTAGGTGGCGACGAGCGAGAGCCCGGTGGTGGCCGCGTCCCAGAAGGGGACGGTGGAGTCGGTGGCGCTGCTCAGCAGCAGGGTGAGCGCGAGCACCCCCACCGCCCCCGCCGCCGCGAGAGCGGCCCATTCGGTGCGCGTGGTGCGGCGCACCGGCAGGGCCTCGGCGGTTCCTGGTCCACCCCCGTGGGTCCAGGACCACCAGCCGTAGGCGGCGAGGGCGATGAAGACGATCTGGAGCCCGGCGTCGGCGTAGAGGCCGGCCTGGGCGAAGAGCACGATGAAGAAGACGTTGTTGGCGATGCCGATCGGCCAGTTGGCGACGTGCTGCCGGGCGACCAGCCAGACGCACAGGGCGCCGGTGGCGAATCCGAGCACCTCGGTCCAGTTCATGGTCCAGCTCATGCCGACCCCCCTCACTCCGTTTAATGGTCAGATTGACTATAAACAGGGTTGGGGGTCCCCGACAAGCCGATAACGGCCCGGCAAGCAGAAAACCCGCGGCGCCCTGGGGGCACCGCGGGTTTTCTGCGATCGGGCCGGCCGCCCGTGCGGCAGCCGGCCTGCGTACTGGAGCCTGCGTACTAGAGACCGACCTCGCGCATCAGCATGCCGACCTCGGTGTTCGTCAGGCGGCGCAGCCAGCCGGACTTCTGGTCGCCCAGCTCGATCGGGCCGAAGGAGGTCCGGACGAGCTTCTCGACCGGGAAGCCGGCCTCCGCCATCATGCGGCGGACGATGTGCTTGCGGCCCTCGTGGAGGGTGACCTCGACCAGGTAGTTCTTGCCGACCTGGTCGACGACGCGGAAGTGGTCGGCACGGGCGTAGCCGTCCTCCAGCTCGATGCCGTCCTTGAGCCGCTTGCCGATCTCGCGCGGCAGCGGGCCGGTGATGGCGGCCACGTACGTCTTCTTCACGCCGTACTTCGGGTGCGTGAGGCGGTGGGCCAGCTCACCGTGGTTGGTGAGCAGGATGATGCCCTCCGTCTCCGTGTCGAGCCGGCCGACGTGGAAGAGACGGGTCTCGCGGTTGGTGACGTAGTCGCCGAGGCACTGGCGGCCGTCCGGGTCCTCCATCGTGGAGACGACACCGGCCGGCTTGTTCAGCGCGAAGAACAGGTACGACTGGGTGGCGACGGTCAGGCCGTCCACCTTGATCTCGTCCTTCGGCAGGACGCGCTTGCCCTGCTCCAGCACGATCTCGCCGTTGACCTCGACGCGGGCCTGCTCGATGAGCTCCTCGCAGGCCCGGCGCGAACCCATGCCGGCGCGGGCGAGCACCTTCTGCAGACGCTCACCCTCCTCCTCGGCGCCCGGGAAGGTCTTCGGGGTCTTGATCACGGGCTTGTCGGCGTACCGGTCGCGCACGCGCTCCTCGATGCGCGCGTCCAGCTCGCGCGGGCGGGACTGGCCGCTACGGCTGCCCGGTCCGCTGCGCGGGCCGCCGGCGCCGCCGATGCCGGGGGTCCTGGAGGTCCGGGGACCGCCCTTGGCGCCACCGCGCGCGGCAGCGCCGCGGGCACCGCCGCCGCCCGCCTTGGGGCCGCTGCGGCCGCTGCGCTCGCCCTCGGGGCCCACGTCGTAGCGGCGCTCCTCGGGACGCGGGTTGCGGATGCGGGGGGCCGGCTGGTCACGGTCGCGCGAGTCGGAGCCGCCCTGGTAGCCGCCGCCGGAGCTGCCGCCGCGCGAGCCACCGCCCTGGTAGCCACCGCCCGAGCTGCCGCCGCGCGAGCCACCGCCCTGGTAGCCACCGCCCGAGCTGCCGCCGCGCGAGCCACCGCCCTGGTAGCCACCGCCCGAGCTGCCGCCGCGCGAGCCACCGCCCGAGCTACCGCCGCGGGAGCCGCCGCCGGAGCCGCTGCCGCTCCCGCGGTAGCCACCGCCGCCGCTGGAGGAGCCGCCGCGGGAGTTACCGCGCCCGCCGCCACCGCCGCCGCCGCTGTTCCTGTTGCCGCCACCGTTGCCGTTGCCGCTGCTTCGCATCAAAGTTCCGTCGTCTTGTCGTCGTCTGCATCTGTGTCCGGTGCGTCCGGATCGAACGACGGAACACCTTCCTGCGTCTCGGCTTCGATCGCCTCCGCCTCCGGGAGGAAGGGCGCGAGCTCCGGGAGCTCGTCAAGGCCGCGCAGGCCCATCCGCTCCAAAAAGTGGTTCGTCGTCCTGTACAGGATCGCACCTGTTTCGGGTTCCGTCCCCGCCTCCTCCACCAGACCCCGCTGGAGGAGGGTCCTCATGACCCCGTCGCAGTTGACTCCGCGCACGGCCGAGACCCGCGATCGGCTGACCGGCTGGCGGTACGCGACGACCGCCAGGGTCTCCAGCGCCGCCTGGGTGAGCCGGGCCTGCTGGCCGTCCAGGACGAAGCCCTCCACGGCCGGCGCGTACTGCGCCCGGGTGTAGAACCGCCAGCCCCCGGCCACGAGCCTCAGCTCGAAGCCCCGGCTCGCGGCCGTGTACTCGTCGGCGAGCTCCCTCAGCGCCTGCGCCACCTCGCGCGGGGTGCGCTCCAGCACCTTGGCCAGGTGCGCCTCGGTGGCCGGCTCGTCCACGACCATGAGTACGGCCTCCAGGGCCGGCTTCAGCTCGAGCGCGGCCACCGCGCTCACGTCGCTGCTCAATCCTTCGCCTCCACGATCTGGTCGAACTCGTCGGTCACGGTCGGCATGCCGTCGCCGTCCCCGCCGCTCCAGCGCACGGTGAGGGTCTGCAGGGCCTCCTCCTGGTCGAGGGCGACCGCCTTCTCCCGGTAGAGCTCCAGCAGGGCCAGGAAGCGCGCGACGACGGTGAGAGTGTCCCCGGCGTCCTCGGTGAGCTCCTGGAAAGTGGCCTCGCCGCGGGTCTTCAGCATCCGCACCACGAGCCCGGCCTGCTCGCGCACGCTGACGAGGGGGGCGTGGATGTGGTCCACGTAGACCTGGGGCCTGGCCTTGGGCTGCATGGCCTTCACGGCGAGCCGGGCGAACCCCTCCGGCCCGATGCTGATGACCACCTCGGGCAGCAGGTCGGCGTGGTGCGGCTCCAGCCCCACCGTCCGCGGGTACCGCCTGCCCTCGGCCTCCGCGCGCCGCTCGAGGATCTCGGCGATCTGCTTGTAGGCGCGGTACTGGAGCAGGCGGGCGAAGAGCAGGTCCCTCGCCTCCAGCAGCGCCAGGTCCGCCTCGTCCTCGACCTCGGCGACCGGCAGCAGCCGGGCGGCCTTCAGGTCGAGCAGGGTGGCGGCGACGACGAGGAACTCGGTCATCTGGTCGAGGTCCCAGTCGGGGCCCATGGACCGGATGTGGGCCATGAACTCGTCGGTGACCTTGGACAGCGCGACCTCGGTGACGTCGAGCTTGTGCCGCGAGATCAGCTGGAGCAGCAGGTCGAAGGGGCCCTCGAAGTTGGCGAGCCGCAGGGTGAAGCGGCCGTCGCCGCCCGCGGGGCTCGTGCCGTCCGGGCCCACGGCCGTCGCGGCCGCCGGGGAAGGGCCGGGCCCAGGCGGCTCCTGCGGGCCGTCTGCGGGCTTGGGGGAACGTTCCGGCTCGGTACCGCCCGCCGCCGGCGCGGGGCTCTCAGCGGGCGCCTCAGGGGCTTCGGAGGTCTCGGGGACCTCGTGGACCTCGGTGGTTTCGGGGACCTCCGGGGCTCCGGGGACGTCAGGGGTTCCGGGGGCCTCGGACGCCTGCGGGCCTTCGGGGGCTCCGGCGCCTTCGCGGTCCGCTCCCGCGTCGCCTGCGTCCGGTCGCCGGTCCGGGTCGGGGGCGCCGGGGCCGCGCCCCAGGACGCGCCGGGTCGGTCGGCCGGGTTCGGCGGGGAGGGGCATCGATGTCCAGGAGGTGCATGGGGGCGGCGTGGAGGGCCGGGCGCCGTGGCCGCGGCCACCAGCAGCCTACGGGCTTCCCCACGCTCCCCGGCGGATCACCGCCCGGCACGGCGCCGCACGCCTGACCGGCGCTCCCCCGCCCGTAACGAACCCCGTGCGGGCGGCTCCCGGCGACGGGGCGAGGTACCGGGAGAGCCGGGCCGTAGAGCGCCCGGAGGCCGGTCGGCGGGCCGACGGCCGCCGGTCCCGGCTCCCGGAGGGCGCACCGCGGGCCGAGCGGCGGCGCGGGTGCGGTCCGGACGGGGCCGGCACCGGGAAGGCGGGCCCGCAGGGCGGTCAGCGGCCGCGCAGGCGCCGTACGAGGATGCTCGCGTCGCCGCGGGATTCGAGATCGGCGAGAACCACCGCCACCGCCTCGCGGACGATGCGGCCCCGGTCCACCGCCAGCCCGTGCTCTCCGCGCAGCACCAGCCGCGCGTGTTCCAGGTCCATGAGCTCCTCGGCGGAGACGTAGACCGTGATCTTCTCGTCGTGCCGCTCGCGGCCGCTGGGGCGCCGGTTCGCGCCCCGGCCCTGCCCCTTGCCCCGGCGGCCCGCGCCGGCCGGGGCCGGGCCCACGCCGCCGGCCGGACCGGCAGAACCTTCCTGCGGTCGCCGCGGCTGCCCGACGACGGGCCCGCCGGACTCCGCGGCGGCCGCGGCCTCCCGGCCGCGACCGTCACTCGCCGTGCCCTCGGCCGAAGTGGCCGAGTGTTCCGCGGCGGGCGTCTCGTCGACGCCGCGCCGCGGCGAGGACGACTGGAGCGCCATCCCCCCGGTCGTACGGAACAGTTCGTCGGCTCCGGGCAGACTCACTCGGCGTGACACCGGGCGAGCACCTCCCTGGCCAGCTGGCGGTAGGCGGCGGCGCCGACGGAGTTGGACGCGTACGTCGTGATCGGCTCACCGGCGACCGTGGTCTCCGGGAAGCGCACCGTGCGGCCGATGACCGTGTGGTAGACGTGGTCGTCGAAGGCCTCGACGACGCGCGCCAGCACCTCACGGCTGTGCACCGTGCGGGAGTCGTACATCGTGGCGAGGATGCCGTCGAGCTCCAGCTCCGGGTTGAGCCGCTCCTGCACCTTCTCGATGGTCTCGGTCAGCAGCGCCACGCCGCGCAGTGCGAAGAACTCGCACTCCAGCGGGACGATGACCTTGTGAGCCGCCGTCAGGGCGTTCACGGTCAGCAGACCCAGCGAGGGCTGACAGTCGATCACGATGTAGTCGTAGTCGGCCATCAGGGGCTTCAGGGCCCGCTGCAGGGTCGACTCGCGCGCGACCTCGCTGACCAACTGCACTTCTGCAGCGGACAGGTCGATGTTGCTCGGCAGCAGGTCCATGTTGGGGACCGCCGTCTTCAGCAGCACCTCGTCGGCCGACATGCCCCGCTCCATGAGCAGGTTGTAGACCGTCAGGTCGAGTTCCATCGGGTTCACGCCGAGACCCACGGACAGCGCGCCCTGCGGGTCGAAGTCGACGAGCAGCACGCGGCGCCCGTACTCGGCGAGAGCGGCACCCAGGTTGATGGTCGACGTGGTCTTGCCCACGCCGCCCTTCTGGTTGCACATCGCGATGATCTTCGCCGGACCGTGGTCGGTCAGCGGACCCGGGATCGGGAAGTACGGGAGCGGGCGTCCGGTCGGGCCGATCCGCTCACGGCGCTGACGGGCAGCGTCGGGGGCGAGAGTGGCCGCGTACTCGGGGTCCGGTTCGTACTCCGCGTCGGGGTCGTAGAAGTGCCCCTCGGGCACATTGTCGTAGTCGGCGAAACCCACGGGCTTTTCGCCGCTCAGGTCGCCGGCCCTGGAGTTCACGTCTAGGCCGTCCATGCTCTTTTGGGGCGTCGTCATGTGCTGGTGGTTTGCGAAGGTGCGTACTGCGACGGAGCCGACAGCTTCGAGCCCGGTAGGGCCCTGGCCCCGCTCAGGCATCCCTGCTCGACCACCCCCAGGAGCAAATGTCGACTCATTCACAAGTCGTCTTACCTCCTCGGACGTGACCAGGACACTTATCGATAGGTCAGCGTGGCACCATGCCGACGGTTGGCGACTCTATGGCGTGTCACCACTCAGCGGCAACACAATCCGCCGGACCCGGCACGATGTGTCGGCAACCGAACACCGCTCTGTCAAGGGCGCACGAGCTGTCGCTGCGAAGTTTCGCGGGTGCGCGAAAGGGTTAAAGGGTTACGTTCGAGGCGAGTTGAGCGGGGTTGCGGGGCACCCCGCAAACGCGTCCGGCCGGACCTTGCGGGCAAGGTCCGGCCGGATACGTGAGATTGACGTCAGTCGTTGACGGATCAGCCGAGCAGCGTGCTCAGCTCAAGGGTCTCGAGGCCGTGGGCCTCGGCGACGGGACCGTAAACGACCTGGCCGTCATGGGTGTTGAGGCCCAGGCCGAGCGCGGGGTCACGACGCAGCGCCTCGACCCAGCCGAGGTTGGCGAGCTGCACGATGTAGGGCAGCGTCGCGTTCGTCAGCGCGTAGGTGGAGGTGTTCGGAACCGCGCCCGGCATGTTGGCGACGCAGTAGAAGACCGAGTTGTGGACCTGGAAGGTCGGCTCGGCGTGAGTGGTCGGACGGGAGTCCTCGAAGCACCCGCCCTGGTCGATCGCAATGTCGACAAGGACACTTCCGGGCTTCATCTTGGCGACGAGCTCGTTGGTGACCAGCTTCGGGGCCTTCGCACCCGGGATCAGGACGGCTCCGATGACGAGGTCGGCCTCGACGACGGCCTTCTCCAGCTCGAAGGCGTTGGAGACGATCGTCTTGATCTTCGTTCCGAAGATCTTGTCGGCCTCGCGGAGCTTGTTGATGTCGCGGTCGAGCAGGGTCACGTGGAAGCCCATGCCGATGGCGATCTGCGCGGCGTTCCAGCCGGAGACGCCGCCGCCGATGACGACGCACTCGCCGGCGTGGGTGCCGGGGACGCCGCCCGGGAGGACGCCGCGGCCGCCGGCCGAGCGCATCAGGTGGTAGGCGCCGACCTGCGGGGCCAGACGGCCCGCGACCTCGGACATCGGGGCGAGCAGCGGGAGCGCGCGGTTGGCGAGCTCGACCGTCTCGTAGGCGATGGCGGTGGTGCCGGACTCCAGCAGGGCGTCCGTGCACTCGCGGGAGGCCGCGAGGTGCAGGTAGGTGAAGAGCGTCTGGTCCTTGCGGAGGCGGTGGTACTCCTCCGCGATCGGCTCCTTGACCTTGAGCAGCAGGTCGGCGGTGGCCCAGACCTCGTCGGCGGTGCCGAGGATCTCGGCACCGGCCGAGACGTACTCGGCGTCCGTGATCGAGGAACCCACACCGGCGTTCTGCTCGACGAAGACCTGGTGGCCGTTGCGGACCAGCTCATGCACGCCGGCGGGCGTGATGGCGACCCGGAACTCGTTGTTCTTGACCTCGCGGGGGATGCCGACCTTCATCGTCGATCACGGTCCTTGGCTCAGGGGATTTACGGGGGCACTTCCATACATACCCGCCCACAAGAACGCGCAACGGGATGCACCACAGGATGACGTGGTGAAGCCAGTCTAATGAAGGACGACGCGCTGTCTAGCCTTGCAAAGCAATAATCTCAGTCGGAACCACTGCGGATTTCGCAGGCTGCGGGGTCATCTCCCAGCAATCTGTCGGCCGCGGACCGGTGCAGCCTGGCAGCCGCGGGGTCTCCCAGCCGGTCCAGCGTGTCGGCCAGCCTGACCTGCAGCGCGGCCTGAAGTCGCTGGTCCCCCGCCCGGCGTGCCAGCTCCACCGCCTCGCGGCAGGTGTGCAGCGATTCCTCGGGCCGGCCGGCGTACTCCTGGACCCGTGCCATCTCGCTCAACGCCTTTGCCTGACCGGGGACATCGGCCAGCTTCCGGTAGCCCGCGGCGGCCGCCCGCCAGCTGCGCAGCGCGTCCCCGTACCGCCCCGCGTAGGTGTGCACGTTCCCGAGACGCCCGTAGAGCCGGGCCTCGTCCGCGCGCTCGCCCCGCGCGAGGGCCTGGGACAGCGCCCGGCCGAACCAGTCGGAGGCCCGGTGCCAGTCCTCCAGCTCCTGGTAGGCGCCCCCTACGGATTCCATCGCGCGGCCCGTCGCGTACGGATCGTTCGCCGCCCGTCCGGCGTCCAGCGCGGCCCGGTAGCGCTCCAGCGCCTCCTGGGTCCGGCCGGTAGCGGCGTCCACGTCGGCCAGGTTCAGCAGAGCGGCGGCCTGCTCCCGGTGCAGGTTGCGGCGCTCGGCCACGTCCAGGACCAGGCGGTGCAGCCCGTACAGCTCGGGGGCGGCCTCGGCCGTGCCGCGGTGGTCCGCCAGCGCCCGCACGAGGGCTGCGACCAGCCTGCGGGCCAGGGTGTCCAGGTCCCCGTCGGCCACGGCCAGGGAGGCCGCCGCGTGGAGCGCGGGCAGCCGGGTGTCCAGCCAGGTGGCCGCGGCACGCCGGTCGGGGAAGCGCAGGGCGCGCGGCAGGCCGTCCAGCAGCTCGCGGAGGCCGTCGTCGACGGCGGCGTCGACCCCGGGCTCCCCGGGCTCGGCCATGGCCCGGCAGGAGTGCAGCAGCCGTACGGTGCGCTCCAGCATCCGGGCCCGGGCCAGCTGGACCTCGGCGGGGCGTTCCTTGGCCTCCAGCAGGGCCTGGAGCAGCGGTGCGAGGCAGCCGGGCAGCAGGAACAGGCCGTCGCGGGAGGGCCGGATCAGGCCCAGCCCGGCGAAATCGTCGAGCGTGGACTGGGCGGCGGCCACGGAGCAGCCAGCGAGGGCGGAGGCGGTGTGCGAGTCGACGATGCCCGCCGGGGCGAGCGGCAGCAGCCGCAGGGTGCGCTGGGCGGGCTGCGGCAGGGACTCGTAGACGAGCCGGAAGCCGCGGGCGAGCGGGCCGCCGGTGGTGGCGGGCATGTCGTGCAGCTGCTTGGCGACGTCGGCGACGGAGGCCTTGGGGTGGGCGGCGAGCCACCCGCCGACGAGGACGAGTGCGGCGGGCTGGCCCCCGCACTCCTCGGCGAGGGCCTCGGCGGCCCGGGGGTCCGCGGTGACGCGGGTGTCCCCGATGCGCTGCACGAGCAGTTCCACGGCGGAGGGGGTGTCGAGCCCGCCGAGGGTGCAGGGCCGGACGTCGGGGATGCCGGTGAGCGGCCCCTCGGCGGTGACCACGACGAGGCACTCGGGAGTGTCCGGCAGCAGGGCGTCCACCTGCTGCGGGTCGGCGGCGTCGTCCACCAGGATGATCACGCGTCGCCCGTCGAGGGCGGTCCGCAGGACGGAGCTCAGCTCGTCCTCGTCGGCCCCGGGCGGGGTGCACTGCCCCAGCCCCTCCAGCAGGCTCCGGACGGCCCGGTCGGTGGCCACGGCCTCCCCGCCGGGGGTCGCGAGCCGGGTGCGGAGCACTCCGTCGGGGTATTCCCCGGCGACCTCGCGCACGAAGGCCTCGGCGAGGGCCGTGCGTCCGGACCCGGGGCGCCCGGCGACGAGCAGCACCCGGGCCCGGGGCGCCTTGGCCTTGCGGCCGGAGAGGGTGTCGAGCCCGGTCCGTGCGATGTCCTCGCGCAGCTCCTTGAGCTCACGCCGCCGCCCGACGAAATCCGCCACGGATCCGCTCCTCTCCCTGCCACCGGATTGCGAGCGTAGTTCACGCAGAGCGACGACCCGTGTGGAGCGCGGCGGGCAAATCCCCCAATCGGATCAGCAGATGGACCTATTTTTCACGCACGGCCCACGGGACCCGGCCCGCGGGCCGGGTCACGCCTCGTACGGGCGGGCCGGCCAGGGGGCCAGGGCCGGACGCAGGGACTCGATGCCGCCCTCGGAGGCGAGGGCCGCGGAGAGGGCCAGTACGCCGGTCACCAGCCCCGGATTGCCCAGCTCGCCCGCCAGCACCCCGCGGACCAGGTCCGCGAGCGGAACACGGGCGATCTCCATGTCCGCCTCCTCGTCGGAGACCTCGTAACGGACGCCCTCGGCCTCCGCCAGGTTCTGTGCGAGAAAGACGCGGACGGCCTCGTCGGAGCCGCCGGGCGAGCTGAAGAAGTCGGCCAGTACCCGCCATTCGCCCGCCTTGGCGTGCGCCTCCTCGTACAGCTCCCGCTGGGCCGCGTGCAGCGGGTTCTCGCCGGGTACGTCCAGCAGCCCGGCCGGGAGCTCCCACAGCCGGTGCCGCACCGGGTGGCGGAACTGCTTGAGGACCAGCACCCGCTGCTCCTCGTCGAGGGCGAGGACGCACACCGAGCCCGGGTGCACCTGGTAGTCGCGGCGCACCACCGCGCTGTCGGGCATCCGGACCTGGTCCGACTTCACGGCCGTCTTCGCGCCCTCGAACGGGGTCCGTGAGGCGACCACCTCCCACGACTCCGGTGTGTCCACGATGTCGTTGTCCATGGCCATGGCCGATACCTTCCCCGAGAACGCGACAGCCGGGGCACGATTCGTGCCCCGGCTGTCTACGTTATGCGGTCAGGCGCTCACTTCGCGGACTGCTGCCGCTCCACGGCCGCCTTGACCAGGCCCGCGAACAGCGGGTGGGGGCGCGTCGGGCGCGAGCGCAGCTCCGGGTGGGCCTGGGTGGCCACCAGGTAGGGGTGCACCTCGCGCGGGTACTCGACGTACTCCACGAGCTTGTTGTCCGGAGAGGTGCCGGAGAAGACGATGCCGGCCTTCTTCTCCAGCTCGCCGCGGTAGGCGTTGTTGACCTCGTAGCGGTGGCGGTGGCGCTCGTCCACGTACGCCTGGTCGCCGTAGACCTCGCGCACGATGGAGCCCTCGGCGAGCTTCGCCGGGTACATGCCCAGACGCATGGTGCCGCCCAGGTCGCCCGCGCCCTCGACGAAGGCCAGCTGCTCCTCCATGGTCGAGATGACCGGGTGCGGGGTGGAGGCGTCGAACTCGGTGGAGTTGGCGTCCTCGATGCCCGCGAGGTTGCGCGCGGCCTCGATGACCACGCACTGCAGGCCCAGGCACAGGCCGAGCAGCGGGATCCTGTTCTCGCGGGCGTAGGTGATCGCGCCGACCTTGCCGTTGACGCCGCGGTCGCCGAAGCCGCCGGGCACGCAGATCGCGTCCACGTCGCCGAGCACCGCAGCCGCGCCGTCCGGGGTCTTGCAGTCGTCGGAGGTGACCCACTTGATCTGGACCCGGGCCTTGTTGGCGAAACCGCCGGCGCGCAGCGCCTCGGTCACCGACAGGTAGGCGTCGGGCAGGTCGATGTACTTGCCGACGAGCGCGACCTTGACCTCGTGGTCGGGGTTGTGGACCCGGTCGAGCAGGTCCTCCCAGACCCTCCAGTCCACGTCGCGGAAGGGCAGGTCGAGCTTGCGCACGACGTACGCGTCCAGGCCCTCGGTGTGCAGCACCTTCGGGATGTCGTAGATCGACTTGGCGTCGATGGCCGCGACCACGGCTGCCTCGTCCACGTCGCACATCAGCGAGATCTTGCGCTTGATGGAGGTGGGGACGTCGCGGTCGGCGCGCAGCACGATGGCGTCGGGCTGGATACCGATGTTGCGCAGGGCCGCGACCGAGTGCTGGGTCGGCTTGGTCTTGAGCTCACCGGAGGGGCCGATGTAGGGGAGCAGCGAGATGTGCACGACGAAGACGTTGTCGCGGCCGACCTCGTGGCGGACCTGGCGGACGGTCTCCAGGAACGGCAGCGACTCGATGTCGCCGACGGTGCCGCCGACCTCGGTGATGACGACGTCGACGTCCTCGGTCGCCATGCGGCGGATCCGGTGCTTGATCTCGTTGGTGATGTGCGGGATGACCTGCACGGTGTCACCGAGGTACTCGCCGCGGCGCTCCTTGGCGATGACGGTGTTGTAGACCTGGCCGGTGGTGACGTTGGCCGAGCCGTCGAGGTCGACGTCGAGGAAGCGCTCGTAGTGGCCGATGTCCAGGTCGGTCTCGGCGCCGTCGTTGGTGACGAACACCTCGCCGTGCTGGAACGGGTTCATCGTGCCGGGGTCGACGTTCAGGTACGGGTCGAGCTTCTGCATCGTGACCCGAAGACCGCGCGCCTTCAGCAGCGCACCCAGGCTGGAGGCCGTCAGGCCCTTGCCGAGGGAGGAAGCGACACCCCCGGTGACGAAGATGTGCTTGGTCGTCATGGATTTGGGCGGCATCGCCAAGAGGGGGCTCCCGTGGTCGCGAAGTGAGGTGCGTCCGGCGCCGGCCACCGTCGATCCGGAGGGGTCTCAGGGGGCGCCGAAGCTGCGGTTTCGGGGCTCCTGATTCGCACAGGCAGACCACCGGTCCACGGGGTACCAGCCTATCAGCGCCCGGGGCGGTCCGCCTCCGGGCACGCGGCGCGCACTCCGCGTCCGGGGGCGGGAGGGTGCGCCGGGGCGGCATACCCGCTGCTCACCCGTTCGGCCCAGCCGCATTCTTCCGGGGCTCACGGAGATCACTAGGGTGCCGACATATCCTGCTCGGATATTGCACACATCACCGCCGGGCAGTCCGTCAGACGGCCTAACCGAGCCGATATACGGAATCATGGGCTCACGCGGAGATCCCTGCACACAGGAGACCGCGCAACCGCGCAATGCAAGCGCCCTTCGGGGCGGACGTGGCCGTTCGACTGGAGATGCACGTGTCCGGGCGCATCGAGGATTACGCACTGATCGGGGACATGCAGACCGCGGCACTGGTCTGCCGGGACGGGGCGGTGGACTGGCTGTGCCTGCCACGCTTCGACTCGCATGCCGTGTTCGCGAGCATTCTCGGCACCGAGGACCACGGGTTCTGGCGGATCGGCCCGTCGTTCCCCGCGGGTACCGAGGCCCCGAATGCGACCCGCCGCCGCTACCGCGGTGACTCGCTGGTGCTGGAGTCGGAGTGGGACACGCCGCGCGGCAGGGTCCGCGTGATCGACTTCATGCCGCCGCGCGAGGACCACGCGCCGCAGCTGATCCGCATCGTGGAGGGCATCAGCGGGCGGGTGCCGATGCGTTCGGCGCTGCGGATGCGTTTCAGCTACGGGCGGGTCGTGCCCTGGGTGCACAAGGTCGACGGGCGCACCGTGGCCGTCGCCGGCCCCGACTCGGTCTGGCTGGACGCCGACGCGCAGACCTACGGCAAGGACCTGACGACGTACTCCGACTTCACCGTCGGGCCCGGGGACCGGAAGGCCTTCAGCATCACGTGGCAGGCCTCGCACCGCGACGCGCCCGAGACGCCCGACGCCGAGGCGGCCCTGGAGTCGACCACCGAGTTCTGGCGCGAGTGGGTCGAGCAGTGCACGTACCACGGGCCGTACCGGGAGGCCGTGATCCGCTCCCTGATCACCCTCAAGGCCCTCACGTACGGCCCCACGGGCGGGATCGTCGCCGCGCCCACCACCTCCCTCCCGGAGGAGATCGGCGGCGTCCGGAACTGGGACTACCGCTACACCTGGCTGCGGGACGCGGCCATCACCCTCTCCTCGCTGCTGCGCACCGGCTACCGCGAGGAGGCCCGCGCCTGGCGCGAGTGGCTGCTGCGCGCGGTCGCCGGCGACCCGGAGAACCTCCAGATCATGTACGGGATCGCGGGCGAGCGGGAGCTCGGCGAGACCGAGCTGGACTGGCTGCCCGGTTACGAGAACTCCCGCCCGGTCCGCGTCGGCAACGGCGCCGCGGGCCAGCTCCAGCTCGACGTGTACGGCGAGGTCACCGAGGCCCTGCACCTGGGCCACATGACCGGCCTCGCCCGCAGCGACTACGCCTCGCTGCTCCAGCTCAAGCTGATCCGGTACCTGGAGACCCACTGGGACCAGCCCGACGAGGGCATCTGGGAGGTGCGCGGCCCGCGCCGCCACTTCGTCCACTCCAAGGTGATGGCCTGGGTGGCCGTGGACCGCACGATCAAGCTGATCGAGAGCGGGGACGCGGACGGCCCGCTGGAGCGCTGGCGCGAGCTGCGCGACGAGATCCACGAGGACGTGTGCGAGAAGGGCTACGACAAGGAGCGCAACACCTTCACCCAGTCGTACGGGTCGAAGGAGCTCGACGCCTCCCTGCTGCTGATCCCGCAGATGGGCTTCCTGCCGCCGGACGACAAGCGGGTCATCGGCACCATCGAGGCGATCCAGCGCGAGCTGTCCACGCCCGACGGTTTCATCCTGCGCTACCCGACGGCGGGCGAGGAGGCCGGCGTGGACGGCCTCGAGGGCGACGAGGGCGCCTTCCTGGCCTGCTCGTTCTGGATGGCCGACGACCTGGCGATGATCGGGCGGGTGGACGAGGCACGGCGGCTGTTCGAACGGCTGCTGTCGCTCCGCAACGACCTGGGTCTCCTCGCGGAGGAGTGGGACCCGCGGCTCCAGCGGCAGGTCGGGAACTTCCCGCAGGCGTTCAGCCACGTTCCGCTGATCGACACGGCCCTGCGGCTGACGGCCAGCGGGGCGTACGGCGGCTGACGTCGGACGGACGGCGGACGGACGGCCCGTGAGCGGGCGGCTCGCCGGGGGCGCGGACTTTCTCGCCGCGCCCCGGTGATCGTCCGCGCCTACGCTGGAAGGGTCCTATGCCCTCCCTCCGGTGGAAGGGGGCAGCCATGGCTCCCCTGTCGAAGGCGGGCGCGGCCCTGACCGCGCTCCGCGAGGATCTGTCCGGCGAGGTCTTCGCCCCGGAGGATCCGGGATACGACGAGGCCCGGACCCTCTTCAACGCGATGATCGACCGCAGGCCCGCCGTCATCGCCCAGTGCGAGAGCACGGAGGACGTGGTGACCGCCGTGCGCTTCGCGCGGGAGCTGGACCTGAACGTCGCCGTGCGCGGCGGCGGGCACAGCGTGGCCGGGATGTCCCTCAACGACGGCGGCCTGGTCGTGGACCTGCGGCGGATGCACGAGGTGACGGTCCATCCGGCCGCCGGGGCCGCCCACATCGAGGGCGGGGCCACGATGAGCCACCTGGACCGGGCCTGCGAGCCGTACCACCTGGCGACCACCGGCGGCCGGGCCTCCACCACCGGCGTCGGCGGCTACGTCCTGGGCGGCGGCAGCGGCTGGCTGGACCGGAAGTTCGGCCTGGCGGTGGACAACCTGCTGGGCGTGGACCTGGTCACCGCCGAGGGCGAGCTCGTCCACGCGACGACCGAGGAGCACCCGGAGCTGTTCTGGGGGCTGCACGGCGGCGGCGGGAACTTCGGCATCGCCACCTCGCTGACCCTGCGGCTGTACGAACTGCCCGCCATGTCGATCGCGTTCCTGCTGTACCTGCCGGAGCGCGGGCCCGAGGTGGTCCGTACGTACCGGGACGTCATCGAGGCCGCACCGCCCGAGGCCTCGGGCGCCGCCCTCTACCTGACCGGCCCGCCCGAGGAGTTCGTCCCGCAGCACCTGGTCGGCCGGCTGCTGGCGGGGGCGCTGCTGACGTACGCGGGCCCCGAGGAGGAGATGCGCGAGCTGGCCGGGCCGCTGCTGGCGATCCCCCACGAGTCGGAGATCGTCACGGCCATCCCGTACGCCGATCTCCAGTGCATGATCGACGACCCGCCGGGGATGCGGAACTACTGGTCGGCCGAGTACCTCACCGGCGCTCCGGACGAGTTCGTGGACGTCTTCTGTGCCCGCGCCGGGTCCATGCCCGTGCCGACCGGCACCCAGCACCTGGTCTTCCCGCAGGGCGGCGCCATCGCCTCCGGCCCGGCCGAGTACCCGGTGCCGTACCGCGACTCGCCCTGGGCGGTGCACCCGTTCGGGATCTGGGAGGACGAGGCCGACGACGAGCGCTGCCGGCAGTGGGTCAAGGACGTCCGGGCCGACGTCCAGCCTTGGAGCACCGGCGCGGTCTACCTGAACTTCACCGGGAACGAGGGCACCGAGCGGGTGGTCTCGGGCCTCGGAGCCGAGAACATGCGCCGGCTGGGCGCGTTGAAGCGCCAGTACGACCCGGACAACATCTTCCGCTTCAACCACAACATCCGGCCCGCCTGACGATGGAGACGGGCCGGCCGGTAGCGTCCCGCGCTATGGAGAACCAGGGCGGTATCACCGTTCAGCGGGCACTGGAGCTGCCGGGGCTGCGCAGCGGGCTGCCGGAGGTGGTGGCCTGCGCCGACCGCCTGGGCCGGACCGTCCGCTGGGTGCACGCGGGCGAGGTGCCGAACATCGCCTCCCTGCTCAAGGGCGGTGAGCTGCTGCTGACCACGGGGCTGGGCCTCGGCACCCGGCCGGCCGAGCAGCGCGCCTTCGTACGCCGCCTCGCCGACCGGGGGATCGCCGCGCTGGTGGTGGAACTGGGGCCGCGCTTCAGCCGGCTGCCGGCGACGATCGTGGAGACGGCGCGCTCCGCGGGGCTGCCCCTGGTCCAGCTGCACCGGGAGGTCCCCTTCGTGGCGGTCACGGAGGAGGTCCACACCGAGATCGTCAACCACCACTACGCCCTGCTCCAGCGCGCCGAGGAGGTGCACCGCCGCTGCACGGAGGCCCTGTTGGGCGGCGGGGGCATCCCGCAGGTCCTGCGGATCCTCGCCGACTTCACCGGCAATCCGGTCTTCCTGGAGACCCCCGACGGACAGCTCCTGTACGCGGCCGGCAGCGCGGCCGGGGACGCGGGCGCGGACCCGCTCCAGGTGTGGGAGGGCCTACGGGGCCAGCGCGAGGCCGAGCCCTCCGCGAACACGGTGGTGGTCGACGTACCGGGCGGGGGCCACGGCACCGGCTCGGTACGGGCCCGGGTCGTCCTGGTCGGCGTCTCGGCCCCGCTGCTCCCGGTGCACCGGATGGCCGCCGAACGCACGGCCGGCGTCCTGGCCGTCGTCCTGATGCAGGCGCGGCAGGAGGACGAGCTGGCGGCGCGCGGGCGCGGCGACTTCCTGACGGACCTCGCCGAGGGCCGCATCTCGGCGGAGGACGCCCCGGCGCAGGCCCGCGTCCTGGGCTTCAAGCCGGCCGGCGGCGCGCTGCTGCCGGTGGTCATGCGGCTCTCCTCGGACCTCGGCCCGTCCGGCAACTGGGCCGTGCTGGCCCGTGCGGTGCTGGAGGAGCTGGCGTCCGTCGGGGTGCCGGTCCTGCTGGGCGTCCGCCCGGTCGAGGGCCGGGTCCCGCTGCTGGTCTCCCTGCGCACGGAGCCGGAGCGCGCGGCCGTGGCGGACCGGGTCTCGGCGGCGCTGCGGGCGGGCGTCGAACGCGCCGGCCTGGACCGCGCGGACGCCCCGCCGGTGGTGGTCGTCGGCGTGGCGGGCGGCTGGGCGGCCGCCTCGGCGGGCCTGCGGCACGCCGCGGAGACCGCGACCGCGGCCCACGGCCTGCCTTCACGCCCCTGGTACGACGCCCGCCGCCTGGACATCGACCTGCTGCTGTGGCGGCTGCGCGAACACCCCGACCTGGCGGCCTTCGTGGACCGCGCGATCGGCCCGCTGCGCACGCACGACACGACGTCGCGGCCCCCTCTCCTGCCCACGCTGGAGACGTACCTGGCCCACGCGGGCCGCAAGGCGGAGACGGCCCGTGAGCTCCATCTGAACCGCCAGACCCTCTACAACCGCCTGGCGCGCATCTCGGAGCTGCTGGGCACGGACCTGGACGACCCGGAGACGGTCCTCTCCCTGAGCCTGGCCCTCCGCGCCCGCCGCCACACCCTTTCCTGACGCCGTTCCCCGGGCTCCGCCCGGACGGAAACCAGGCGGCACACGACAACGCAGCGCGGCCGAATCAAGCCCCGCCGGCGATTGAGGCGCGGGGGTGCGGGGGCAGCGCCCCCGGAGCGGCGGCGCGCCACGGCACGGCGCTGCCCCGCCGGGAGGCTAGCGGCGGGTCCGTTCCATCAGTTCGTCGTAGACCGACAGGACCTGAGCGACCGTGTCGTCCTCCGACGGCCACGTCGCGGCCTGGACGCGCCCCGCGGCCGCCAGTGCCGCCCTGCGGTCCGGATCGGCCAGCAGGCCGGTCACGGCCGAGGCGAGCGCCCGCGCCTCCCCCGGCGGGACCAGCACCGCGCCCTCGCCCACCAGCTCCGGCACACCGCCCACCTCCGTGGCCACCAGCGGTACGCCCACCCGCAGCGCCTCCTGCGCGAGCAGGGCCCGCGCCTCCCACCGGCTCGGCAGCACCGCCAGGTCCGCCGCCGCCAGCAGCTGCGCCGCGTCCTTGCGGCGCCCCAGCAGCCGTACCGGGAGCCCCTCCGCCTCGATCCGCCGCGAGAGTTCGGCCCGTAGCGGCCCCTCCCCCGCGATCACCAGCAGCGGCACCGGGTCCAGGCCGCGCCACTCCCGCGCCGCGTCGAGCAGTACGGAGTACCCCCGGTGCGGCACCAGGCTGCCGACCGCGATCAGCAGCGGCCGCTCCACCGCTCCGAGGTCCGCCCGCACCTTGCCGGGGTCGGCCCCGGCCTCCGGGCCCACCGGGACCGCCACCGGGGCCAGCCGCGCGTCCCTGGCGCCCCTCAGGCGCGCGAGGTCCACCTGGTCGGAGGAGGCCCCGAGCACCACCGCCGCGGCCCGCGCGACGTGCCGTTCCAGCATGCGGCTCAGCCGGCCCAGCGCACCGGCCGCCGTGGGGCCCTCGCCGTGCCAGCTCACCACCAGCGGCACCCGGCGCCCGCGCATGGCCAGCGCGGCGCGCATCCCGGCGCGCACGCCGTGCGCGTGCACGAGGTCGGCTCCGGCGCACGCGGCCCGCAGCACGCTGACCGCGTCGGGCGCGAACTGCGCCCCGGCGCCGGTGAAGTCGTACTCCCCCTCCGCCTGGACGGGCGCGCACACCGTGACCCGTACGCCGCGCGCGGCGAGCCCGGTCGCGAGCGAGCGTACGTGGGCGTTGCTGCCCGCGCCCGCACCGCCGCCGAGGACCTGCACGGTGCGCAGCGGCGGCCGGCCGTAGGGCTGGGACGGGAAGGGGGTGGAGACCGGGGAGCTGCTCACGGGCCGAAGCTCCAGGGTGAGGGAGTCAGAGACGTCGCCAAGGATGCCAGTCCGCACGCGCGTTCCGGGACCATACGGGTGCGGATCCCGTACGAGATACCGCAGGACGCTCGCCAGCCTCACCCACACGGACTATCGCCGCCTCGTCCCGGAGACGGCCGAGGGCCCGGAACGCCGTGCGTTCCGGGCCCTCCCGGCGCCTCGTGACCCCATGCGCCGGATCGCCTCACGCGTCCGCGCGCGCCGCCGCCAGCAGCTCCTCGGCGTGTGCCCGCGCCGAGACCGAGTCCTCGTGTCCGGCCAGCATGCGCGACAGCTCGCGGATGCGGTCCTCGCCCTCCAGCACGGTGACACCGCTGCGGGTGACCGAGCCGTCGTTGGTCTTCTCGACGAGCAGCTGCCGGTCCGCGAAGGCCGCCACCTGCGGCAGGTGCGTGACGACCACGACCTGCGCCGTCCTGGCCAGCTTCGCCAGCCGCCGGCCCACCTCGACCGCCGCCTTGCCGCCGACGCCCGCGTCGACCTCGTCGAAGAGGTAGGTGGGCACCGGGTCGGAGCCCGCGAAGACGACCTCCACGGCCAGCATCACCCGGGAGAGCTCACCGCCCGAGGCGCCCTTGGCGATCGGCCGCGGCTGTGCGCCGGGGTGCGGGGCCAGCAGCAGTTCGACCTCGTCGGCACCCGAAGGTCCGTAGGCGACCGGGCGGCCGTCCACGACCACGCCGTCGGGGTCCTCGGCCTGCCGGATGTCGATGGTCACCCGGGCGTGCGGCATCGCCAGCGAGGCCAGCTCCTCCGTCACCGCGGAGGCGAACCGTGTCGCGGCCTCGGTCCGGGCGTCCGTCAACGCCTGCGCCAACAGCGACAGTTCGTCGCGCAGGCCGTCGCGCTCGGCGGTCAGCTCGGTGATCCGCTCGTCGTCGCCGTCCAGTTGCAGCAGCCGCGCCGCGCCCTGTTCGGCCCACTCCAGTACGGCGTCCACGGTGCCGGCGGTGCCGTACTTGCGGGTCAGCTGGGTCAGGGCGGCCCGCCGCTCCTCCACGGCGGCCAGCCGCAGCGGATCGGCGTCCAGGTCGTCGGCGTAGCCCGCCAGCTCCCCGGCCACGTCGGACAGCAGGATGCCCAGCTCGCCGATCCGTTCGGCGAGCGCGCCCAGCGCCGGGTCGTGCGACCGTACGGACTCCAGCGCCCGGTGCGCGCCCGCGACGAGCATGTTCGCGTCGATGGCCTCCGGGTCCTCGGGGTTGCCCGCGAGCGCGGCGTGCGCCAGCTGCGCCGCCGAGGCCAGCGATTCGGCGTGTCCGAGCCGCTCCGCCTCGGCGGCGAGCTCGGTGTCCTCACCGGCCACCGGTTCCACGGCGGCGATCTCGTCCAGCCCGAAGCGCAGCAGGTCCGCCTCCTGGGCCCGTTCCCGGGCCCGGGTGGTGATCTCCTCGAGCTCGACGGCGACCGCGCGGAGCCTGCGGTGGGCCGAGCCGTACTTCTCCAGCGGGACGGCGACGGCGTCCCCGGCGTACCGGTCGAGCGCCTGCCGCTGCCTGGCCGGGCGCAGCAGCCCCTGCTGATCGGTCTGCCCGTGTACGGCGACCAGGTCGTCGGCGAGCTCGCCGAGCAGGCCGACGGGCACGGAGCGGCCGCCGACGTGGGCGCGCGAGCGGCCCTCGGCGGACACGGTCCGGCTGATCAGCAGGGCGCCGTCGTCGAGCTCGGCCCCGGCCTCCTCGGCGCGTACGGCGGCGGGGGCGCCCGGGCGCAAGACGATGCGGCCCTCGACGACCGCGGCCTTGGCCCCGATCCGTACGAGGGCCGGGTCGGCGCGACCGCCGAGCAGCAGCCCGAGGCTGGTGACGACCATCGTCTTGCCCGCACCGGTCTCGCCGGTCACCGCGGTGAAACCGGGCGACAGCTCGACCACCGCGTCGTCGATGACCCCGAGCGACCGTATCCGCATCTCCTCAAGCACGGGACGACGATACCGAGGTTTCATGGGTGCCATGTGACGTCACCCGTCCCGAGTTCTACGAACGCATGTGCTATTAGGGGAGTGCCGCCGGTCCCTCAGTGCGGCGCCCCACGCCAACCCGACACCGGCAGCGCGAACTTCGCGACGAGCCGGTCCGTGAAGGACGCGTGGTGCAGCCGGGCGAGCCGCACGGGCACCGCGCCCCGCCGCACCTCCACCCGCGCCCCGGCGGGCAGCTCCAGCGTCCGCCGGCCGTCGCACCACAGCACGCCGTGCGGAGTGCCGTTCTGCACCTCCACCGCCAGGACCGAGGTCGGCGAGGTCACCAGCGGCTTCGCGAACAGCGCGTGCGCGCTGATCGGCACCATCAGCAGCGCCTCCACCTCGGGCCAGACCACCGGCCCGCCCGCGGAGAATGCGTAGGCCGTGGAGCCCGTCGGAGTCGCGCAGACAATCCCGTCACAGCCGAAGCCGGTCACCGGGCGCCCGTCGATCTCCAGGACCACCTCGAGCATCCGCTCCGGGGACACCTTCTGGACCGCAGCCTCGTTCAGCGCCCAGTCCCGGTGGACCACATCGCCGTTCGTGCGCACGATCACGTCGAGGGTCATCCGCTCCTCAACCTCGTACGAGCGCGTCACCACCCGGTCCACGACCTTGTCCAGGTCGTCGCGCTCGGCCTCGGCGAGGAAGCCCACCCGGCCCAGGTTGACGCCCAGCATCGGCACCCCCGAGGCCCGCGCGAACTCCGCCCCGCGCAGCAGGGTTCCGTCGCCGCCCAGGACGATCAGCAGCTCGCACCCGTCGAGCGCGCCCGGGGTGAACTCGGTGACCAGCTCCACCTCGCGCGGCAGCGGCAGGTCCACCGCCTCGTGCTCCATGACGCGTACGCGCAGCCCGCACCTCAGCAGGCCCTGCACGACCAGCTCGGCGCTGCGGATGGCCGCCGGCCGCCCGGTGTGCGCGAGCAGGAAGACCGTCCGCCCCTCCCCCGAAACCCCTGAACCCGAAACCGAAACCGAAACCGATGAATCTGTCACTGCGGCCCCTCCGCCACTGCACGGTCAACATCCGCCGGGTCGAGTGCCGGTGCCCCCGCCCGCAGCCACAGAAAGTACTCGACGTTGCCCGACGGCCCCGGCAGCGGACTCGCCGTCACACCGAGAACGCCCAGCCCCAGCTTCGCCGCCTGCGCCGCGACCTCGCGCACCGCCTCCGCACGCAGCTCCGGGCTGCGCACCACGCCGCCGCTCCCCAGCCGGTCCTTGCCGACCTCGAACTGCGGCTTGACCATCAGCACCAGGTCGGCGTCCGGCGCGCAGCAGCGCACCAGCGCCGGCAGCACCAGGCCGATGGAGATGAACGACAGGTCGCCGACGACCAGGTCGACCGGAACCCCGTCGAGCTGCTCCACCGTCAGCTCGCGGACGTTCGTACGGTCCTTGACCGTGACCCGGTCGTCGCTCTGCAGCGACCAGGCCAGCTGTCCGTAACCGACGTCCACGGCCATGACGTGGGCCACCCCCGAGCGCAGCAGCACATCGGTGAACCCGCCGGTCGAGGCGCCCGCGTCCAGCGCCCGGCGGCCCTCGACGAGCAGCCCCTGCGGCCGGAAGGCGGCGAGCGCGCCGGCCAGCTTGTGTCCGCCCCGCGACACGTAGTCCGGATCGCTGTCGTCCTTGAGGACCACGAGGGCCGCGCTGGTCTCGACCTGGGTGGCCGCCTTGGTCGCGGTGTTGCCTCCCACCGTCACCCGGCCCGCGGCGATCAGCTGTGCGGCGTGCTCTCGCGAGCGGGCCATGCTGCGGCGTACCAGTTCGGCGTCCAGGCGGCGGCGTGCCACTCCTGCCACGTTCGGTTCAGCTCCTGTTTTCGTACGGACCGGGGACGGGCGGTGCGTCCAGCGCGCTCAGCGCCTCGCGCAGCCCCCTGTGGACATCCTCGTACACCTCGACGTGCCCGTCCGCCGCGAGGTGGTCCGCGTCCGCCAGCCGTGCCAGGTGCGCGTCCACGCCGGGGTGGCCGGTGGACGTGCGTACGACGCCCAGCGGGGCGGGCCCCGCGGGCTCGGCGGGTTCTGCGGACTCGGCGGTGCCTTCGGGCCCGGCCCCGGCCCCGGCCCCGGGCTCGGCTGGTTCGTCGGTCATGCCCCGACGCTACCTCGAAGCGCCCGGCGACCACGTATGGCTCTGCGGTACGGTCGTGATCACGATGGCTACGATCCAGGAGTGCCGCGCAGCACTCGACAAACTCTCCGACAACCTCGCTCGGGCCGACGAAGGCGTACGCGGCGCGGCCGCCTTCGACCGCTCCCTGAGCTGCCACATCACGGACCTGGACCAGACGTTCACGGGCCGCCTGGAAACGGGCCGGATCCAGGTGGACGCGGTCGCCCCGGGGCCGCCGGCCGCGAAGGCGGAGATCCGCCTCGCGATGACCGGCGACGACCTCGTGGCGCTCGTCGCGGGCGAGCTGAAGTTCGCGAAGGCCTGGGCCTCCGGCCGGGTCCGCCTGGAAGCCGGCTTCCGCGACCTCCTCCGCCTCAAGAGCATGCTCTAAGCCGGGCGCCGGCCTCCAAGGGCCTCTCTCCCCCGGCCGGCACCCTCCCGGCCCGCACCGGCAACCCCGGTGCGGGAGCCGGACGGCCCGCAGGGTCTACTCGGCCCGGGCCACCACGCGGGCCTTGCGTGCCGCCGGAATCACCAGCGGCGTCCCCGTCTCCGGGTCGTCGATGATCTGGCAGCGCAGCCCGAACACCTCCTCCACGAGCTCCGCGGTGACCACCTCCTGGGGCGCCCCCTGTGCGACGACCTTCCCGCCCCGCATCGCGATCAGGTGCGTGGCGTACCGGGCCGCGTGGTTGAGGTCGTGCAGCACCGCGACGAGCGTGCGTCCCTGGTTCTCGTGCAGCTCCGCGCACAGGTCCAGCACGTCGATCTGGTGCTGGATGTCCAGGTACGTCGTCGGCTCGTCGAGCAGCAGCAGCGGGGTCTGCTGCGCCAGCGCCATCGCGATCCACACGCGCTGCCGCTGCCCGCCCGACAGTTCGTCCACGGCCCGGTCGGCGAGCTCGGCGACCCCGGTCGAGACCATCGACTCGTTCACGACCCGCTCGTCCTGCGCCGACCACTGCCGCAGCAGTCCCTGGTGCGGGTAGCGGCCGCGCGAGACCAGGTCGGCCACCGTGATGCCGTCCGGCGCGATCGAGGACTGCGGGAGCAGGCCCAGCGTCTTGGCGACCTTCTTCGCGGGCATCGAGCCGATGGCCTGCCCGTCCAGCAGCACCCGCCCGGCGGACGGCTTCAGCATCCGCGACAGGGCCCGCAACAGCGTGGACTTGCCGCAGGCGTTGGGGCCGACGATCACCGTGAAGGAGTTGTCCGGGATCTCCACCGACAGGTTCTCGGCGATGACCCGCTGGTCGTAGCCGAGGGTCACGTTCTCCGCGGTCAGCCGCTGCACTTGCGTACTCCTCATGTCGCGATACGTCGCAGTCGTCGCACTCATATACGTCCGGCCTTGCGCTCGGTGACGAGCAGCCAGAGCAGGTAGACGCCGCCGACGAGGCCGGTCACCACGCCCACCGGCAGTTGGTCGGCGCCGAAGGCCTGCTGCGAGGCCCAGTCGGACACCATCAGCAGGACCGAGCCCATCAGGGCGGCGTTCAGCAGGTTCCCGCCGGGCGACCGGGTCAGCCGCCGGGCCAGCTGCGGCGCGGCCAGCGCGACGAAGCTGATGGGCCCGGCCGCGGCGCTCGACGCGGTGGTGAGCAGGATCGCCGCGAGCATCAGCAGCAGACGCGTCCGCTCCACCCGCACCCCGAGGGCGTACGCGGCGTCGTCGCCCATCTCCATCATCCGCAGGGCCCGGCCCTGTCCCAGGACCAGCGGGAAGAGCACCGCGCACACCGCGAGCAGCGGCCACACCTGCGCCCAGTCCCGGCCGGCCAGCGAACCGGTCAGCCAGACCATGGCACGGGTGGCCTCGATCATCTGGGCCTTCGTGATCAGGTACTGGATCACGGCGACGAGGATCGCGGAGACGCCGATGCCGACCAGCACCAGCCGGTAGCCCTGGATGCCCTGCTTGTACGCCAGCAGGTAGACGACGGCTCCGGCCAGCAGGCCGCCGACCAGCGCGCCGACGGCCACCTCGGTGGCGCCGCCCTTGAACAGGATGATGACGACGAGCGCGCCGACCGCCGAGCCGTAGCCGAAGCCGAGCAGGTCCGGGGAGCCCAGCGGGTTGCGGGAGACCGACTGGAAGACGGCTCCGGAGATCCCGAGGGCCGCGCCGACGAGCAGCGCGACCAGGACCCGCGGCAGGCGCAGGTCGTTGACGATGAAGTCGGTGGCGGGGGTGCCGTTGCCCAGCAGGGTCTGCACGACGTCCCACGGCGCGATCCGGAAGTCGCCGGTGCCGATGAGTACGACGGTCATCGCGAAGGCCGCGACGGTCAGCAGGACCCCGACGGCCGCTGCGCGCCGCTCGACGCGCAGCGAGATCCCGCCGGGCAGGCGCAGCGGACGGGATCCGGAGCGGCCCTTGCGGGCGGTGCCGGCAGCCGTCACGTTCTCGGGAGAGGTCGACGTCGAGGTCGCGGTCACAGCTGGGCCATCCTCTTGCGCCGAACCAGGTAGATGAAGACCGGGCCGCCGATGAGCGCGGTCACGACGCCGACCTGCAGTTCGGCGGGCCGGGTGACGACCCGGCCGACGATGTCGGCGCCGAGCAGCAGGACCGGCGACAGGACGGCCGAGTACGCGAGCACCCAGCGCATGTCCGGACCGGTGAACGCCCGGACCAGGTGCGGGACCATCAGCCCGATGAACACGATCGGCCCGCACGCGGCGGTCGCCGCCCCGCACAGCAGGGTGATGGCGATCATGGCGCCGATACGGGTCCGCGTCAGGTGCGCGCCGAGCGCCCGTGCCGTGTCGTCGCCCATGGCCATCGCGTTGAGCGGCCGGCCCAGCGACAGCGCGAGCACCGCGCCGAGCAGCAGGAAGGGGGCCACCTGCCGGACGGTGTCCATGTTGGCCGAGGCCAGCGAACCCACCGTCCAGAAGCGCAGCTTGTCCAGCGCCTTGCTGTCCATCAGCTGCACGGCGTTGATGTAGCCGACCAGGGCGGCGCTGGCCGCCGTACCGGCGAGCGCGAGGCGCACCGGCGTCGCGCTGCGGCTGCCGCCGAGCACGTACACGACGACCGAGACCACGGCGGCGCCGAGGAAGGCCCACCACACGAACTCGCTCAGCGAGCTCGCTCCGAAGAAGCTGATCGCGGAGACCACGGCGGCCGCGGCACCCGCGTTGACCCCGAGGATGCCGGGCTCGGCCAGCGGGTTGCGGGCCAGCGCCTGCATCACCGCACCCGACAGGCCGAGTCCGAGTCCGACCATCAGCCCGAGCAGGGTGCGCGGGATCCGCAGGTCCCGCACCACCACGTCGGCGGGCGTTCCCGCGTAGGCGAACAGGCCGTGCCAGACCTCGTCCAGGGACATCGGCTTGGCGCCCACGGCGATGCTCACGACGGCGATCATGGCCAGCACCACGAGGCCGGCGAGCAGACCGGCGGCGCGCACGGCATGGCGCTTGCGGGTTACGGAGGCTGCGGCGCCCTGTTCGAGCTCCGCGCTCCGTTCGGGTTCAGGGGGACTCTCGACCAACACGCAGGTTAGGCTAACCTACCCTCCGCACGGGCGGATCCCCCGGATGCCCCTAAAGACCCAGCCTGGCCAGCGCCTTCGCCGCGTCCAGCGTGCAGACCCCGTCCCCGGCCACGGTCCAGGCCGCCGCACACAGCGCCCGCAGACCGTCGAGCGGATCCCCGGCCGAGCCCTCGTTCCCCTCCTCCGCGCGCAGTTCCAGCACGCCGCCGTTCGTCGCGACCGCCGTCCAGCCGCCGCAGCGGAACCCCTCCGCGCAGGGCTCCACCTCCGGCTGACCGGTCAACAGCCCCCGCAGGTCGCGGTCCACGTAGGTCGGCCGGTGCCTGGGCTCCGCCCGCAGCAGCTGCTCCGCGTCCGTCACCCCGGTCAGCACCAGCAGCGAGTCCACCTCCCCGTTGAAGGCGCCCTCGATGTCGGTGTCCAGCCGGTCCCCGACCACCAGCGGCCGCTCCGCCCCGGTCCGCAGCACCGTCTCCCGGTGCATCGGGGGCAGCGGCTTGCCCGCCACCTGCGGCTCCGCGCCCGTGGCGATCCGTACGACCTCCACCGCGGCCCCGTTGCCCGGCGCGATCCCCCGCGCCCCCGGAATCGTCAGGTCGGTGTTCGACGCGAACCACGGCACCCCGCGGTTGATGGCGTACGAGGCCTCCGCGAACCGCCCCCACGGCAGGTCGGGCCCCCCGTACCCCTGGACGACCGCCGCGAGGCCCTCCTCCTCGGCCGAGTCCACCGGCACCAGACCCCGCTCGCGCAGCGCGACCCGCAGCCCTTCCCCGCCGATCACCAGCACCTTGGACCCCGGCTCCACCTGCTCCGCGATCAGCCGGGCCACCGCCTGCGCCGAGGTGATCACCTCGCCCGCCTCCGTCGGGATGCCCAGCTCGCCCAAGTGCTCCGCGACCGCGTCCGGCGTCCGCAGCGCGTTGTTCGTGACGTACGCGAGGTGCATCCCGTCGGCCCGGGCCGCCGCCAGGGACTCCACGGCGTGGGCGATGGCCTCGCCGCCCGCGTACACCACCCCGTCCAGGTCCAGCAGAGCGGTGTCGTACGCCTGGTGCAGACTCTGCTCACTCGCCGCGGGACTGGTCCTGCTCTGCCGGGTCATCCTGTCCGCTCCTCATGAGATCGATCTTGTCCGATTCCGTACTGCCCCGATCATCCCGCATGGCGAGACGCGTCTTACCATGCACCAATGACCACATCTGGCACCGCGGACCATGGGCTGCGCCTGATCCCGTTCCATGGCCTGCGCTACGTCCCCGAGCGTGTCGGCAGCCTCGCCGCCGTCACCTCGCCGCCGTACGACGTGGTCGTGCGCCCCGACGGAGTCGACCACCTCGAATCCGCCGACCCGCACAACATCGTCCGCCTGATCCTCCCGCAGGCCGGCACCCCGGCCGCCCGCAACGAACAGGCCGCGCGCACCCTGCACCACTGGCTCGCCGAGGGCATCCTCTCCGCCGACCCCGAGCCCGCGCTCTACGTGTACGAGCAGCGCCGGGCCGGCGTGCTGCAGCGCGGCGTCATCGGCGCCCTCGCGCTGTCCACCGCCGACGCCGGCATCGTCCTCCCCCACGAGGACGTCATGCCCGACGTCGTCACCGACCGGGCCGGCCTGATGCGGGCCACCTCCGCCAACCTGGAACCCCTGCTCCTCACCTACCGGGGCGACGACCCCGCCACGGGAGCGGCCGCGGTCGTCGAGCGGACCGCCCAGCGCGCACCCCTCCTGTCGACCACCACCGAGGACGGCTTCCAGCACCGCCTCTGGGCCATCACGGACCCGGTGGAACTCGCCGCCGTCACGGCGGACCTCAGCCACCGCCAGGCCCTCATCGCCGACGGACACCACCGCTGGGCGACCTATCTGCGCCTGCAGGAGGAGCACGGCTCCCCCACCCCGTGGGACTTCGGCCTGGTCCTCCTCGTGGACACCGCCCGCTACCCGCTCCAGGTCCGCGCCATCCACCGCATGCTGCGCCGCCTGCCGGTCGCGGACGCCCTCGCCGCCCTCGACGGCCGCTTCCGGGTCCGGCCGGTCGACGGGCCGCTCCCCCTGGCCCTGGACACCCTCGCGGACGCCGCCGAACGCGGCAACGCCTTCCTCCTCGCCGGCGACGGCGCCTTCCACCTGGTCACCGACCCCGACCTGGCGCTCCTCGACAGCACGGTCCGCCACGACCGGCCCGAGGCCTGGCGCCGGCTGGACGCCACCGTCCTGCACTCGACGCTGCTCGACGCCCTCTGGCACGTCCCGGACGCCCCCGACCAGATCACGTACATCCACGACGCGGAGTCCACCGTCGCCATGGCCGAGCGGCACGGCGGCACGGCGGTCCTGCTGCATCCGGTACGCGAGGAGGTCGTACGGGACCTGGCCCGCCAGGGCGTCACCATGCCCCGCAAGTCCACGTCCTTCGGACCGAAACCGGCCACCGGCCTGGTCCTGCGCGGCCTGGGCTGACCTCCTCCGGACATGAAGAAGGGCGGTACCCCGACCGGGGTACCGCCCTTCTTCATGTCACCGTGCCTCAGGCCTTGTCGTCCTCGACGTCGGCGTCGGCGTCGGCGTCGGCCCCGGACTGCTCCAGGGGCTCGTACTCCTCGTCGTCCTCGTCGTAGTACTCGGCGACGTCGGAGGCGCGCTCGGCCGCGGCGATCTCCGCCGCGTCCTCGTCGTCGTCCTCGTCCTCGTCCTCGTCGAGGTCGGACAGGTCGACCGCGGCGTCGACGAATTCGACTCCGTCGAGCTCGGCGAGACGGTCGGAGGCGTCGGTGGCGCCGTCCTTGTCCGCCTCGAGCGTCTTGCCGAACCACTCGCGCGCCTCGTCCTCACGGCCGGCCGCCAGCAGGGCGTCGGCGTAGGCGTAGCGCAGGCGCGCGGTCCACGGCTGGACGGAGCTGGAGGCCAGCTCCGGGCTCTGCAGGGTCACGATGGCCGCTTCCAGCTGGCCCTGGTCGCGCCGGGCACCGGCCGCGACGAGACGCATCTCGACCTGGCCGGCCTTGTCCAGCTTCTGCACCTCGGGCTCGCCGGCCATGGCCAGTGCCCGCTCCGGACGGCCGAGGCCGCGCTCGCAGTCGGCCATGACGGGCCACAGCTCGACCGAGCCGGTCATGCGCTTGGCGGCACGGAACTCCGCGAGGGCCTCGCTGTACTTCTGCGTGGCGTACGCGGCGAAGCCGGCGGCCTCGCGCACGGCGGCGACGCGGGAGGCCAGACGCAGGGCGATGCGCGAGTACGCGTAAGCCTGCTCGGGCTCCTCGTCGATCAGCCGCGCGACCATGACGAGGTTCTTGGAAACCTCTTCGGCCAGGCCCTTGGGCAGGCTCAGCAGCTCCTGGCGCACATCGGCGTCGATCTCGAGGCCGGTGACGTCCTCGTCGATCGGAAGCCGCTTGACCGGGTCCCGGTCGCGGTCGGCGCGGAAGTCGCGGTCGCCGCCACGGTCATCGCGACCACGGTAGCCACCACGGTCACCACCGCGGTCGTCACGACGGGGGTACGAGGGACGGTCGCCGCCACGGTCGTCACGGCCGCCACGGAACCCACCACGGTCGTCATCACGGCGCGGGTACGAGGGACGGTCGCCACCGCGGTCGTCACGGCGCGGGTAGGACGGACGGTCGCCGCCACGGTCGTCACGGCCGCCACGGAACCCACCACGGTCGTCATCACGACGGGGGTACGAGGGACGGTCGCCACCGCGGTCATCGCGGCGCGGGTAGGACGGACGGTCGCCGCCACGGTCGTCACGGCCGCCACGGAACCCACCACGGTCGTCATCACGACGGGGGTACGAGGGACGGTCGCCACCGCGGTCATCGCGGCGCGGGTAGGACGGACGGTCCCCACCACGGTCGTCACGGCGGAAACCACCGCCGCCACCGCCGCCGGAGGGACGACCACCACGGTCATCGTCACGACGGGGGTACGAGGGACGGTCGCCACCGCGGTCGTCACGACGCGGGTAGGACGGACGGTCGCCGCCACGGTCGTCACGGCCGCCACGGAACCCACCACGGTCGTCATCACGGCGCGGGTACGAGGGACGGTCGCCACCACGGTCATCGCGACGCGGGTAGGACGGACGGTCCCCACCGCGGTCGTCACGGCGGAAACCACCGCCGCCACCGCCGCCGGAGGGACGACCACCACGGTCATCGTCACGGCGCGGGTACGAGGGACGGTCGCCACCGCGGTCGTCACGGCGCGGGTAGGACGGACGGTCCCCACCGCGGTCGTCACGGCGGAAACCACCGCCGCCACCGCCGCCGGAGGGACGACCACCACGGTCATCGTCACGGCGCGGGTACGACGGACGGTCGCCACCACGGTCATCGCGGCGCGGGAAGGACGGACGGTCCCCACCGCGGTCATCGCGACGCGGGTAGGACGGACGGTCCCCACCACGGTCATCGCGACGGAAGCCGCCACCGCCGCCGCCGCCGGAGGGACGACCACCACGGTCATCGTCACGGCGCGGGTACGACGGACGGTCGCCACCACGGTCGTCACGGCGCGGGAAGGACGGACGGTCCCCACCACGGTCATCGCGACGGAAGCCGCCACCGCCGCCGCCGCCGGAGGGACGACCACCACGGTCATCGTCACGACGGGGGTACGACGGACGGTCTCCACCACGGTCATCACGACGGAAACCACCGCCGCCGCCACCGCCGGAGGGACGCCCGCCACGGTCATCGCGACGGAAGCCGCCACCGCCGGCGGAGGGACGACCACTGGCACCACGGTCGTCACGACGGAACGGGGGACGGTCGCCACCACGGTCGTCACGGCCCCCGCGGTAGCCGCCCCTGTCACCGCCGTCGTTGCGCCGAGGCTCGCGCTCCGGACGATCGTCGGGAGAGTTGGACATGGGTGTGACTCCTGTCTTCGGGGTACCGCTAGTCATTCTCGCGCAACCAACCCATGGCCGCGCTTCGGCGTAAAGAGGTGAAAATAAAAAAGGACCCTTGGTCCAGCGTTGAACGCTGGACCAAGGGTCCTTTGAAAGATTGTTCGGCGGCGTCCTACTCTCCCACAGGGTCCCCCCTGCAGTACCATCGGCGCTGAAAGGCTTAGCTTCCGGGTTCGGAATGTAACCGGGCGTTTCCCTAACGCTATGACCACCGAAACCCTATCGGTTTCGAGCGAACAAGCACACTTTGTAGTTATGTTCTAGCTCTAGAAACCAGCAACTGTTCGTTGCTTCAGAACTAACACAGTGGACGCGAGCAACTGAGGACAAGCCCTCGGCCTATTAGTACCAGTCAGCTTCACCCGTTACCGGGCTTCCACATCTGGCCTATCAACCCAGTCGTCTACTGGGAGCCTTACCCTCTCAAGGAGGTGGGAATACTCATCTTGAAGCAGGCTTCCCGCTTAGATGCTTTCAGCGGTTATCCCTCCCGAACGTAGCCAACCAGCCATGCCCTTGGCAGGACAACTGGCACACCAGAGGTTCGTCCGTCCCGGTCCTCTCGTACTAGGGACAGCCCTTCTCAATATTCCTACGCGCACAGCGGATAGGGACCGAACTGTCTCACGACGTTCTAAACCCAGCTCGCGTACCGCTTTAATGGGCGAACAGCCCAACCCTTGGGACCGACTCCAGCCCCAGGATGCGACGAGCCGACATCGAGGTGCCAAACCATCCCGTCGATATGGACTCTTGGGGAAGATCAGCCTGTTATCCCCGGGGTACCTTTTATCCGTTGAGCGACGGCGCTTCCACAAGCCACCGCCGGATCACTAGTCCCGACTTTCGTCCCTGCTCGACCCGTCGGTCTCACAGTCAAGCTCCCTTGTGCACTTACACTCAACACCTGATTGCCAACCAGGCTGAGGGAACCTTTGGGCGCCTCCGTTACCCTTTGGGAGGCAACCGCCCCAGTTAAACTACCCATCAGACACTGTCCCTGATCCGGATCACGGACCGAGGTTAGACATCCAGCACGACCAGAGTGGTATTTCAACGGCGACTCCACAACCACTGGCGTGGCTGCTTCAAAGTCTCCCACCTATCCTACACAAGCCGAACCGAACACCAATATCAAACTGTAGTAAAGGTCCCGGGGTCTTTCCGTCCTGCTGCGCGAAACGAGCATCTTTACTCGTAGTGCAATTTCACCGGGCCTATGGTTGAGACAGT